>RXJW01000123.1 GCA_003963005.1 Burkholderiales bacterium
GTCGGCGGTCACGCGGCTGGTGGACATGGGCGTGGAGCCCTTCCTCGTCGGCGCGTCGCTGCGGGCGGTCATGGCGCAGCGCCTGGTGCGACGGCTGTGCGAGGTCTGTGCCGTGCCAACCGACGAGGCACCCGCCATCGGCGACGCCGAACTGGCCACGGCCCTGGCCGATGCCCGTGCCGAGCACACCGAGGGTGCGCCGCTGCCGCAGTGGCGCCGTGCCGTGGGCTGCCCGGCCTGCCAGAACACCGGTTTCAAGGGCCGTGTCGGCATCTACGAGATGATGGACGTGGGCAGCAAGATGCAGCATGCGATCTCCCGCGAGGTCGGCCTGCCGGAGCTCGTCGCGATGGCGCGCCAGGGCGGCTACCGGTCGCTGGCCGAAGAGGGTGCGCTGCGCGTGGTGCAGGGCGTCACGATGATGGATGAAGTGCTGCGCGCGACCGGCACCGCCGAGGCCTGATGCGATTCGACTACACCGCCCGCGACGCCGCCGGCCAGCCGCACAGCGGCCAGCTGGAGGCGGCGGATGCCGCCGATGCCATCGGCCGGCTCGCCGCGCAGGGCATGACGCCCACCCGGCTGGAGGCCCGCAACGCCGCGCCCGCGAAGCGCGCCGCAGGCGGCCGCATCAAGCTGGCCGACCAGGTGGTGCTGCTGCGCGAGCTGGCCACCCTGCTGACGGCCGGCGTGACGCTCGGCGATGCGCTGCCGAGCCTCGTGCAGGCCTACGAAGGCCAGCCGCTCGGCGCGCCGCTGGCGCAGATGGAGTCGCTGGTGCGTGGCGGCGCTCGCCTGTCCGACGCACTGCGCATCGACGAACTGCAGATGCCGGTCTATGTCATCGCGCTGGCCCAGGCCGGCGAGGCCAGCGGCGACATTGCACGCGCACTGCAGGAGTCGGCCGAGCAGCTCGAACTGAGCCGCAAGGCCAACGAGGACCTGCGCAGCGCACTCATCTACCCGAGCGTGCTGGTGGGTGCCGGCTCGCTGGCCGTGCTCTTCATCTTCGTCGGCGTGGTGCCGCGCTTCGCCAACCTGATCAAGGGCAGCCGGCAGGTGCCGGAGCTGTCGCGTTGGGTGATCGAGTCCGGCGTGTATGTGCGCGGCCATCTGTTCGAGGCGCTGCTGATCCTGGCGGCGGCGATCGGCCTGGTCGTCACCAGCCTGTCGCGGGCCTCGACCCGGCGTGCGCTGCTGCAGGCGCTGCTGCGCGTGCCCGTCGTGGGCCCCTGGCTCGTGCAGGCCGAGATCGGCCGCTGGGCGACGGTGCTCGGCAGCCTGCTGTCCAACCGCGTGCCCATCCTGACCGCGATGGAGCTGGCCCAGGGCGTGATTCGCCTGGACCGATTGCGCCTGGGCCTGGAGCGCGCCACCAAGGGCCTGCAGCAGGGCCAGAGCCTGAGTGCCGGTCTCGAGACGCAGCCCTGGTTCCCGCGCACGCGGCTGAACCTGATCCGCGTGGGGGAACGCTCCGGCGAGCTGCCGCGCATGTTGCTGGCCCTCGGCCACAGCCAGCGGGATGCCGCCGCGGTGCTGCAAAAGCGCATGCTGGGCTTGATCGAGCCGATCGCCATCCTGCTGATCGGCGCGGTCATCGGCTTCGTCATGGTGGCCGTGATGATGGCCATCACGAGCTTCGACACGCTCGTCTAGCGCGCTCGCTGTTGCGCCGCATCCAGCGCGGCGATGCCGGCTGCGGCCGCCGCCGGCGCCGGCTGGTCGTAGCGTTCGATGCGCCCCCGGCTCGTGCGCGCGAGGGCGTTGGCGAGGGCATCGCCGGGCGCCGCGGGCAGGCCCAGGTGGGTCATCACCCGTGCGACCACGGCCCGCGGGTCCGCGGCGAGCTCCGCCTGGTCGACCACCGTCCAGCGGCCGGCCGGCAGCTGCGACGGCAGGCCGTCGAGCACGTCCGCGCAGCGCTCAAGCGCCTCGCCCAGGAAGGCGTCCAGGCCGTCCCCCGCGCCCGGCGTGAGGCGGTGCTCGGCGAACATCGACTGCCACATCTTGCGGTTGGAGTGGAACACCGTGGCAGCGTCGCGCACCATCCAGACCACCTGCGCCTCGGGGAAGCGCCGCAGCAGCGTCGGCAGGCGGAAGCTGTGGTTGGGCGACTTCAGGATCAGCCGCTGCCCCGGCTGCCCGCCCGTGGCGAGCACGCCCGCCATGAAGCGCTCGAAGCGGGGCAGCCACGTGGCCTCGTGGGTGTGCCAGTACGCCGGGTCCAGCGTGTGGTGCAGCTCGGGCAGGCGCTCGGGCATCAGGAAGCCGCGGTAGGCGGAGTCCACGCCCAGCGTGAGCAGGGCGAATTCATCTTCCTGCGGCGACAGCGCGCTGATCTCGAGACCGTCCATCGGCCGCGCGATGCGCACGTCCTGGCGCGGCGCCGGCAGCAGCTGGAAGGCACTCGCGTTCATGCACTGCCAGGTCAGCGGCGTGGGCCAGCCGGTGGCCGCCGTCAGCAGCTCGTGCATCACCGTCGTGCCGCTGCGCCAGGGGCCGACGATGAACAGCGGCGGCGCCAGCGCCGGGGCCTGCGAGACGCGGGCTTCGCTCAGGCGGCGGTTCAGCGTCGCCCAGGCCGAACGCCAGCGCAACTGGGCGCGGGTGCCGAAGGGCAGGGCACGCCATGGCGGGCCGCTGCGGGCCCAGCGCAGCAGGTCGGCATCGAGCGTGTGCAGCGGGCTCATGGCGACCCGCCGAACTGCGCGGCGCGCCGGCGTTCGGCGTCGGCCAGGCGTGCTTCCAGCAGGCCGCGCAGGCGCTTTGCCACGGCGGGCTGCCGGGCCGCGATGTCGTGCTGCTCGCGTGGATCCTGCGCGAGGTCGTACAGCTCGGCGCGTTGCTCGGCGAGGTGCAGCACGAGCTTGAGGTCGCCGTCGATGACCGCGTAGTGGCCCGCGCGGAGGGGGCGGAAGCGGCTCTGGCGTTCCATCGCCATCGTGAACACGGGCTGCGGCTGCAGCTCACCGCCGAGCAGGGCGGGCTTCAGGCTGCGACCGTCCACGCCCGGCAGGGCCGGCAGGCCCAGCACGTCGCTGACCGTGGGCACCAGGTCGGCCAGGCTCACCGGTGTGCTCACCACGCGCCCGGTGCGCTGGCCCGGCAGCTTGATGACCAGCGGCACCCGCACGACCGCCTCGTGCAGCCAGTCACCCGCATGACCGATGTAGCCGCGCTCGAAGGATTCGCCGTGGTCGGACGTGACGATCACGAGCGCGTTGTCGAGCTTGCCTTGCCGGTCCAGTTCGTCGAGGAAGCGGCCCAGCGCCTCGTCGGCGCCCATGATGGATTCGCGGTAGCGCAGCCGGTGCTTGTCGATCAGGGCTTGCTGGCGCGCCGGGTAGCGCGTCATGCCCAGCATCTCCGACCAGCGGTCCAGCTGACCCTCGGGCAGCAGCTTGTGCTTGGTGCTGGGCGGCGGCAGGTAGGGGTCGTGCGGTGGCAGGGTGTGCAGCCAGAAGAACCGGGGCCGCCCGTTGTCCGCGAGCAGGGGCAGGGCGGCGTCGTAGGTGTAGGCCGGCGCGAACGGGCTGCGCTCGGGGAAGAGGTGCACGTCCAGCGTGTCCAGCAGCGGAATGAGGCCCGACAGCCAGAACGGCAGCGTCGTGTCGGCCAGCGTGCTGAGCGCCACCCGCGGCTGCAGGCCGAGGGACGGCGACGGGGCGATGGCCTGCGTCGTGTACTCGTCGAAGCTGCCATGGTGGCGCGGGCTGGCCATCAGGTTGGCGCTGATGGAATGGGCTTCGTAGCCCTGTGCCCGCAGTTGGCTGGCCAGGGTCTGGCCGCGCATGGCCGGCGCCATCTTCGCGACGATCTGCACGCCCCAGTGCGTCCAGGGCAGCACGCCGGTCTCCATCGTGCTGGTGCTCGGGGTCGTGAAGTTGCTGCTCGCGTAGTGGCGGTCGAAGCAGGTGGCGCGCGCGGCCAGGGCGCGCAGGCGGGGCATCGTGGTCGGGCCGTCGCCGCAGACGGCGGCGTCTTCCGCCGCGAGCGTGTCGATCGTGAGCAGGTAGATGTCCGGCTGGGCCGGCGTGTTCGCTGGGCGAGGCGCGGAGGCCGGGGCCGGCGTCAGCAGCGTGAGGCGGGGCGGATGGGCGATCAGCCAGCCGACCGACACGACCAGCAGCGCGATCGCCACGCGCTGCAGGCTGCGCAGCGGCGGCACGAGGCGGGCGAGAAAAACCTTCAGGCGCCCCCCACGCAGGGCCAACACCGACACCACCAGCAGCCCGCTGACGGCCGCCAGGCGCGCGGTGGCCGAGAGGGCGAAGTCGCCATCCGTCACCAGCTTCAGCCACGCCCAGCTGGCCGAGCCGAACTGCCAGACGCAGATCCAGGTCAGCGGCAGCAGGGTCGTGGCCCAGGCGACCACGTCGGCACGCTCGGCCGGCAGGCCCCGGCGCTGAAGCAGCCAGCCGATGCCGATCGATGTGGCAGCCAGCAGCAGGGCCGGCAACGTGAGCAGGATCAGGGCCAGCGCGACATCCCGGCCGAGCTCAGCGGGCGTCTGGAAGGCCAGGAAGGCGTCCACCTGGCGCAGCAGCATCCAGGGCATCCAGAAGAGCCCGAGCGCCACGAACGCCACGCCGAAGGCGGTGCGCAGTCGGGCGGGCGGGAGATCGGGACGCAGGGGCCGGGTGCTCGCCGAAGCGTTCATTCAGCGTTGCGGCCCGTCAGGCGTCGCCACAGGCGGCGCGCGAACGCGCTGATCCACTGACGCAGGAACAGCCAGACGCCGACGATGCCCGCAAACACCGGCGCGAGCAGCTGGAACAGCATGCCGCCCGCGTTCGGATCGACGTAGGCGTGGGCCGGCGTGGTGACCAGGAGCAGGCACAGCACCAGGCCCGGCAGGAGAAGGAACGGCTTCATGTGGCGATAGTGGAAGGCCCGGATCAGCCGGGCGCTTGCCACCCCGACCGTGGATGGCGCGACCGCATTTTATGGGGCGTGCATGGCCGCGCCGGCGGGGCGCCGGGCGGGGAACGCCTCCTTACAATCCGCGGCCTTCCACCGCAGCCGCAGGCTCCCTCCTTCTTGAAGCTCGCCAAGCACACGCTTCTCAACCTGGTCGGGCTCGGTGCGCCGCTGCTGCTCGCCCTGGTCTGCATCCCCGCGCTGATGCACGGGCTCGGCCCCGAGCGATTCGGGCTGCTGACGCTCGTCTGGGCCGTGACGAGCTATTTCGGGCTGTTCGACCTCGGCCTCGGCCGCGCGCTGACGCAGCAGCTCGCCATCCTCATCGACCGCCAGGACACCGAGCGCATCGGCCCCCTCAGCGCCTCGGCCCTGCTGCTGATGACGGCCCTGGGCGGCCTGGCCGGTGGCCTGATGGTGGTGCTGGCCCCGTGGGGGGTGGACCTGATCAAGGCCCTGCCGGACCGGCACGAGGCCATCACGGCCTGCTGGGTCATGGGCCTGGCGGTGCCCTTCATCGTGCTGACGGCCGGCCTGCGCGGCATGCTGGAGGCCTGCCACGCCTTCGAGGTGCTGAACTACGTGCGGCTGCCGATGGGGCTGTGGACCTTTGCCGGGCCCTGGTGCGTGCTGCACTGGATCGGGCCCGACCTCGTGCTGATCACCCTGAGCCTGGCGGTCGGGCGGCTGGTGGGCTTTGCTGCGCATGCGTGGCTGGCGTGGCGGGCGCTGCCGCAGTTGCGGGGCCGGCTGCGCTGGGAGGCGAGCTGGCTCAAGCCGCTGCTGGTGTCGGGCGGGTGGTTGACGCTGAGCAACATCGTCAGCCCGTTCATGGGCTATGTCGATCGCTTCATGATCGGCGCCACCGTGTCGGCGGCGGCCGTCGCCTACTACGCCACGCCGCAGGAAATCGTCACCAAGCTCTGGATCATCCCGGGCGCGCTGACGGCCGTGCTCTTCCCGACCTTCGCCGCGCAGGCCGCCCGCAAGGAAGCCTCCGCCTGGGCGCTGTACGACCGGGCCGTGCGCATCCTGTTCGTGGTACTGCTGCCGATCTGCGCGGTGCTGGGCCTGGGCGCCGAGCCGCTGCTGCGCTGGTGGATCGGGCCGGAACTCGCGGCCCACAGCGCGCCCATCCTGCGCGTGTTTTCGGTCGGCATCCTGATCAACTGCCTGGCCCACGTGCCGCTGACCTGGCTGCACGGCACCGGCCGGTTCCGCGCGCCGGCCCTGCTGCACTGCGCGGAGCTGCCGCTGTTCCTGCTCGCGCTGTGGCTGTTCTCGGCACAGTGGGGCCTGATGGGCGCCGCCATGGCCTGGCTGCTGCGCATGGTGGCCGATGCCGCCGCGCTGTTCGCCCTGTGCCGCCTGGACCGTCGCACCGGCCGGTAGACCGGGCCCGGTGCCTACAATCGCCGCGCCGTCGCTCCGCCCCATGTCCCAGCCCCTCGTCACCCTCGTCACCCCTGTCTACAACCAGGCCGAATTCCTGGCGGCGACGATCGAGAGCGTGCTGGCGCAGGACTATCCGGCGCTCGAGTACCTCGTCATCGACGACGGCTCCACGGACGACTCGCTGGCCGTGGCCCGCCGCTACGAGGCCGCGCACCCCGGCCGGCTCACGGTGCTGACGCAAGCCAACAGCGGCCAGGCCGCGACCCTGAACCGCGGCTGGACGCTGGCCCGGGGTGACGTCCTGGCCTACCTCAGCTCCGACGACTGCCTCGTGCCGACGGCGGTGAGCCGCATGGTGCAGGCGCTGCAGGCCGCACCGCAGGCCGCGGTGGCGTACTGCGATTTCTGGCTGATCGATGCGCACGGGCGCCGCCTGCGCGAGTCGCGCACCGAAGCCTTCGATGCCCGGCGCCTGTGTGTCGACCTGGTCTGCCAGCCCGGCCCGGGGGCGTTCTTCCGCCGCGAGGTGTTCGACCGCGAAGGCGGCTGGCGCGCCGACCTGCGCCAGGTGCCTGATTTCGAGTTCTGGCTGCGCGCCGCCGGGCAGGGCGGCTTCGTTCGCGTGCCGGAACTGCTGGCCGAATACCGCATCCACGAGGGCTCCGCGTCCTTCCGGGTGATGCCGCAGGCGCGCGCGGAGGAAATCGTGCGGGTCATGCAGGCCTACTGGGCCGCACGGCCCGCCCAGCCCGACGCGGTGCGGTCGCTGGCGCGCGCCTACAGCTTCGCCGCCAAGAACCACGGCCAGTCCGGTCGCGTCGGCGACGCGCTGAAGTGCCTGGGTCAGGCCCTGCGACGCCGCCCGTCCCTGGCGCTGGACCTCGGCGTCTGGCGCCAGGTGCTCGTCGGCCTGCTGCGGCGCAGCTGGTACCAGTGGCGCGCCTCGACGCGGGCCGCGTGATCGGCCATCACCCGTGAGCAGCATGAGCCGATTGCCCGCCGCAAGCCCGCGCGCGCCCTGGCGCCCGACACCCTCCTTGATCGTCGGTGTGGGCCTGCTCGCCCCGGCCCTGACGGCGGGTATCTCCACCAGCGTCGGCCCGCAGGTGGCGCTGTTCCTGGCCTTCGCTGGCTGGCTGTGGGGCGCCGAGCGCAAGGCCACGTGGCAGGCCCTCGTGTTCGGGGCGGTCGCCGGCGTGGGGCTGCTGGCCCACACGGCGGTCGGCGAGGCCATGGGCACCTGCCAGGATCTGATGTTCAAGTCGCTGGCCTCCCAGATCCTGCTGGTGCTCGTCGTGGCAGCGTTGTGCTTGCTGGCCGTCGCCAGCCGCGCCCAGTCGGCCAGGCGGGACGTGGCCCGGCTGGTGACGCTGTTCGTCGTGGCCGTCATCGTCGAGAAGCTGTACCTGCTGGCCACCGGCGCCAAGGACACCATCCGCCCCAGCGGCTTCTTCTCCGAGCCCAGCCATTTCGCACTGACGATTGCGCCGCTGCTGATCTTCCTGATCCTGGACCCGGAGCCGCGCTGGCGCCGCCACGGCATCGTCGCCGCGCTGGTCAGCCTCTGGCTGGCGGCGTCCGCCACGCTGTTCCTGCTGCTGGCCGTGGGCCTGGCGCTGATGTGGCTGGCGCTGCATGGGCGGCACTTGCGGTTCTGGAAGGTGGTGCAGGTGAGCGTGCTGTCGGTGGTGTTCGCCGCCGTGGCCTATGTGTCGCCGTTCTGGGGCGACTTCGTCGACCGGGTCACGAGTCTGGGCAACCAGAGCACCGAAGCCAACGTGTCCAGCGTCGTCTACGTGATGGGATGGGAGCTCGCCATCGAGAACCTGCAGAACTCGGCGGGCTGGGGGCTGGGCTTCAACCGCATGGGCTGCGAGCCGCGCCCGGTCACGGACGGCGTGGAGGTGCTGGAGCTGCTGGGCCTGGACGACGGCAACTACAACGACGGTTCCTTCCTGGCGTCCAAGGCGCTGAGCGAGATGGGCTACTTCGCGGCCGTGCTGTGGTGCTGGGCAGCCTGGCGCGCGTGGCGCTGGCGGCGGCTGCTGCACGACCCGGCGCCGCTGGCGTCGGAGCAGGCGCGCCTGATGCTTTGCGTGCTGATCTGCGCGCTGGTCGGCCTGCTGCTGCGCGGCACGGGCTACTTCTCCGGCCCGGTGCTGCTCGCGGCCTACGCTTACTTCTGGTTGCGGGAGGCCGGCCGTCGCCGCGTCTTGGCAGAGCCCTTGCCTACAATGCAGCCCCCTGCCCAGGTGGCCGTCGCCTCTGCCTCGCGCGACTGACGGCTCCTGGTGCCGACCGTCTTCATCGAACAGTGCCGCCCGCCGCGGCTGCGCCTGTGACTGCCCGCCGACCATGTCTTCTGCCCCCATCTCCAGAGCCGCGCTGACCGACCTGATCTGCGCGCGACTGACGTCCTCCCTGGCGGAACTGCGGGCCGCGTTCGATGCCTCCGGCCAAGCGGTGGGCGTGCGCCACGTGGTGGTGGACGACCTGCTGCCGGTCGAGATCGCCGAGCGCATCCATCGTGCGTTTCCGCAGCCGTCGGCCATGCGGCTGATGGACAGCTTTCGCGAGCGCAAGTACACCTCCAAGCGCTTTGACCAGTTCGATCCGCTGATGGCGGACATCACCTTCGCCGTGCAGGACCCGCGGGTCGTGGCGATCGTCGAGCAGATCACCGGCATCCGCGAGCAGATTCCCGACAGCAGCCTCTACGCCGGCGGCCTGAGTGCGATGGTCAAGGGGCATCACCTGGGCCCGCACATCGACAACTCGCACGAGGCTTCGCGGCGCTACTACCGCACGCTGAACCTGCTGTATTACGTCACGCCGGGCTGGACGCTGGAGAACGGCGGCAACCTCGAACTCTGGGACCGGCGCGTGCAGAAGAACGTCACGCTGGTGAGCCGCTTCAACCGCCTGGCCCTCATGGAGACGACGCCGACCTCCTGGCATTCGGTCAGCCCGGTGGTGGCCGACGGCACGCGCTGCTGCGTGTCCAACTACTACTTCTCGCCGCGCTCGCCCACGGGCACGGACTATTTCAACGTCACGTCCTTCAGCGCCCGACCCGAGCAGCCGCTGCTGCGCCTGCTGGCGCGGGCGGACAACGGCCTGCGCCAGGGCCTGCGCGCCCTCGTGCCGCAGGGCCTGGGCAAGAAGGACGTCTACGAAGGCCCCAAGCCGTGACGACGCAGGCCGGGCGCCTGCTGCTGTACGCGCCCAATGTGCACACGGGTGGCGGCTTCGTGCTGCTGCAGTCGCTGCTGGCCGCCTGGCCCGCGGGCCAGCCTTTCGTCGCCTGGCTGGATGACCGGGCCCGGGCCCGGCTGAGCCTGCCCGAGGGCGCCCAGGTGACCTGGGTGCAGGCGGCGGCGGGGTCGCGCCTGAAGGCCGAGTTCACGCTGGCTGCCGAGGCCCGGGCGAGCGACCGGCTGCTGTGCTTCCACGGCCTGCCGCCGCTGCGCCGTGTGGCTGCCCGGGTGTGGCTGTTCCAGCAGAACCGCAACTACCTCGGCCAGGTGCCGCTGGCCGACTTCGGCTGGAAGACCCGGCAGCGGCTGCGCTTCGAGCAGGCGGTCAGCCGCTGGCTGCGCTCGCGCGTGGCCCGCTACTGGGTGCAGACGCCGTCGATGGCGCGCGCCGTGCAGGCCTGGTACGGCCCGCAGCCGGCCGACATCCGTGTGCTGCCGTTCGCGCCGCCGGCCCCGGCGACGTCGCTCACCCCGGCCGCGGCCGGGGGCCGGGCCTGGGACTTCGTCTACGTTGCCGACGGCGAAGCGCACAAGAACCATCGCACACTCGTGCAGGCGTGGCGACATCTGGCGGATCAAGGGCTGCGCCCGAGCCTGGCGCTGACGCTGAGCGAGCGCGATGCCGGCCTGGCCGCGTGGGTGCAGGCGCAGGCGTCCGAGCAGGGCCTGCACATCACCAACCTCGGGCCGCGCTCGCATGCCGAGGTGCTGGCGCTGTACCGCCAGGCGCGGGCCCTGGTGTTTCCGTCCAAGGGCGAGTCCTTCGGGCTGCCGCTGATCGAGGCGCGACAGGCAGGGCTGCCGATCCTCGCCGGCGAGCTCGACTTCGTGCGCGACGTCTGCGAGCCGGCGCAGACCTTCGACCCGGCCTCGGCGGTGTCGATCGCCCGCGCCGTGCAGCGTTTCCTGGGGCAGGCCGAGCCGCCGCTGGAACCCGCGCTGGCCGCCGGCTTCCTGCAGGCCCTCTTCGCGCCGGACGCATGAAGGTCCTGCTGCTGAGCCAGCACTTCTGGCCCGAGTCCTTCCGCATCAACGAGGTGGCGCAGTCGCTCGTGGAGCAGGGCTGCGAGGTCACGGTGCTGACCGGCAAGCCCAACTACCCGGAGGGGGCGCTGTTTCCCGGCTACCGCGCCGGCGGCGTGCAGCGCGAGCGGCACGAGGGCTACGAGATCGTGCGCGTGCCGCTGCTGCCGCGCGGGCCGGGCGGTGCGCGGCGGCTGGTGCTGAACTACCTGTCGTTCCTCGCCTGTGCGTCGCTGCTCGGGCCGTGGGCCCTGCGTGGGCAGCGCTTCGATGCCATCTTCGTGTACGGCACCAGCCCGATCCTGCAGGCCATCGCCGCCATCGTGCTGAAGTGGATCAAGCGCGCGGCCCTGGTCGTCTGGGTGCAGGACCTGTGGCCGGACAGCCTCGAGATCACCGGCTTCGTGCGCAACCGCCGGCTGCTCGCCGCCGTGGCGGTGGTCGTCCGCTGGATCTACCGGCGCAGCGACCTGCTGCTCGTGCAGTCACCGGCCTTCATCCCACCCGTGCGGGCCATGGCCGGCCGCACGCCGGTGCGGGTGCACGAGAACCCCGGTGACCGGGCCGGCGCCAGCGGAGCCCACGCGGCAACGACGCTGCAACTGCCGGCGGGCACCTTCAACATCGTCTTCGCCGGCAACCTGGGCACCGTGCAGTCGCTGGACTGCGTGCTCGATGCCGCCGAGCAGCTGGGTGCCGACAGCGGCATTCGCTGGGTGCTCGTGGGCAGCGGCGCGCGCGATGCCTGGCTGGCCGAGCAGGTCGCCGCCCGCGGGCTCAGGCAGGTGCAGCTGGCCGGCCGCCTGCCGCCCGAGCAGATGCCGGCGGTGTTCGCGCAGGCGGATGCCCTGCTCGTCAGCCTCATCGGCGGGCCGGCCTTGAGCCGCACGGTTCCAAGCAAAATACAGGCTTACCTGGCCGCCGGCCGGCCCATCCTGGCTTCGATGGACGGTGAGGGCGCCCGGGTGGTCGAAGCGGCGGGTGCCGGCCTGGCCTGTGCCGCCGAGGACGCCAAGGCCCTGGCCCAGGCGGCGCAGGCCTTGCAGGCGATGCCCGCCGCGCAGCGCCAGCGCATGGGCGAGGCGGGGCGGCGCTACTACGCCGAACACTACGAGCCCGGGCGGCTGGCACAGGCCCTGGTGGAACACATGAGGAGCGCCGTCGCGGCGCGCCACAGCCAAGAAGAGAAAGTGCAATGACGAGCAACAAGCCACGCCTGCTGGTCCTGGGGGCCAGCGGCATGCTGGGCAACGCCGTGCTGCGGGTGTTCGCTGCCGACCCCGCCTACGAGGTGTTCGGCTCGGTGCGCGGTGCCGGTGTCATCCCGACCCTGCAGGCCAGGGCGCCTGCAGCGCAGTTCGTGGCCGGCGTGGACGTGGAGAGCCTGGACAGCCTGACGCGCCTGTTCGCCCAGGTGCGGCCGGCCCTGGTGGTCAATTGCATCGGCATCGTCAAGCAGCTGGCCGAGGCCGATGACCCGCTGACCGCCATCCCGATCAACGCCCTGCTGCCGCACCGCCTGGCCCGCCTGGCCCAGGTGGCCGGGGCCCGGCTGATCCACGTCAGCACCGACTGCGTGTTCTCCGGCGCCAAGGGTGGCTATGTCGAGACCGACCCGTCGGATGCCGACGACCTCTACGGCCGCAGCAAGCTGATGGGCGAGGTGGACTACGACAACGCCGTGACCCTGCGCACGTCCATCATCGGCCACGAGCTGGCCAGCGCCCACGGGCTGGTGGGCTGGTTCCTGTCGCAGACCGGGCCAGTGCGGGGCTTCACCAAGGCGGTGTTCTCGGGGCTGCCCACCGTGGCCCTGGCGCAGGTCATGAAAGACCATGTCGTGCCTCACCCCGAGCTGCGCGGCACCTGGCATGTGTCGGCCGAGCCCATCGACAAATACAGCCTGCTGCGCCTGGTGGCGGCCGAATACGGACGCGACAACCTGATCTCGCCCGACGACAAGCTCGTCATCGACCGCTCGCTGGACTCCAGCCGGTTCCGCGCGGCCACCGGCTACGCGCCGCCCTCCTGGCCTGAACTGGTGCGCCAGATGCGCGCCTTCGGCTGAATCGAACCCTGAAAGACGTTTCCATGTTCAAAGACAAGGTCCTCTTGATCACCGGTGGCACGGGCAGCTTCGGCAATTCGGTGCTGAGCCGTTTCCTGAAATCCGACTTCGCCGAGATCCGCATCTTCAGCCGCGACGAGAAGAAGCAGGAGGACATGCGCATCGCGTTGAAGAGCGACAAGGTCAAGTTCTACATCGGCGATGTGCGCGACTACGACAGCGTGCACGACGCGCTCAACGGCGTCGACTACGTCTTCCACGCCGCGGCGCTCAAGCAGGTGCCCTCGTGCGAGTTCTATCCGATGGAGGCCGTCAAGACCAACGTCATCGGCGCCGAGAACGTCATGCGTGCGGCCATTGCGCAGGGCGTGAGCCGCGTGGTGGTGCTGTCCACCGACAAGGCCGTCTACCCGATCAATGCGATGGGCATGTCCAAGGCCATGATGGAGAAGGTCATGGTGGCCAAGTCGCGGCTGTGCGACCCGGCCAAGACCGTGCTGTCGGCCACGCGCTACGGCAACGTGATGGCCTCGCGGGGCTCGGTCATCCCGCTGTTCCTGCAGCAGCTGCAGGACGGCAAGCCGCTGACCATCACCGACCCGACGATGACCCGCTTCCTGATGTCGCTCGAAGAGTCGGTCGACCTGGTGCTGTACGCCTTCGAGCACGCCCGCCCCGGCGACATCTTCGTGCAGAAGGCCCCGGCCTCGACCGTGGGCGACCTGGCGGAGGCAATGCGGCAGCTCCTCCAGAAGGACAACCCCGTCAACATCATCGGCACGCGCCATGGCGAGAAGCTGTACGAATCGCTCGTGTCGCGCGAGGAGATGGCCCGCGCCGAGGACCTGGGCGGCTACTACCGCATCCCGGCGGATTCGCGCGACCTGAACTACGCCAAGTATTTCGTCGAGGGCCAGACGGCGATCTCGGAGATCGACGACTACACCTCGCACAACACCCAGCGGCTGAGCGTGGCCGAGGTCAAGCAGGTGCTGCTGCAACTGGACCTGATCCGGGAGGCCGTGAATGCTTAAGGTCATGACCGTCGTGGGCACGCGGCCGGAGATCATCCGGCTGTCCCGCGTCATCGCGCAGCTCGACCAGCACACCGAGCACGTGCTCGTGCACACCGGCCAGAACTACGACTACGAGCTCAACGAGGTCTTCTTCAGCGACCTGGGCATCCGCAAGCCCGATCACTTCCTCGAAGCCGCCGGCGCCACGGCGGCCGAGACCATCGCGCAGGTCATCCAGAACGTCGACCGCGTGCTGGCCGAGACGCAGCCGGATGCCCTGCTCATCCTGGGCGACACCAACAGCTGCCTCGCCGCCATCGCCGCGAAGCGTCGCAAGGTGCCGATCTTCCACATGGAGGCCGGCAACCGCTGCTTCGACTTCCGGGTGCCGGAGGAGATCAACCGCCGCATCGTCGACCACACCGCCGACATCAACCTGAGCTACAGCCAGATCGCGCGCGACTACCTGCTGCGTGAGGGCTTCCCGCCCGATCAGGTCATCGTGACCGGCAGCCCGATGCGCGAGGTCATCGAGCACTACCGGCCGGGCATCGACGCCTCCGACGTGCTGGCCCGCCAGGGCCTGACGCCGGGGCGCTACTTCGTCGTCAGCTCGCACCGCGAGGAGAACGTCGACGCGCCGGAAAACCTGCAACGTCTGCTGACCCTGCTGAACACGCTCGCCGAGCGCTATGACGAGCCGGTCATCGTCTCCACGCATCCGCGCACCCGCAAGCGCCTGGAGGCGCTGCTGGCCCGCCAGGCCATGCATCCGCAGGTGCAGTTCATGAAGCCCTTCGGTTTCCTGGACTACATCCGGCTGCAGAGCAGCGCGCGGGCCGTGCTGTCGGACAGCGGCACGATCACCGAGGAGTCGTCCATCCTCAACTTCCCCGCGCTGAATCTGCGCGAGGTGCATGAGCGGCCCGAAGGCTTCGAGGAGGCCGCCGTCATGATGGTGGGCTTCGACGTCGAGCGCGTGCTCGACGGGCTGCGCATCCTGGAGAGCCAGCCGCGGGGCGACGAGCGCCTGCTGCGGCTGGTGAACGACTACGCGCCGGCGAACGTGTCCGACAAGGTGCTGCGCATCATCGTCAGCTACACCGGCTACGTGAACCGCAAGGTCTGGCGCAAGCCGGGCGCCTGACGCCGGCCCGCCGTCAGGCCGGGCGGCGGCTGCGCAGCACCGGCACGAGCACCCAGATCGCGCAGGCGACGAAGCCCAGGCCGAAGCCGGCGATCATGAAGTAGCTGCGCTTGGGCTTGGTCTTGCGCTCCGGCACCTCGGCGGCGTCCACCAGCTGCAACTGGCCACCGTCCCGGCTTTCGTCGATGCGGGCGATTTCGTACTGGCGCGAGATCTGCTCGAACAGGGCTTCCTGGTACTTGAACTCGCGATAGGCCGCGATGTAGCCCGACTGGTTGGCCGGTGCCTCGTTCTGGGCGAGCCGGGCGAGTTCGCCGCGCAGCGCCTGCACCTGGGTCGACATCGCGATCACCTCGGCGGCGTTGTCGGACATCGCCCGGCGCAGCACCTGCAGCTTCACCTCGGCCGTCGTCAGTTCGGCCTTGAGCTTGGCCACACCGTCGGCCGCCGCCTTGGGCTCGGCCTTCAGGGCCCCCAGGCTGACACCGGAGGTCGACAGCGCCAGCTGGGCGGCTGTCAGACGCTCCTTGACCTGGCCGAGCTGCTTCTCGAAGAACGCGCGGCGCTGCTGGGCTTCGGTGAGGGCCAGGCGCGCGGTGAGCGCCCGCAGTTCCTCGACGTAGGCCGTGGCCATGTCGGCGGCGGTCTTGGGATCGTGGTCGTCGACTTCCAGCGTGATCAACCCGTCCTTGCGGCCCAGGGTGACGCGGGTGTTCTCGGCGAGCTGTTTGCGGGCGTCGATCTTGAACTTGCGCTCGTACTTGTTGACCAGGTCGAAGCGCTCGACCAGCCGGTCGGCCACGGTCACGCTCTGCACCAGCGCGACGTACTGGTCGCCGTTGTTGCGCACGCCGCCGCCGGCCAGACCGGCCAGCGCCCCGAGCGAGGCCAGTGCCCCGGCGGCGCTGCTTTGCTGCTGCTGGGGCGGCATGAAGCTCACGCGCGCCGAGAAGGTGGGCGTGATCAGGTAGCTGATGCCCAGCGCGACGACGCTGGCCAGCAGCGGTGCGCCCACCAGCAGGAGGCGGCGCTGCCAGAGCGCGGCGAACACGGCGCCGACCGGGAACTCGTCAGCCGCGTGCGCCGCCGCCGATGTCGCCGCCTCGTTCGTCGACGCGGTGGTGGGGGTGCTGTTCATGGTCGATTACTTGAGAGATTTCAGGGCCGCAGCACCCAGGCCGAATTGGTAGAGGATCTGCGTCCACTCCTTCGCCTCCTGGCTGAAGGTGACCTTGGTCAGGTCTTCGGGGACGAAGATCGTGTCGCCGGGTTGCGCACTCACGGTGCCCAGGCCGGTCGACGAGTTGAACCAGCCGCTGTTCTGCTGGCGGGAACTCACGACACTCCCGTTCGCGCGGATCACGAAGGTGCTGCTGGCATCCGCGCCGCGTGTCGGGCCGCCGGCCAGGCGCAGCATGTCCTCGATGCTTGCGCCGTTGGTGTAGCTGTAGCTGCCGGTGTTGTAGACGCTGCCCCACACGCCGACCGTGGTGGGGCGCGCCGGGATGGTGAGCCGGTCGCCGTCTTCCACCGCCAGTTCAGGCAGGCTCGTGGCACCGGGCGTGAGCTGCATCACCACGCGACCGGTGAGCTTGACGCTGCGCAGGCGGTCGATGAGCCGGCTGGAGGCCTGGCCCCGGTTGCTCTGCGTGGTCGGGTCGTCGGCCGTCGTGTTGGCCCGCGGCTTGACCATCACGCGGGTGAATTCGCCTTCCAGATCTCGCAGCGCACGCTCGTACTGGGCCTGCTGCGTGATGCGCACGCTCTCGCGGTTGAGTTCTGCGCCGTAGATGAACGCAGCGGGGGTGAGGCCGCCAGCGGCCTTGATGATGTCACCCAGCGTGCTGTTGGGCGGCAGGATGTACTCGCCGGGGCGTTGCACCTCGCCGTCCACCCGCACCCGCTTGTTCTGGCGGTACTGCGGCAGCACCGTGTCGAGCAGGTTGAAGGCGCGCACGATGTCGCCGCCCTGCAGCGCCAGGTTGCCCTGCTGCGGCAGTTTCACTTCCAGGATGCGACCATCGTTGCGCTTGTCCATCGGCTCGACAGCCACGCGGCCGCGGTCAGCGGCGGCACTCAGGCCACCGCCCATCAGCATCAGGTCGTTGACGGTCTCGCCCGGCTTGAGCTCGAAGATGGCCTGCCGGTTCACGCTGCCGATCAGCGCCACCTGCGGGCCGATCGGGCCGATGTGCACGACGTCGTCGGCCTGCAGCACGCGGTCGCCGCTGCGGTCGCCGCGCAGCAGCAGGTCGTACAGGTCGAAGGTGCTGACGAGCTTGGCGCCGCGGCGCAGCTCGAGGTTGCGGAAGCTGCCCGACGCGGACGGGCCACCCGCCTGCACCAGGGCGTTGACGATGGTCGACAGACTGCTGACCGTGTAGGCGCCTGGCTTCTGGGTGAAGCCGGTCACGTAGATGCGGATGCTGCGCAGCTTGCCCAGCGAGGCGTTGAGGCGGAAATTGCGGAACACCTGGCCGACGCGCTGCTCCAGCGTGCCGTTCAGGTCGGCATAGCGCACGCCGGCCACGAGCACCGGGCCGACCCGCGGGATCGTGATGCGGCCGCTGCGGTCCACCACGAGCCGCAGATCGGCTTCCACCGCGCCCCAGATGTTGAGCAGCACTTCGTCCCCGACGCTGAGCACGTAGTCGGCCGGCACCTGGCTGGACGTTTCACCGATCGCCGCCGCGCTCTGGCGCTGGGAGGGCTGCAGCAGTTCCATCGGCTGCGGCACGGCGGGCGTCATCAGCTCGGCGCCGAAGCGGCGGATCTCGACGTCGTCACCCACGAGGCGTTGCACGAAGCGCTCGAACTCGGTCTGCTGGGCCGCCCGCGCCGCCAGTTGCTCCCGCGTGAGCGGCTGGCCCGGCAGGGGCTGCAGCAACATCTGCTGCTGCAACAGCATCTGCTGCTGCTGCTGGATGACCTGGTCCCGCTGCGAAGGGGTGAGCGGCGCCTGGGTCTGGCCGTCATTCGCGCTCGTGTTGTTCTGGCGGTTCGGCGAGACCAGCTTGACCGGTCCGATCGGCGTGACCTCGTTGGCATCGTCGGCGGCCCGCGCCGGGGCCTGGAGCCCGACCCCGACGGCCAGCGCCACCAGCAGCATCCACGCCTGCATCCGATGTCCCCCGGTGCGCCTGCGTCCCATCGAATCCGGGTTGTGCTTCCTGGGGGCGCTGATGTTCATTGACAAGGCTCGCGTGAGATGGGGCAGTGTGAGGCCCTCCATCGAGGGACGGAGGGCGGCGCGGATTCTAGCCAGCGCATCGCCGCGCCAAGGCGCGTGGGGCGCCGTGGCTACACTGCGGGTCTCGGGTTGATCGGCGGCGGACCTCCGCACCTGCAAGCCAGCAACCCGCTCGACGTCCATGCTTCCTATCCTCGCCCTGAGCTTTGCCCTCGCCGCCGCGGCGACGCTGCTGATCATCCGGTCATCGCACCTGCACGGTGTGCTGTCGGCGGACCATGATCTGTCCGGGCCTCAGAAGTTCCATTCCCGCCCGGTGCCGCGCATCGGCGGGATCGCCATCTTCAGCGGCTTCACCTTCGGCATCGCCTTGCTCGCCTGGCGTTTCCCGGCGATGCGGCATCTGGCACTGATGCTGCTGCTGTGCAGCATCCCGGCTTTCGCGTCCGGGGTCATCGAAGACCTGACCAAGCGGGTCAGCCCGCTGCGGCGCATGCTGGCCACGCTGATGGCGGCGGCACTCGGCGCCTGGCTGCTCGGCGCCCAGATCAAGCAGACCGCCATTCCGGGGCTGGACCTCATCGCCGGCACGGCCGTGGGCGGCTATCTGCTGGCCCTGCTGGTGGTCAGCGGCGTGGCAAATTCCATCAACATCATCGACGGCATGAACGGCCTGGCCTCGATGTGTTCGGCCATCATGCTGGCCGGCCTGGCCTATGTGGCCCTGCAGGCAGGCGACCAGCTCGTGGCGGCGGTCGCCATCGCAGTCATCGGCGCGGTGCTGGGGTTCTTCATGTGGAACTACCCCTTCGGCCTCATCTTCCTGGGCGACGGCGGGGCCTACTTCCTCGGCTTCATGCTGTCGGAGCTGGCCATCCTGCTGCTCGTGCGCAACCCGGACGTCTCGCCGATGTTCCCGCTGCTGCTGTGTGCCTACCCGGTGTGGGAGACGGTGTTTTCGATGTACCGCCGCAAGTTCGTGCGCGGGCGCCCGGTCGGCATGCCGGACGGCATCCACCTGCACAGCCTCATCTACCGGCGCCTGATGCGCTGGGCGCTGGGCAGCAAGGATGCGGCCGTGCTGACCCGGCGCAATGCGCTGACGGCGCCCTACCTCTGGGTGCTGTGCAGCCTGTCGGTCGTGCCCGCCACGATCTGGTGGGACGACACCGTCATGCTGCAGATCATCCTGGGGCTGTTCGTGGCCAGCTACGTGCTGCTGTACTGGCGCATCGTGCGCTTCCGCACGCCGCGCTGGATGGTCCTCAATTCCCGCCCTGACGGACAGCCGCCGATCACCCGCACGGAGTAGGTTCCGGGCATCCGGGATAATCGCCGGATGCAAGAAAACCCCGAGTCCGCCGTCGCGGCGCCTGCCGAGGCGCCCGCGCCTGCCCGTTTCGATACCCTGCCGCTGGATGCCAAGCTGCTTCGCGCGGTGGCCGATTCCGGCTACCTGACGATGACGCCCATCCAGGCCAAGGCGATCCCGATCGTGCTGCAGGGCCGCGACGTCATGGGCGCCGCGCAGACCGGCACCGGCAAGACGGCTGCGTTCTCGATCCCGCTGCTGCAGCGCATGCTCAAGCACGAGAACCCGAGCGTCTCGCCCGCCCGCCACCCGGTGCGTGCGCTGGTGCTGGCCCCGACGCGCGAACTGGCCGACCAGGTCGCCGACAACGTCAAGAAGTACGCCAAGCACACCCAGTTGCGCTCGCTCGTCGTGTTCGGCGGTGTCGACATGAAGCCGCAGACCGCCGCGCTCAAGGCCGGCGTCGAGGTGCTGATCGCCACGCCGGGCCGCCTGCTCGACCACATCGAAGCCAAGAACTGCGTGCTCAACCAGGTCGAGTACGTCGTGCTCGACGAAGCCGACCGCATGCTCGACATCGGCTTCCTGCCCGACCTGCAGCGCATCCTGAGCTTCCTGCCCAAGGCGCGCCAGACGCTGCTTTTCTCGGCCACCTTCTCGCCCGAGATCAAGCGCCTGGCCCAGAGCTACCTGCAGGACCCGATCCTGGTCGAGACCGCACGGCCCAACCAGACGGCGTCCACCGTCGAGCAGCGCTTCTACAGCGTGACCGACGACGACAAGCGCGCCGTCATCCGCCAGATCCTGAAGGACCGCGCGATCCGCCAGGCAATCGTGTTCGGCAACTCCAAGCTCGGCGTGGCCCGCCTGGCCCGGGCGTTCGAGCGCGACGGCCTGCGCACCGCCGCCCTGCATGGCGACAAGTCCCAGGACGAACGTCTGAAGGCGCTCGAAGCCTTCAAGCGCGGCGAAATGGACGTGCTGGTGGCGACCGACGTGGCCGCCCGGGGCCTGGACATCGCCGACCTGCCGGCCGTCTTCAACTTCGACGTGCCCTTCAACGCGGAAGACTACGTCCACCGCATCGGCCGCACGGGTCGTGCCGGCGCCTCGGGGCTGGCGGTGACCCTGGTCACCAAGTCCGACGCTCGCCTGATCGCGGACATCGAGAAGCTCATCAAGCGCAAGATCGACCTGGACGCCTTCGAGCTCCAGGACAGCCGCCCGCCGCGCTTCGAGCGCCGTCGCGCGGAAGAGAGCGAGGCCCCGGAGGCCCGCCCGGCCGCACCGCGCCCGGCCTACCGCCCGCCCGCCGCGCCGAAGGACCCGTTCTTCGACAAGCCCTACGAGGCCAGCGCCAGCGGCGAGGCTCCCGCCTGGGAGAAGGCCAAGGCGGCCGCGCCGACCGTCGGCAAGGGCCTGTCGAGCTACATCAAGCCCAAGCGGCAGGTGGCCGCGCTGTTCGGCGCCAAGAAGCCCGCCTCGGCCGAAAACTAAGCGAGCAGCGCGAAAACCGCCGGGATGCGGTCGGGCAGGGCAGGGGCGCCTCGCTTCCAGTCCGCGACCGTGGCGGTGCGCGTCCAGCCGCCGGGCAGCGTCAGCCCGACGCTGATCGACAGCCGCGTGCCGGGCTTGAGTGCGCCCAGCAGCGCCTGGCGCATGGCCTCGTTGCGGTAGGGTGTCTCGATCAGCAACTGCGTCTGCTGCGCCTTGGCGGAGAGCTGTTCCAGTTCGCGGATGCGGGCCGTGCGAGCGGCGGCGTCCACCGGCAGATAGCCAACGAAGGCAAAGCTCTGGCCGTTCAGGCCGCTGGCCGCCAGGGCGAGCAGCAGCGAACTCGGGCCGGACAGCGGCACCACTTCGATGCCGGCCTCATGGGCCAGCGCCACGAGCCGTGCACCCGGGTCGGCCACGGCGGGCAGGCCCGCTTCTGAGATCAGGCCCACGTCGTGCCCGGCCAGGGCCGGCGCCAGCAGCGCGCGCCAGGCGGCACTGTCGTCGGCTCCCGGCTTGCCGCCCTTGGGCGTGCGGGGCAGTTCGGCGATCTGCACCGCCTGCAACGCCTGGGCCAGCGGCGTGACGGCATCCACACGCTTGAGCAGCGCGCGCGTGGTCTTCGCGTTCTCGGCGGCCCAGTGCAACAGCCGCGCGGCCTGCTCGATGACCCGCTGCGGCAGCACCTCGCGCAGGTCCAGCGAATCGTCCACGCCGAAGTCCAGCGTGTTGGGCATCAGGATCAGGCGGCCTTTGGCACTCATGCCAGCGGCTCCAGGCCGGCGCGGCGCAGCAGCTGGCAGGTGCGGATCAGCGGCAGGCCGATCAGCGCTGTGGGGTCATCCGATTCGACCGCGTCCAGCAGCGCGATGCCCAGGCTCTCCACCTTGGCGCTGCCGGCGCAGTCGTAGGGCTGGTCGGCGTGGAGGTAGTGGTCGATGGCGGCGTCGCTCAGATCGCGGAAGCGCACGCGCACCTCGGCGCGCTCGATCGCGGCCAGCCCGGGGGCAACCACGGCAACCGCCGTCTGGAACACCACCTCGCGGCCACTCATGCGACGCAGTTGCGCGTGTGCGGCGTCGTGCGAGCCGGGCTTGCCCAGCACTTCGCCGTTGAGGTCGGCGACCTGGTCGGAACCGATCACCACCGCCTGCGGCTGCAGGGCTGCGACCGCCCGTGCCTTGGCCAGCGCCAGGCGCTCGGCCAGCGCGGCCGGTGCCTCGCCCGGCAGCGGGGTTTCATCGACCTGCGGCGCGACCGCCTCGAAGGGCAGGCGCAGGCGGGCCAGCAGTTCCTGCCGGTAGCGCGAGGTGGAAGCCAGGATCAATGAAGGCATCCTGACATTCTCGCCCGCCTAAACTCGGGGCCATGAGATCGCGCGCCTTTGTTCCCGAGAAGCTCGACGTGGCCGCGCTGGCCCAGGATGGCGCCAGCCTGGACGGTACCTGGCCGGCGGCGTCCCTCGAGCGCCTGGCGGATTCCGCGGCGCCGGAGGCTCCGGCCACCGGCTGGCCGGCCATCACCTGGGCGCTGCAAGGCGAGATCCGCCAACCCAAGGGCGGCAAGGCCCAGACCTGGCTGCACCTGGCGGCTGCGGGCCAGGTCGCATTGACCTGCCAGCGTTGCCTGCAGCCGGTCACGGAAGACATCGACATCGATCGCTGGATCCGCTTCGTCGACACCGAGGCGGAGGCCGCGGCCCTGGACGTGGACAGCGACGACGACGTGCTGGCGCTTCCCCGGCACCTGGACGCCCGGGAGCTGATCGAGGACGAACTGCTGCTGGCGCTGCCGCTGGTGCCGCGGCATGAGGTCTGCCCGAAGCCGCTGCCGGTGCCCGCCGAAGAAGACGCTGCTGAGGAAGAAGAGCGACCCAACCCCTTTGCCAAGCTGGCGGCGCTGAAGCGGCGCGATGGCTGACCTGCCATGAAATCCCAGGCCTCATCGGATCTCTACCGCGACGTGGCTTGGCGATTTCCCGAACCGGTGCTACAATCGTGGGCTTTTCTGCGGCCTGGAGTTCGAGCTCAGTTCTCACTCCCCGGGGTCGCAACCCCAAACCCCGCACCCTGTTCCGCAGAATTCGGAGAATCTCATGGCCGTTCAGCAAAACAAGAAGTCGCCGTCCAAGCGCGGCATGCACCGTTCCCACAATGCGCTCACGACCCCGGGCACGGCCATCGAGCCGACGACCGGCGAAGTGCACCTGCGTCACCACATCAGCCCGACCGGTTTCTACCGTGGCCGCAAGGTGCTGAAGAGCAAGGCCGACGCGGCCTGATGATGCCCGGCGCTGCCCGGTGCGGCGCCACACCATCGAAAAATCTGCCGACCCGGCCTGCGTACCGCGCAGCGCCGGGTTTGGTCTTTGTGGCTCACGAAAACCACTGACATGACCGCCACTTTGCCTGAGCCGATCCGCCTGTCTGTCGACTGCATGGGCGGCGACCACGGCCCCTCGGTCACGCTGCCGGCCTGCCGCGCGTTCCTGGACAAGCACCCCGGCGCTGAACTCCTGCTGGTGGGCAAGCCGGAAGCCCTCACCGCCGCCGCGGCCTGGCCGCGCTGCCGCATCGTCGCCGCGAGCGAAGTCGTCACGATGGACGACCCGGTCGAGGTCGCCCTGCGTCGCAAGCGCGACTCCTCCATGCGGGTGGCCATCCAGCAACTGAAGGCTGACCGTGATGGCAACCCGGCACTCGCCCACGCCTGCGTCTCTGCGGGCAACACCGGCGCGTTGATGGCCGTGGCGCGCTACCTGCTCAAGACGCTGGACGGCATCGACCGCCCCGCCATCGCCACCGTCATGCCCAACCAGCAGGGGCGCTTCACGACCGTGCTCGACCTCGGCGCGAATGTCGACTGCACGGCGGAACACCTGCTGCAGTTTGCGCTGATGGGCAGCGCACTGGTTGCGGCCGTCGAGGGCAACGAGGAGCCGAGCGTCGGCCTGCTGAACATCGGCGAGGAAGCCATCAAGGGCAGCGAAACCATCAAGCAGGCGGGCGAGTTGCTACGCGCCGCCGGTGCTGCCGGTCAGCTGAACTTCTTTGGCAACGTCGAAGGCAACGACATCTTCAAGGGCACGACGGAGATCGTCGTGTGCGATGGCTTCGTCGGCAACGTGATGCTCAAGACCTCCGAAGGGCTGGCCACGATGATCGGCGCCTTCATCAAGGAAGAGTTCAGCCGCAACCTCTTCACGAAGCTGGCGGCGCTGCTCGCCCTGCCTGTGTTGAAGGCCTTCAAGCGCCGCGTGGATCACCGCCGCTTCAATGGTGCCGCGCTGCTCGGCCTGCGCGGCCTCGTGTTCAAGAGCCACGGCTCGGCCGACGCCTTCGCGTTCGAGATGGCGCTGGCCCGCGCTTATGATGCCGCCCGCAACCGGTTGCTGGACCGGGTACACGATCGCATCGTCGCCACCCTGCAGGCCAAGGCAGGCGATGCCGGAGACAACGCGACAACCGTCGCGCAGGCTGCGTGAGCGCTGCACGACCGCCCCATGGCGCTCGGGCACGTCCTGCGTAGCACGGAGGCCCTTTCTTGAGTTCCACTGCAAGCACTTCCCCGCGCTACTCGCGCATCCTCGGCACGGGCAGCTTCCTGCCGGCCGACCGGGTGACCAACCAAGCCCTGGCCGAGCGCCTCGCGGCCGACGGCATCGAGACCTCGGACACCTGGATCGTCGAGCGCACCGGCATCCGCGCCCGCCATTTCGCAGCGCCCGATCAGGGCGCCAGCGACCTCGCCTTCCCGGCTGCGCAGGCGGCTCTGGAAGCCGCCGGCACGGCGGCCGAAGAGATCGACCTGATCATCGTCGCCACGTCCACGCCGGACATGGTGTTCCCGTCCACGGCCTGCCTGCTCCAGCGCAAGCTCGGCGTGCACGGCTGTGCCGCGTTCGACGTGCAGGCGGTGTGCTCCGGCTTCGTCTACGCGCTGACCGTCGCGGATTCGATGATCCGCAGCGGCGCGGCCAACAAGGCGCTTGTCGTCGGCGCTGAGGTCTTCTCGCGCATCCTCGACTTCAAGGACCGCACCACCTGCGTGCTGTTCGGCGACGGCGCCGGCGCCGTGGTGCTCGGTGCGAGCAGCGAGCCGGGCATCCTGGCGACCGAGCTGCATGCCGACTCGCGCCATGTCGACATCCTGTGCACGCCGGGCACGGTCTCGGGCGGCCAGGTGTTGGGCACGCCGCTGCTGAAGATGGACGGCCAGGCTGTGTTCAAGGTCGCTGTGGGCGTGCTGGAGAAGGTCGCCCGCTCGGTGCTCGACAAGGCCGGGCTGACCGATGCCGACATCGACTGGCTCATCCCGCACCAGGCCAACATCCGCATCATGCAGGGCACGGCCAAGAAGCTGAAGATGGACCTGAACAAGCTCATCGTCACCGTCGACGAGCATGGCAACACCTCCGCGGCCTCGGTGCCGCTGGCCCTGGACGCCGCCGTGCGCTCGGGCCGCGTGCAGCGCGGTGACACCGTCATGCTCGAAGGCGTCGGCGGTGGCTTTACCTGGGGCGCTGCCCTGCTGAAGTACTAGCAAGCCGCCCTCGCGCCAGGCCACGACCCGGCGCACCCGATCTCGAACTGGAACCACACCCATGACCGCACCTTTTGCCGTTGTCTTCCCCGGCCAGGGCTCGCAGGCCGTCGGCATGCTCGACGCCTGGGGCGACCATCCCGAAGTCCGCCGCACGCTCGACGAAGCCTCCTCCGCCCTGGGCGAGGACATCGCCGCGCTGATCCATGCCGGCCCGAAGGAGCCGCTCGACCTCACCACCAACACCCAGCCTGTCATGCTGACGGCCGGCATCGCCTGCTGGCGGGCCTTCGTGGCCGAGACGGGCGCGCAGCCGGTGGCCGCCGCCGGCCATTCGCTGGGCGAGTACACCGCGCTGGTGGCGGCCGGCGCCCTGAGCCTGACCGACGCACTGCCCCTCGTGCGCTTCCGTGCCCAGGCCATGCAGGAAGCCGTGCCGGTCGGTGCGGGCGCCATGTACGCCATCCTGGGCCTGGACGGCGACGCGGTGCGGGCTGGCTGCGCCCAGGCGGCCGTCGAGACGGGCGAGGCCATCGAGGCGGTCAACTTCAACGACCCCAAGCAGACGGTCATCGCCGGCAGCAAGGCCGGCGCCGAGAAGGCCGCCGAGATCCTGAAGGCCGCCGGTGCCAAGCGCGCGCTGCCGCTGCCGGTGTCGGCACCCTTCCACTCCAGCCTGATGAAGCCCGCGGCCGAACGCCTCAAGGACAAGCTCGCGACGGTGCAGTTCCAGTCTGCGGCCTTCCCGGTCATCAACAACATCGACGTCGCCGTGACCGATTCGGCCGATGCGTTGCGCGACGCCCTCTACCGCCAGGCCTTCGGCCCGGTCCGCTGGGTGGAGGTCGTGCAGGCTCTGAAGGCTCGCGGCGTGGGCCACGTCATCGAGTCCGGCCCCGGCAAGGTGCTGACCGGCATGGCCAAGCGCATCGATGCCGAACTGCAGGCCGCCTGCGTCTTCGACCCCGCCTCGCTCGCCGAGGCCCGCACCCTGCTGGGAGCTTGACCATGACTGAATCCACCGCGAAGGGCGTTGCCCTCGTCACCGGCGCCAGCCGCGGCATCGGCCGCGCCATCGCACTGGCCCTGGCCCAGGACGGCTGGCGCGTCGTCGGCACCGCCACCACCGACTCCGGCGCGGCCGGCATCACCGAGGCGCTGGCCGCCCACGGCGGCCGCGGCATCGTGCTGAACGTGACCGATGCGGCTGCCAGCCAGGCGGCCGTCGACGCGATCGTCGCCCAGGAAGGCGGCCTGCACGTGCTCGTCAACAACGCCGGCATCACGCGCGACATGCTGTCCATGCGCATGAAAGACGAGGAGTGGGACGCGGTGCTCGACACCAACCTGAAAGCTGTCTTCCGCATGGCGCGGGCCGCGACCAAGCCGATGATGAAGCAGCGTTCGGGCCGCATCATCAACATCACCTCCGTCGTGGGCGCCTCCGGCAATGCCGGCCAGGCCAACTACGCCGCGGCCAAGGCCGGCGTGGCGGGCCTCACCCGGTCGCTCGCCCGCGAGCTGGGCAGCCGGGGCATCACGGTCAACTGTGTCGCGCCGGGCTTCATCGCCACCGACATGACGGACGTGCTGCCTGAAGCCCAGAAGGCCGCGCTGCTGTCGCAGATCCCGCTGGGCCGCCTGGGCGCGCCCGAGGAAATCGCGGCGGCCGTCGTCTTCCTGGCGTCACCGGGCGGTGCTTACATCACGGGCAGTGAGCTGCACGTGAATGGCGGCATGTACATGGCCTGATTCCGGGCCGGTCGCCTCGATTTAGGGGTGCCCATCTAGAGCCCGTAGAATGGCGGGCTGTTTTCTGCAAACCTCTCCTGGAGGAGTTTCATGAGCGATATCGAAGCACGAGTCAAGAAGATCATTGCCGAGCAACTCGGCGTGGCGGAAGCCGACGTCACGAATGAGAAGGCTTTCGTCGCCGATCTGGGCGCCGATTCGCTGGACACCGTGGAGCTGGTGATGGCCCTCGAAGACGAGTTCGGCATCGAGATCCCCGACGAGGAAGCCGAGAAGATCACCACCGTGCAGCTGGCGATCGACTACGCCGTCAAGCACCAGAAGGCCTGAGCACCTTCCTTCTCCCGCAACTCTGATCCGCACCGCATGACTCGTCGCCGCGTCGTTGTTACCGGCCTTGGCCTGATCAGTCCTGTCGGCAATACCGTTGCCGAGGGCTGGGCCAACATCCTCGCCGGCCGTTCCGGCATTGCCACCGTCACCCGCTTCGATGCCAGCAACCTGGCGTGCCACTTCGCGGGTGAGGTCAAGGGCTTCAACATCGAGGACTACATCCCCGCCAAAGAAGCCCGGCACATGGACAACTTCATCCATTACGGCCTGGCAGCGGCGATGCAGGCGGTGCGGGACTCCGGCATTCCCACCGGAGATCAACTGACCGAAGAACAGGCCGAGCGCATCGGCGTGCTGGTGGGTTCGGGCATCGGCGGCCTGCCGCTGATCGAAGACACCCACACCGAGCTGGTGAACCGCGGCCCGCGGCGCATCTCGCCGTTCTTCATTCCGGCTTCGATCATCAACATGATCTCGGGGCACGTGTCGATCCAGTTCGGCTTCCAGGGTCCCAACCTGGCGATCGTGACGGCTTGCACCACGGGACTGCACGCCATCGGTGAAGCCGGGCGCCTGATCGAGTACGGTGACGCCGACGTGATGATCGCCGGCGGCGCCGAAGGTGCCGTGTCGCCGCTGGGCATCGGCGGTTTCGCCGCCGCCCGGGCACTCTCCACCCGCAACGACGACCCCGCCACCGCGTCCCGCCCCTGGGACAAGGACCGCGACGGCTTCGTGCTGGGCGAGGGCGCTGGCGTGCTGGTGCTCGAAGAGTACGAGCACGCCAAGAAGCGCGGCGCCAAGATCTATTGCGAGCTGGCCGGTTTTGGCATGGGTGCCGACGCGTACCACATGACCGCGCCCAACGTCGACGGCCCCAAGCGCTCGATGCGCGCGGCGCTGCGCAACGCGGGGATCAACCCCGACCAGGTCCACTACATGAACGCCCACGGCACCTCCACGCCGTTGGGCGACGTGAACGAGACCAATGCGATCAAGCTGGCCTTCGGCGACCACGCCAAGCAGATGGTCGTCAGCTCGACCAAGTCCATGACTGGCCACCTGCTGGGCGGCGCGGGCGGCATCGAGTCGGTCTTCACGGCGCTGGCCGTGCGCGACCAGGTCGCGCCGCCGACGATCAACATCTTCAACCAGGACCCCGAGTGCGACCTGGACTACTGCGCCAACGAGGCGCGGCCGATGAAGATCGACGTCGCTGCGAAAAACAACTTCGGTTTCGGCGGCACCAACGGCACGCTGATCTTCAAGCGCGTCTGACCGCGCGCGCCGGCGATGCGACGCACGCCGCCCGTCGTCGTGCAGGTGCAGCCGCAGCGGGCGGTGCAGTCGTCGGTGGCCGCCATCGCAGCGGTCACGGCGGCCGTTCTGGCGGCTTGGGGAATGGCCCATGTCCCGGCTGCATGGCCGGCGTTGGCCGCTGTGCCTGTGGCTGCGGCCTGGGGCTGGCGGGAGGCGGCGTCGCTGCCGCGGCGCTTGCGCTGGGACGGCGAAGCCTGGTGGCTCACCGAGCCCGGGTCCGATGACGAAACCCGCGTACACCTCGACGTGCTGATCGACCTCGATCACTGGCTGCTGCTGCGCGCCGCCCCCGGACCGGTGTGGCTGCCGTTGGCACGTTCGCAGCAGGCCTCGACCTGGGGTGCCCTGCGCGCGACGCTTTACGCCGCGCCCTCCCGCGTGCTCGACGCATGAGCGCCGCGCGGGGCCGTCCCAAGCAAGCTCGCTCCCGCCTGGCGGGACAGCGCGAAGCGCGAAGGGTGCACCAGTGAGCGCCGACCCGGACTTGCTGTTGGTGCGCGAGGCCCAGGCGGGCAGCCGCGCCGCCTTCGAGATGCTGGTGCTGAAGTACCAGCGTCGCATCGAGCGGCTGCTGTCCCGCAGCGTGCACGACAGCGCCGACGTGGCCGACCTCACGCAGGAGGCTTTCCTGGCCGCCTACCGCGCCTTGCCGGCCTTCCGAGGCGAGAGCGCCTTCTACACCTGGCTCTACCGGATCGCGGTCAACGCCGCCAAGCGCCACCACGGACAGCGCGGGCGTCTCAAGCTCGTGCAAGCCCCGGATGACGATGAGGGAACTTTCGGCACCGATCCCGCTCCAAGCGACGATGCGACCCCGGAAGCCCTGCTCGCCAGCCGCCAACTGGCGCGCGAGCTCAACGAGGCGGTCGAGTCCCTGGCGGAAGAACAGCGCCGGGCCCTGTTGCTGCGAGAGGTGGATGGCTTGAGCTACGACGAGATTGGCGACCTGATGTCCTGCCCGCCCGGCACGGTGCGTTCGCGCATCTTCCGGGCGCGCGAAGCCGTGGCGGCGCGCCTGCGGCCCTTGCTCGAAGGGCGGGGAGGGGGGCGATGGTGAGCCCGCTGGACGATGCGCTGAAACAATCGCTGTCGGCGCTGATGGATGGCCAGGCCACCGAGGGCGACTGGGCGCGCGTGCGGGCGGCCTGGGACCAGGACCCGGCCTTGCGCGACACCTGGGCGGCCTGGCAGGCGACCTCGGACGGCCTGCACGCGCCTGACCTGCCGCCGCTGCACCAATCGCCGCAGGCCCTGCTGGATGCGCTGCATGCCCGCTCGGCCGACGAACGTCCGGCGCGCTCCCGCGTGCGGGAGTGGACGGCCCCGCTCGCTGTGGCCGCCACCTTCGTTGCAATCTCCGTCGGCATCGGCCTGCTGCGCCCGCCGGCGCCTTCGGGCGCCGTCGTCGCCGCTGCACCGATCCAGACACCACACGCACAAGGGTTGTCCGGGCTCAGCTTTGCGCAGACGGCCACTGGCCGTACGCTCGCGGGCGATCCGGCGCCGGATGGCAACGTCATCGACTGGGGCCTGGCGCTGCCGGAGCCGGCGGCGTCCCGGCCCGGGCCTTGAAGTGGCTTGCCGCTCACCGATCTGTCCTGTCCCTTCCGTATCCGTCCAGACCCTGGAACTTCGAAATGCACGCTGAGATTCGTCACCTGCCCGCGCGCACGCGCTTCCTGCTGTCCGGTGCCACCTTGGCGCTGGCCCTCGCCCTGGGTCAGGCGCCAGCCGTGGCGCAACCGCGCGAACTCCCGGACTTCGCCGAACTGGTCGAGCGCGTCGGCCCGGCCGTCGTCAACATCCGCACCGCCGAGAAGGTCAAGGTGACCGAGGGCCAGGGCGAGATGAACGAGCAGATGCAGGAGTTCTTCCGCCGCTTCGGCATCCCCGTGCCCAACCAGCGCCGCGGTGCCCCCCGCGGTGGCGGCACGCCGGACGACGATGGCCCGATGCGCCGCGGCGTCGGCTCTGGCTTCATCCTGAGTGCCGACGGCTATGTGCTGACCAATGCCCACGTGGTGCAGGGGGCTGACGAAGTCATCGTCACGCTCACCGACAAGCGTGAGCTCAAGGCCAAGATCATCGGTGCCGACCAGCGCTCCGACGTGGCGGTCGTGAAGGTCGAGGCCACCGGCCTGCCGGTCGTGAAGGTCGGTGACAGCAACAAGGCCCGGGTCGGCGAATGGGTCATGGCGATCGGTTCGCCCTTCGGCCTCGAGAACACCGTGACCGCCGGCATCATCAGCGCCAAGCAGCGCGACACGGGCGACCTGCTGCCCCTCATCCAGACCGACGTGGCCATCAACCCGGGCAACTCCGGCGGGCCGCTCGTCAACATGCGCGGCGAGGTGATCGGCATCAACTCCCAGATCTACAGCCAGAATGGTGGCTACATGGGCATCTCGTTCGCGATCCCGATCGCGGACGCGATCCGCGTGGCCGACGAGCTGCGCGCCGGCGGCCGAGTCGTGCGGGGCTACCTGGGCGTGCTGCCCGACGACATCACCAAGGAAGTGGCCGAGGCCATCGGTCTGGGCAAGGCGCAGGGCGCCGTCATCCGCTCCGTGATCGCGGGCAGCCCGGCCGAGAAAGCCGGGATCGAGGGTGGCGACGTGGTCACCAAGGTGGACGGCAAGATCGTCGAGAAGGCCGCCGACCTGCGTCGCCTCGTCGCCAACGTGAAGCCCGGCGCGAAGACCACGCTGACGGTCTTCCGCCGCGGCACCACGAAGGAGATCGTCGTCACGGTCGGCGAAGACGAGCGCAGCAAGCGTGCGGGCGGCGCGGCCGATGGCGGCGCCAGCGAGCCGGCCCCGGCCGCCGCACCGAGCGCCGCGCTCGGCCTGAAGGTGTCCGAGCTGACCGATGCCCAGCGCAAGGAGTTGAAGCTCAAGGCCGGCATCCGCGTGGACAGCGCGACCGGGGCGGCGGCCCGTGCCGGCCTGCGCGAAGGCGACCTGATCCTGTCGGTCGACAACGTCGAGGTCACGTCGGTCAAGGTCTTCCAGGCGCAGATCGCCAAGGCCGACAAGGACAAGGCCAAGGTCATCAACCTGGTGGTCCGCCGCGACGACGTGGTGAGCTTCGTGCTGCTCAAGCCCGCGCGTTGAGCGAGCCGAAACCTTGGCGGCCGGCTCGGGCTTTCCGCGATGCGGCATGCCCGGGCGGACCGACCGGTCGGTTGTCCACCGCTCCTGGAAGTTGGCGCCGGCTAACTTTGGTGTCAGCGCGGCCGATTGTTCGCTCGGGCCGCTAAAATAAGGCCTCGATGCGCCTCTGATGGCGGTGTCAGAAGGGGGAATCGACACTCCCCGGCGGCACCCCGATTTGATCCACAGGCGATCCACAGGCACCTGTGGATAACCTGTGGTTAAAAATCCTTGTTGGCAGCCTGCAACGGCCGGAAAACCAATGCTGGTGCGGTTTCCCGGCCGGTCCTTTTGGCTACAATGGAAGCCCAACAAGCAGTTGCCATACCTTTTGTTGGAAGGCACGTCGCCTCTTCGACGTGCCTTTTTTTTGTTTACGGCACGGCCCTCAGGGGCCCTCACATCGCCGCGCGATATGAGCCGCCAACGCAACGGCCTTGCCGTTGTGACTTCGGCCCCGCAGCGCAGCAGTCAGCATGAACCACATCCGCAACTTCTCCATCATTGCCCACATCGACCACGGCAAGAGCACGCTGGCCGACCGGATCATTCAACGCTGCGGCGGCCTGAGCGATCGCGAGATGGAAGCGCAGGTGCTGGACTCGATGGACCTCGAGCGCGAGCGCGGCATCACGATCAAGGCGCAGACCGCTGCACTTCAATACAAGGCGCAGGACGGCCAGGTCTACAACCTCAACCTGATCGACACGCCCGGGCACGTCGACTTCTCTTATGAAGTGAGCCGGTCGCTGTCGGCCTGCGAGGGCGCGCTGCTGGTGGTGGATGCCTCGCAAGGTGTCGAGGCTCAGACGGTCGCCAACTGCTACACGGCGCTCGACCTAGGCGTCGAGGTGGTGCCGGTGCTGAACAAGATGGACCTGCCGTCGGCCGACCCGGACAACGCCAAAGCCGAGATCGAAGACGTCATCGGCATCGACGCCGAGAACGCCATTCCCTGCTCGGCCAAGACCGGCATGGGCATCGACGAGATCCTGGAGGCCGTCATCGCCCGCATGCCGCCGCCGCGCGGCAACCCGGACGCGCCGCCCCGCGCCATGATCATCGACGCCTGGTTCGACAACTACGTCGGCGTCGTGATGCTGGTGCGCGTGGTGGACGGCGAGCTGCGCAAGGGCGAGCGCATCCGCATGATGGCGACCAACTCGGTCTACCCGATCGAGCATCTCGGCGTGTTCACGCCCAAGAGCGAGAACCGCGACGGCCTGAAGGCCGGCGAAGTGGGCTTCATCATCTGCGGCATCAAGGAACTGGCGGCCGCCAAGGTGGGCGACACGGTCACCCTCGAAAAGAAGCTGCCCAATAACGCCGGCCCGGCCACTGAAGCCCTGCCGGGCTTCAAGGAAATCCAGCCGCAGGTGTTCGCGGGCCTCTACCCGACCGAAGCCAGCGAGTACGACCAACTCCGCGACGCGCTGGAAAAGCTCAGCCTCAACGACTCCTCGCTGCGCTTCGAGCCCGAAGTGAGCCAGGCGCTGGGCTTCGGCTTCCGCTGCGGCTTCCTGGGCCTGCTGCACATGGAGATCGTGCAGGAGCGCCTGGAGCGCGAGTTCGACCAGGACCTCGTCACGACCGCGCCCAGCGTCATCTACGAGGTGGAGCTCAACGACGGCACGGTGATGCAGGTGGAGAACCCCTCCCGCATGCCCGACCCGGGCCGCATCCGCGAGATCCGCGAGCCGATCGTCACGGTGCACCTCTACATGCCACAGGACTACGTTGGCGTCGTCATGACGCTGGCCAACCAGAAGCGCGGTGTGCAGCTCAACATGGCCTACCACGGCAAGCAGGTCATGCTGACCTACGAGATCCCGCTGGCCGAGATCGTGCTGGACTTCTTCGACAAGCTGAAGTCCGCGTCCCGCGGCTATGCGTCCATGGACTACGAGTTCAAGGAGTACCGCGCGGCCGACGTGGTGAAGGTCGACATCCTGATCAACGGCGACAAGGTCGACCCGCTGGCCATGATCGTCCACCGCAGCCAGAGCCAGTACCGCGGCCGCGCGGTGGCGGCCAAGATGCGCGAGCAGATCCCGCGCCAGATGTACGACGTGGCCATCCAGGCCGCCATCGGCGCCAACATCATCGCCCGCGAGAACA
>RXJW01000016.1 GCA_003963005.1 Burkholderiales bacterium
CACCAAGTGGCGCGTGGGCTTCGGGTTGCTGCGCCACGTGCTGGACATCTGAGTTACCGCGCCTCCGTCAAGAGGGCCGTCAGGCCGCGCTTACGACAGTACTCACGGCGAGCGCCGAGCTCGAGGCTTCCGCCGTCGCCCGCGGGCCGCCACACGGCTTTATCGGCAATTACCAGAAATTATCAGATCGCTTGACAACGCGTAGGCAACGCGATAAGCGGTGCCCGCTTCGCTCCCCCGCCTCCTGGGTATCTGGGGGTCGAGGTCATCGAGAGGTGATCGTCGATGGGACACCTGCTCTGAATGGTGAAGGCCGCTGAGAGCGAGGCGACGGAAGGCCGCCCTGCATAGCGCTGACTGACTGAATCGCGTAGCGCGTCTCTTTGCTGGAGGAGCGTGCGGCTAGCCCTGTTTGCGAGCGCGCTGCCGGCGCGCGCCTGCTCGCTTGAGCGCGGTGCCGAATACCCATGCCAAGGCGATCATCAGGATGGAGAGCCAGAACCCTGGATTGGTCAATAGGTCGGTATCCATTCATCCATGCTAGTCCGCACCCCGCGCGGCGAATCTCGAGGCCTTCTGCCGGCCAGGCCTACTAGCAATGTGTTCCGCGCGCCGGGTCACGACCGGCTTGATGCCATCGCTGGCATGCGAGGGGTCCACAACAATTCAGACTTGAATGACGATGGCACCGCAGAATTCAGCTTTGAGTGACTAACGGCTTCGGGACTGCTTGACGCGGCGGCGGCTAAAGGCCTGATTCAGGCCGAGACTCATTTCGGACTTGAACGCAAACCGACAGCTCGAAGAAATCCCTTGCCCCAACCGTGAATTGCTCGACACCCGGCGGCCCGGCCCGTTGCCGCAGGGCCCCTACCATCCGTCGCGCGGAATGCGCCCTGTCGGCGTGACGGTTCTGCCCATGCACTCTTTGTCGAAGCTCCTTGTCCTGGTCGGCGCGCTTGGCCTGACCTCCTTGGCCTGGTCTCAGGCCGCCAGTGAACCTGCCGGCTGGCCCAAGGCGGCGCCGCTGACGGGGGTGGCCCCCGCAGCGTCGCCGGGCACGACGACGACGACCATCACCTTGCCGCCGCTGCCCAAGCTGGAGCCGGCGTACCTGGAGAAGCGTTTTCGTGTCGTGGGCGGCCAGGTCTATGACGCCAAGGCGGACCTCACCTGGCAGCGTTGTGACCATGGGCAGACCTGGGATGACGGCAATGCCTGGTGCCGCGGCAGCAGGAAGCACCTGCCGGTGGAGCTGATGATGGACGACGTGCGGGCGCGTGCGGCGGGGTGGCGGCTCCCGGAGATCGGTGAGCTGGCGGGCATGCTGGAGGTGGCTTGCCAGCAGTCGGCCAAGGACACGCCGCTGATCTTTCCCGAGGTGGATCGCAACACCCACTATCTGACGGCGTCGCCGCACAGCAACCCCGAAAGCAACATGGCGGCCCAGTGCTTCGGCGGCCGCGCGATGACGTCGGGCCTGTCGCGCAAATACGTGTCGATCACGCGGCTCGTGCGCAGCGGCCCGCCCAGCCAGGAGCCCTGATCCCATGACGCCTCGAATCGAATGGCAGCGCCGGGCGCTGTTGGGCGCAGTGGCCGTGCTGTCCGCGGCGCTGCTCGGGGGCTGTGTGTCGACGCAGGTGAGCAGCGTCGTCGTCAACGCGCCGCGCACTGCACCCCGGCAGGTGGCGGTGTCCCTCGCGGCCGGCTCGTTCGCTGCCGGGAACATCGCGGGCGACCTGGGGCAGAAGAATCTTGATCAACTCGCACCCAGCCTGCAGCGCCGGCTGACCGGCACGATGGCCTTGAACGGCCTGCCCGCGCGCTGGTGGAGTCCCGGTGCCGACAGCCTGCAGCCCCAGGAGAGCCTGCTGGTCATTGCGCCGGCGTCGGCCACCTACAGCAGCCGTACAGGCCAGACCCTCGTGGTGACCGCGTCCCTGCGCGATGCCGCGGGTGCGCCGCCCTACTGGCAGGCCAGCATCCGCATGGCGACCCTGGGCTTTGGCCAGTTCAACGACGGCGTGGCGGACGACATCGCCTCGCAACTGCTGCAGCGCCTGCGGGCTGATCAGATCCTGTCCGGCAGCGGGCCCATCCAGTTGTTGCCGCCGACGAAGTGATGGGCGCCACCCCGGCAGCCGCCCGCGGGGTGGCTCAGGCCTTGCCGAGCAGCTTGTCCTGATCAGCCTTGCGGTCTGCGGCCACGCGCTGCGCGTGCGGACGCTCGCCGATCATCCTGGCGTAGGGCTTCCAGTCGATGCCGCCGGCGGCGAGCAGGTCTTCGCCGAGCACGATCTTGCTGGCCTGCGCCACCAGCGGCAGGCTCACCCAGGCGGCGCAATCGGCCATCGTGAAGCTGTCCCCCGCGACGAAGGGGCCGAACCTGGCCAGCCGCTTGAACGCGGCGATGTGCGCCGGCAGCAACCGCGCCACGCGCTGCTTGGTGCCGTCGCTGACCTTGGCGCCGAAGAAGGCCTCGGCGTACAACTCGCGCGCCACCAGCTCCAGGTGCAGCTCGATGTAGGTGATCAACTCGCGCACCTTGGCGGCCGCGAACGGGTCCGCCGGGATCAGTCGCGGCGTGTCGGGGTAGGCGGCTTCGAGGTAGTCCAGGATGACCTGGCTCTCGCACAGCGCGCCCTGCGGCGTCTTGATGAAGGGCACCTTGCCGAGTGGCGAGCAGCTCAGCACGGCGTCGTCATGGCAGTGCGTCTGGACGTACTCCTCGGTGAACGGGATGGCCTTTTCGAGCAGGGCCAGCTTGACCTTGTAGTTAAGGAGAGTTGACGCCACGCAAAGTGACTGAGTGATTGCAAGGCCGCCCCCAATACAGGTTCTGTGGACACGTATTGCGGACCACTCC
>RXJW01000164.1 GCA_003963005.1 Burkholderiales bacterium
TGGGTCACGTCGACCACGGCAAGACCTCGCTGCTGGACTACATCCGCCGCAGCCGCGTGGCCGCGGGCGAAGCCGGCGGCATCACGCAGCACATCGGCGCCTACCACGTGGAAACCCCGCGCGGCATGATCACCTTCCTGGACACCCCGGGTCACGCGGCCTTCACGGCCATGCGGGCGCGCGGTGCCAAGGCCACCGACATCGTCATCCTGGTCTGTGCGGCCGATGACGGCGTCATGCCCCAGACCAAGGAAGCCATCCACCACGCCAAGGCGGCCGGCGTGCCGATCGTGGTCGCCATGACCAAGATCGACAAGCCGGATGCCAACGTCGAGCGCGTGAAGAGCGAACTCGTCGGCGAAGAGGTCGTGCCGGAAGACTTCGGCGGCGACTCCCCGTTCGTGGGCGTCTCGTCCAAGACCGGTCAGGGCATCGACGAGCTGCTGGAGCAGGTGCTGCTGCAGGCTGAAGTGCTGGAACTGAAGGCGCCGGTCGAATCCATGGCCAAGGGCCTGGTGATTGAAGCCAAGCTGGACAAGGGCCGCGGCCCGGTTGCGACGGTGCTGGTGCAGAGCGGCACGCTCAAGCGTGGCGACGTCGTGCTGGCCGGCTCCACCTATGGTCGCGTCCGCGCCATGCTGGACGAAGACGGCAAGGCGTCCACCGAAGCCGGCCCGTCCATCCCGGTGGAAATCCAGGGCCTGACCGAAGTGCCGCAGGCCGGTGACGAGTTCATGGTGCTGGCCGACGAGCGTCGTGCCCGTGAAGTGGCCACCTTCCGTCAAGGCAAGTACCGCGACGTCAAGCTGGCCAAGCAGCAGGCCGCCAAGCTCGAGAACATGTTCAACGAGATGGGCCAGGGCGACGTGCAGACGCTGCCCCTCATCATCAAGGCCGACGTGCAGGGTTCGCAGGAAGCGCTGGCCGCTTCGCTGCTCAAGCTCAGCAACGCCGAGGTCAAGGTGCAGATCGTTCACGCAGCGGTCGGCGGCATCAGCGAGAGCGACATCAACCTCGCCATCGCCTCCAAGGCCGTCATCATCGGCTTCAACGTGCGGGCCGATGCCGGCGCGCGCAAGCTGGCCGAGGGCAACGCGGTGGACCTGCGCTACTACAGCATCATCTACGACGCCGTGGACGATGTGACCAAGGCGATGTCCGGCATGCTGGCCCCCGAGCAGCGCGAGGAAGCGCTCGGTACCGCCGAGATCCGCGTGGTGTTCGTCGCGTCCAAGATCGGCACGGTCGCGGGCTCGATGGTCACGAGCGGCCTGGTTCGCCGGGGCGCCCGCTTCCGCCTGCTGCGCGACAACACCGTGGTCTACACGGGCGAGGTCGAGTCGGTTCGCCGGGAGAAGGACGACGTGCGCGAAGTCAAGGAAGGCTTCGAGTGCGGTATCAAGCTCAAGAACTACAACGACATCGCCGAGGGCGACCAGCTCGAGTTCTTCGAGATCAAGGAAGTGGCCCGAACGCTCTGAACACCCGAACCCCGGGGCCAAACCCCGCCCCGCCGGGCGGGGTTTGTTCTTTGAAGGGAAGCCAGCATGAGACACAAACGCGCCATCCCCAACCGCAGCTTTCGCGTCGCTGACCAGATCCAGCGCGATCTGGCGGAGCTCATCCGCGAGCTGAAGGACCCGCGCATCGGCATGGCCACGATCAGCGCGGTCGAGGTCACGCCGGACTACGCCCATGCCAAGGTGTTCTTCTCGGTGCTGATCGGTGACCCGGTGCAGACGCAGGAAGCGCTGAACGAGGCTGCCGGCTACCTGCGCAACGGCCTGTTCAAGCGCCTGCAGATCCACACCGTGCCGACGCTGCATTTCCAGTTCGACCGCACGACGGAGCGGGCGGCCGAGATGAGCGCGCTCATCAGCAAGGCCAACGCCAACCGCGCAGCCGATGACGGCGAGGAGCCGAATGACTGAGCCGGTCGTCACCGCTGACGCGCCAGCCCAGGCCAGCGGGCGCGCGCCCCGGGTGCGGGTGCAGCGCCGGCCGCTGCATGGCGTGTTGTTGCTCGACAAGCCGCTGGGCCTGTCGAGCAACGACGCGCTGCAGAAGGCCAAGTGGCTGCTGCGCGCCGAGAAGGCCGGCCACACCGGCACGCTCGACCCGCTCGCCACCGGCCTGCTGCCGCTGTGCTTCGGGGCCGCCACCAAGTTCAGCCAGCTGAGCCTTGACGCCGACAAGCGCTACCTCGCCACGCTGGCCCTGGGCATCCGCACGACGACGGGCGACGCCGAGGGCGAGGTGATCGAGCGGCGCGACGCCGACGGCATCCGCCCGGAGCAGATCGCCGCGGCCTGCGCCGCCTACGTCGGTGAGATCGACCAGATGCCGCCGATGTACTCGGCGCTCAAGCACGAAGGCAAGGCGCTGTACGAATACGCCCGGCAGGGCATCGAGATCGAGCGCAAGAGCCGCCGCGTGACGATTCATGCCATCGACATCGTCTCGGTGCAGGCTGGCACCGTGACACTCGACGTTCGCTGCACCAAGGGCACCTACATCCGCACGCTGGCCGAAGAGATCGGCGCCGCGCTGGGCTGTGGCGCGAGCCTGGCGGCGCTGCGCCGCACCGGCTCCGGCGGCCTGACGCTGCAGGGCGCCGTGACGCTGTCGCAGATCGAAGCCCTGCCCGACGAACAGCGCGCCGCGCTGCTCACGTCACCCGACTGCCTGCTGGCCGATGCCCCTGAGCTGCGCCTGAGCCTGGCGGATGCCGCGCGCTTCCTGTCCGGCCTGCGCCGCCGCGTGGATGCGCCGGACGCCGAGCGCGTGCGCGTCTACGGCCCCGAGCCGCGCGCCTTCCTCGGCAGCGCCCACATCACCGCCGGCGAATTGATCGCCGACCGCCTGCTCACGCCGCCCGAAGTGCAGGCTTTGCTGACCTGAGTTCCCAGTTTTTACCGAGAAGTGCCATGACCACCCCGATCCGCAACATCGCCATCATTGCCCACGTTGACCACGGCAAGACCACCATGGTTGACCAGCTCCTGCGCCAGAGCGGCACCTTCGCCGACCACGAGAAGGTCGTCGACACCGTCATGGACAGCAATGCCATCGAGCGCGAGCGCGGCATCACCATCCTGGCCAAGAACTGCGCGGTCAGCTGGGGCGGCACGCACATCAACATCGTCGACACCCCCGGACACGCGGACTTCGGCGGCGAAGTGGAGCGGGCGCTGTCCATGGTGGACGGCGTCGTGCTGCTGATCGACGCCCAGGAAGGCCCGATGCCGCAGACCCGCTTCGTCACGAAGAAGGCGCTGGCCCTGGGCCTGAAGCCCATCGTCGTCGTGAACAAGGTCGACAAGCCCGGCGCCAAGTGCGACGCCGTCATCAACGCGGCCTTCGACCTGTTCGCCAACCTCGGCGCCACCGACGAGCAGCTGGACTTCCCGGTCGTCTACGCTTCCGGCATCAACGGCTGGACCTCGCTGACCGAGGGCGCCCCGGGCGAACAGTGGGGCCCCGACATGTCGGCCCTGTTCGAGACCATCCTGAAGCACGTGCCGCCGCAGTCCGGTGACGCCAGCGCCCCGCTGCAGCTGCAGATCTCGGCACTCGACTTCTCGACCTTCGTCGGTCGCATCGGCGTGGGCCGCATCAGCCAGGGCACGATCAAGCCCGGCATGCAGGTCACCGTCATGGAAGGCCCGGACGGCAAGGCCGTCAACGGCCGCATCAACCAGGTGCTGACCTTCCACGGCCTGGACCGCGTGCAGGTCACCGAGGCCGGCCCGGGCGAGATCGTGCTGATCAACGGCATCGAGGACATCGGCATCGGCGTGACCGTGACCGACCCGGCCAACCCGCAGCCGCTGCCGATGCTCAAGGTCGACGAGCCGACGCTGACGATGAACTTCTGCGTGAACACCAGCCCGCTGGCCGGTCGCGAAGGCAAGTACGTCACCAGCCGCCAGATCTGGGACCGCCTGCAGAAGGAACTGCAGCACAACGTGGCGCTGCGCGTGTCCGAGACCGACGAAGACGGCGTGTTTGAAGTCTGCGGTCGCGGTGAACTGCACCTGACCATCCTGCTGGAGAACATGCGCCGCGAGGGCTACGAGCTGGCCGTCTCCAAGCCGCGCGTGATGTTCAAGGACATCGACGGCGTGAAGAGCGAGCCGATGGAGCTCGTGACCGCCGACGTCGAAGAAACCCACCAGGGCGGCGTCATGCAGGCGCTGGGCCTGCGCAAGGGCGAGATGCTGAACATGGAGCCGGACGGCAACGGCCGCGTGCGCCTGGAATACCGCATCCCGGCGCGCGGCCTGATCGGCTTCGCCAACGAGTTCATGAACCTGACCCGCGGCTCGGGCCTGATCTCGTCCATCTTCGACGGCTACGAGGCCCACAAGGGCGAGATCGGCGGCCGCAAGAACGGCGTGCTGATTTCGATGGACGACGGTGAGATCTTCACCTACGCCCTGGGCAAGCTCGACGACCGTGGCCGCATGTTCGTGAAGCCGAACGACCCGGTCTACGAGGGCATGATCGTCGGCATCCACAACCGCGACAACGACCTCGTCGTGAATGCCACACGCACCAAGCAGCTCACCAACTTCCGCGTGTCGGGCAAGGAAGACGCGATCAAGATCACGCCGCCGATCGACCTGACGCTGGAGTACGGCGTGGACTTCATCGACGACGACGAACTGGTCGAAATCACGCCCAAGTCCGTGCGCCTGCGCAAGCGTTATCTGAGCGAGAACGAACGCAAGCGCGCCGCGCGCGAGAACGGCTGATCCGCGATCAGCTGGGTCGCCGGTCCCTCAACACAGCCACAGAGGCACAGAGACACAGAGGCAGCGCGCCTCTGCGCGGCATCCCCGCCTCTCTGTGCCTCTGTGTCTCCGTGGCTTTGTTTCGTCTTGCATGAGCCATCGCGCCGCCGTTTCCTTGATGCTGCTCGTCACGCTGATGTGGAGTTCGGCGGGGGTGGTCACGCGGCAACTGGAGGCGGCGCGGGGGTTCGAGATCACGTTCTGGCGCAGCAGCTTCAATGCGCTGGCGCTGGTCGTGATCCTGGGCGTGATGCGGGGCAGGGCGCTGCTGCCGGCCCTGCGCGGTGCGGCCGTGTGGGCCTCGGGCGTGTGCTGGGCGGTGATGTTCACGGCCTTCATGGTGGCGCTGTCGCTGACCACCGTGGCCAACGTGCTGGTGACGATGTCGCTCGGCCCGCTGCTGACGGCCTTGTTCGCCCGGGTCTTCCTGCACCAGCGCATCCCCGCGCGCACCTGGGGCGCCATCGTCGTGGCCAGCATCGGCATCGCCTGGATGTTCGGCCAGCAGGCCGGGCCGGCCGGGAGCCTTGTCGGTGTGCTGGTGGCGCTGGGCGTGCCGCTGGCAGCCGCCACCAACTGGTGCCTGCTGCAGAAGGTCGGGCAGGGCTCAGGGGCCGACATGCTGCCCGCCGTGCTGATCGGCGCCTGCCTGTCCGCCGCCGCGACGTTGCCGCTGGCCTGGCCGCTGCAGTCCAGCGTGCACGACCTGGGCCTGCTGGCCTTCCTCGGCGTGTTCCAGCTGGCCGTGCCCTGCCTGCTGGCCGTGCGCCTGGCCCGCGAGCTGCCCAGCCACGAGATCGCCTTGCTGGGCCAGGCCGAGACCCTGCTCGGCGTCCTCTGGGCATGGGTCTTTGCGGGCGAACACCCAGGCTCCGCCGCCCTGATCGGCGGTAGCCTCGTGCTGCTGGCCCTGATCGCCAACGAAGCCCTGGCGCCGCCTTCCGTCAAATCCGTCCCGAAGAACGCATGAACGACCTGATCCCGCCCCTCGTGTCCGACGGCCACATCCTGGCCGAGGTCAACGGCTGCCTCGGCCTCATCACGCTGAACCGGCCACAGGCGCTCAACGCGCTGTCGCTGCCGATGATCCGCGACCTCACCGCGCTGCTGCACCACTGGGCGTCGCGCCCGGAGATCCAGGCCGTGGCCGTGCTCGGTGCGGGCCGAGAGGGCAAGCCGCCGGCCTTCTGCGCCGGGGGCGACATCCGCTTCTTCCACCAGGCGGCCCATGCGGGCGACCCGGCGCTGGGGGACTTCTTCACCGAGGAGTACCGCCTCAATCACCTGATCCACGCCTACCCCAAGCCCTACATCGCCTTGATGGATGGCATCGTCATGGGCGGTGGCATGGGCATCAGCCAGGGCGCCAGGCTGCGCGTGCTGTCGGAGCGGTCCAAGCTCGCCATGCCGGAGACGGGCATCGGCCTGTTCCCGGACGTGGGGGGCGGCTACTTCCTGGCCCAATGCCCGGGGCATGTGGGCGAATGGCTGGCGCTCACGGGCCAGTCGATCGCTGCGGGCGATGCGATCGAATGGGGCCTGGGTGACGTCTTCGTCCCGGCGGCCCAGTGGCCGGAGCTCGTCCAGGCGCTCAAGGCCAGCCCGCAGCCGAGTGCCGAGCACGTGGTCGCAACCGTCATGGAGCGTGCCGATCTCGCGCCGACCGCCGATCCGAAGGCCGCGGCCGAACGCATCGACCGCCACTTCGGCGAAGCCACGCTGGCAGGCATCCTCGACTCGCTGGCGACCGCCGACGACGACTGGGCACGCCAGACCCGCGAGACCCTGCTGCAGCGTTCGCCCACGATGATGGCCGTGACGCTCGAGCTGGTGCGCCGCGGCCGCCAACTGAGCCTGGCCGACGACCTGCGTCTGGAGCGAGCCTTGGTCCACCACAGCTTTCACCTGCGCGGCGGTGCCGACCACAGCGAGACGGTCGAGGGCATCCGCGCGCTGGCCGTCGACAAGGACCACCGTCCGCGCTGGCGCCCGGCCTCCGTGGCCGAGGTGGATGCGGCCGAGGTCGCCGCGTTTTTCGTGCCCCCCTGGCAGCCGGACGAGCATCCGCTGAAGGACCTGGCGTGACGGCCGCGGCTTCGCCGGCCGGCCTGTCGGGCACGGCCAGCACGGCCGGTGCGCCGGCGCGGCATGCCTACAACCTGGGTCTGCAGGGCCTGCGGGGCATCGCCATCCTGCTGGTGCTGCTCAACCATGCCGATGTGCCCGGCTTCCACGGCGGCTTCATCGGGGTGGACGTGTTCTTCGTCATCTCCGGCTACCTGATCGGCGGCCTGCTGCTGCGCGAGATGCAGACCACCGGCCGCATCGATCTCTGGGCCTTCTACGCCCGACGGGTGCGGCGCCTGCTGCCGGCTGCGCTGCTGTTGATCCTGGCGGTGCTGGTGGGCATCCGGGTCGTGTACGCGCCGCACGAGCAGGACGAACTCCTGTCCTCGGCCCGGGCCTCGTCGCTGTACGCGGCCAACCTGTGGTTCGCGAGCCGTCCGACCGACTACTTCGGCGGCCACACCGAGGCCAATCCGCTGCTCCATCTGTGGTCGCTCGCCGTCGAGGAACAGTTCTACCTCGTCTGGCCCCTGCTGATGCTGGCGGCCTGCCGCATCGGGCCGGGTGGCGACGCGCGGCGGCGTGTCACGGGCCTGATCCTCGTGGCTGGCGCCGCGAGCCTCGTGGCCTGCATCGTCGTGTCGGCCATCCACTTCAAGTACGCCTTCTTCCTCACGCCCATGCGCGTGTGGGAGTTCGGCGCCGGCATGCTGGTGGCCATGCGGCCGGGCTGGTCTCAGGCGCTGGGCACAACGGCCCTGCAGGCCGTGGGCGGGCTGTCGCTGCTCGCCTTGGCACTCGCCAGCGTGTTCTACGACGGCAGCCTGCAGTTCCCCGGTTACTGGGCGCTCGTCCCGGTGCTCGCGGGCGTCGGTTTGCTGCTGGCCGCCGAGCGCGGCGTGGGGTCGTGGGCTGGCCGTGTGCTGGCGTCGCCGCCGCTGCGCTGGGTGGGCGACTGCTCCTACTCGGTCTACCTCTGGCATTGGCCCGTGCTCATCGGCGCTGCCGTCTGGACGTCGACGCCCGGTCCGCTGCTGAGTGCCGCGCTGGTGGCGCTGTCCATCGCGCTGGGGTGGTTGTCCTACCGGGGCGTGGAGCAGGTCTTCATGCGCCGCGTGGCCATGGGCGCGTCGCCCAAGGCGGTGGTGGCCGTGGGGCTCGCGGCCTGCGTGGCGGTGGCCTTTGCGGCGCAGCTCATGCGCGGTCACATCGACAAGGGCGGGGAGGGCGCGCGCTATCTGCAGGCCTCGAAGTGGCACCTGGTCGACGACTCCGGCTGCCTGGTGCTCTTCGATGCGGTGGACCAGCCGCCTTGCGAGTTCGGCGTGCCTGCGTCGTCGACGACGGTGGTGCTCTTCGGCGATTCTCATGCCGCGCAATGGCTTGCGCCCTTGCAGGATCTCGCGTTGCGCAACGGCTGGCGTCTCGTGGCCCTCACCAAGGCGGTGTGCCCGTCGGTGGACACGCCGGTGGACTTCTACGTCACGCGGTCTCGCTTCCTGCCCTGCGAGACCTGGCGTGCGCGCATGTTCGAGCGCATCGAGAAGCTGCGGCCGCAGTTGATCGTGATGGCCAGTTCCGCCGGCTACCGTGACGTGGAACTGCCGCGCTGGGAGGCCTCGCTGTCGAGCACCGTCAAGCGCCTTCAAGGCCTGGGCAGCCAGGTGGCCTACCTGCGCGACACCCCGCACACCGGGCTGGACGTGCCGACCTGCTGGGCCCGCGTGGCCTGGTGGGGCTGGGTGCCGCCCGGCGCCTGCACCTACCCGACGGCCGCGCACGACGAGCGACTGGCGTCGCTCGCTGCCGCCGAGGCGCGGGCCCTGGCGCCGCTGGGCGCGCCCTACATCGACCTGTCCGCGTCGATCTGCACCGGCGAGCGCTGCCCGACCCGCCGCGAGGACATCCCGATGTTCCGCGACCGCACGCACCTGAGTGAGCCGTTCGCACGCACGCTGGCGCCGGAACTGGGCCGTCAACTGCTGCCCCTGCTGGCCGCACGCGCGGCATCGGCGCCCTGAGCGGCGCCAGCGCGATCCGACCTGCCGAGGGACAATCCCGCCCGATGTCTTCCGCTTTCTCCCCCTGGCGCCTGTCGGTCGCGCCGATGATGGACTGGACCGACGAACTCCTAAGTACTTACTGCAGCAAGCCTTTTGCCGATGTCGCAGTCTGGATTGCACTGCAGTTGCACTTTGAGGGTTGAGAGCAAAAAAAGTAGACCTTGTTGTTGCACCGCTGCAGTTGCACCGGGCGCGCGCTGAAAATGCGGTGCGACGCGCCACACTCGGCTGTTCCTCGTAGCGAGAGAGATGCGTTGACAGATCATCTGGCCTTGTGGACAGAGGTCAGAACCAACGTCATCGCGAGAGGGCTGATGCCAGAAGTCTGCTTGGGTCGACTGAAGGTGACCAGGCGGTCCAGCCGCCCAGAGTAGGTTCGGGCGAACGCGGCACATGGCAACTGCATGCCGCTGAGTTGGCGCGCTGCCTAGACCTGGCAACGCTTCCATGTCTCGTCAGCCTTCAGCCGAGCTTCGTCGATGAGCTTGGCCAAGTCCTCGACGCTGACCAGATAGGGCGCCTTCTGGCTGCGCGACAACCTGAAGACGGGGATCGGCAGTTCACCTGCGGCTGCCTGCCTCATCGCCTCTTGTCTGCTCAATCCCAGGTACTCGTCGCAGATGCGGTCCAGCGGAACGGTGGGTGCTTGGTAAATCGACATCAGGGCCAAGGAGGTGATCACGGTTCACCTCCTGGGAGTGCCCTGCCGCCACAGGGCGACGGCTGAGGATACGGCTTCGGTTCGCGGCGGAACGCGTTGCGTCGGAGCGCGCTCCCGCGGGCACCAGAGCGGGATGCCGGTCGCGCTATGGATCGCGCGCGCGGCGAACGCCGGACGACGGTCCAGTGTTTGGGAAGGCAATCGTTGAGACATAGCAGCCTCTCCATGTACTTGCGCAGCGCCGCATAGGTTGCTGCGAGCCCGCGATGGAGACCGCGTGCCCCGCAAGGCGCTTGCAGAGAAGGGGAATTCGACAAGGAGCTACGTCCACCAACCCCGAGGCACTGGATAGATGTGTGCGTCGGGACGTTGCTGCGCGGAGAGCTTTTCGGATTCGCGCCGGGAGGATAGGTCCCGACATACCGCCGGGAGTGGAACTGCCGGCGCCTCCAGGGAGGTCTAGGTCAAGGGCGGGTCACGACCGCTAACGGCTGCATGTCTGCAGCGACCGACGATGTGAACGCGTCGTCGGCGTAGGGCTGCTCCGGCTACCATGCACGACGCAGTGGAGGCCACCTTACGAAAGGGCGCGGCAGTGGTCAAGCCCAGCCTTACACCTGTCCCATGCACATCGAACCCCTTCGTGCCGCCAGAGCAACAGTGGGAAGGTGATTTCGTCGCGATCCGTTAGGTCACGCGTCTGCCATAGTCGACGTCCTTGATGTCGGCGGCTGCCACCCAAGCAGTACGTCGTAGGTCCACCACTTTGCGGTGTGGAATTCCGATCGCGCGAGCCCTCGGCGGCAACGCGGCGTCGCGAGCCTCGACTAGCGAGTTAAAGGGGAGTTCGAAGATCTCGTTGCCGGCACCGGGTTTGGGCCGCGTGCAGAGTGCGTGGATGCCGACACCGGCCGTGCTCTATTCTCATTGCGGTCATGCGGGCGAGTTGCGCAGGCTACGCGGCGACGGCCTTCAGTTCCTGCAGTCGTGCGGCGGCTTCGCGCTTACCCATTTTGAATGTGGTGGCCAGCGCGGGCATGAAGCGCTGCCTGGGCTTCACCCCACGCTCCCACTTGTAGATGGAAAGGCCGGACGAGCCCACCAGAAGGCCATAGTCCTCTGCCGAGAAACCAAGCTTGGTTCTATTGGCTGCCAAGCGCTCGGCCGAATAGCGGAACTTTGAGACGTCCGGTTGCCCTGCTGCCTCGACAGGCGGAGCATTCCGCACGACCTCCTTGCGCAAGCGCCGCAGCTCCTGACTGGCGGCCGCGAGTTCGCGCTTCAGCTTGGCAATGTCGGTCCGATGTCCGGTCACTGTCTTGCGGAGGCTGGCGACCTCGTCGCGCAATTCCTTGCGAGCGATCCGTGCGATTTCGTTCTTCAACGCAGTTGCGAGGTTTGCCATTGGCCCGGTTCAGTAGTCTTCCAAGTCACGGTTATATCCAATCGGCGTGAACTCGCGGTCACACCAGTTCTGCACAGTTGGGACCTGCCAAAGATCTTCTGCGGGCACATCCAATAAGACAAGAGAAAAAGGGACTCGCGCTGATGCGCGAGTCCCTGAAAGGAAAGTCAGGCAGCCAGGGCCTGTTCGTCTGCCTCGACGGCTTGCGAGCCCACCTCGTCTTTGTCGATGTCGAGCTCTCGGGCGAGTTCGCGCTGCCGCGCCAGGAGCGCCGTCAGCCGGTCTTCTTGCTCGAAGGGCCTCGTGAGCTCTTCGCGCAGGTCCACCAGCCGCTGCCGCATCGAGGCCAGCCTGTGGTCGGCATCGGCCGTGCGTCCCACCGTGCCGTTGAGCACGCTGATCAACTCGGCCGCGAGCGCCGGTCCGGTCTGGTAGGCCTTGCAGTCATGCACCGCCTGCCCTTGCAGGTACAGGTGCACTTCGTCGGCCTCGCGGCCGCTGAACAGGAACAGCTGCAAGCCGCCCACGTGGCCCAGTCTCTCTTCGGAGGCCTTGCCGCTCAGGCTGGCACGCGCACTGCGCACCGCGGCGCGCAGCACGTCGCCGAGTTCTTCGCGGTCGCGCAGGCTGCGCCCGTTGACCACGACGACCGGGCCGTCGGCCAGGGCCGCCAGCGCGGCCGCTTCGTCGGCACGCAGCGCTGCCACCAGCGTCTCCATGCTCTTGATGCGCATCGGCAGGTTCGAGGTTTCGGATTCGTGGCCGTAGCGCTGGTTGCGCCAGACCGAGAACAGCGACGAATAGCGCGCGATCTCGGCGTCCACGCCGGCCTTCTCGATGACCAGCGGGTTGCCTGACGCCAAGGCCTTCACCTCGGCGTAGCTCAGCGTTGCCAGCTCGACGTCCTCGACCGAGCGCAGCCCCTTGTCGCCGCTCATCACCTGGGCGATGAACTTGGACTTGGTCAGCACGGTCTGCCAGGAGTACGCATCGAAGCTGCCTTCCGTGACGTAGCGGATGATCTCCACCTCGTCGCACTCGTTTCCCTGTCGCAGGATGCGCCCTTCGCGTTGCTCGACGTCACAGGGCCGCCATGGGCAGTCCAGCTCGTGCAAGGCCACCAGACGCTTCTGCACGTTGGTGCCAATGCCCATCTTCGGGGTCGAGCCCAGCAGCACGCGGACCTTGCCCTCGCGGACCGATCGGAAGAGCCGCGCCTTTTGGGCATCGGTTTCCGCGTCGTGCACGAAGGCGATCTGCTCCTCGGGCATTCCCATTTCGATCAGGAGAGCCCTCAGCTCGTCGTAGACGCTGAAGCCCGCGTCGACGCGCGGCGTCGACAGGTCGCAGAACACCAGCTGAGCCCTTTTGAGGCTCGCGGTCAGCTGCCAGATGCGGTGGACCTCGGCGGCGCACTGCGCGACCTTACCGTTCGCATCTCTCGTCGCGCCCTCGAACACCAGGCGCATGTCCAGCGCTGCCTTGCGGCCTTCGCTGGTGATCTTCAGCATGTTGTCGACGCGCGGATCAACGCGAGTCGTCTTCAGCAGCTCCGCCCGCTTGACGAGCGTCTTCACGAAAGCCTTCAACGCCTCGCTGGGCTTGCACGTCACCGTGCGGGGCTTGTCGCCCTTGAGCGCCGGCACGGGCAGCTTGAGCATCTCCTTCGTGCGGATGTCCGACACGTCGCAGAACACGCCCATCAGGTCAGGCACGTTGATGAAGCGCGCGAAGCGCGTGTTCAGCCGGTAGCCGCTGCCGTCGGGCGCGATCTCCAGCGCCGTGACGGTTTCCCCGAAGGTGGCCGCCCAGGCGTCGAACTGCTCCAGTCCCAGCGCGCGCAGCGTGTGAGGCTGCAGATAGCGCTGGAACGTGTGGATCTCGGCCATGCTGTTGGCCACCGGCGTCGCCGTCGCGAGCACCACGCCGCGGGCAGGGCCGCGATGCAGGCTCATCGTGTAGCGCGTCTTCAGGTACAGGTCGAAGGCGCGCTGCGAGTTCGACAGCGGCAGCCCTGCGATGCGCGCCATCTTGGTGTGGCGCCAGAGGTTCTTATGGAGGTGCGCTTCGTCCGTGAACAGGTAGTCGATCCCGAGCGCTTCCCAGCAGAGGAAATCGTCCTTTCGTTCCTGGTTGTCCAGGCGCTCCAGGCGCACCTTCCACACCTTCTTCATGCGTTCGAGCTGCTTGACGATCCGGTTGGATCGGTCGTCGGCCTTGGTGGCGCGGACGGCCAGCTCGAGCTCGCGGATGATGGCCTTGATGTGGCCGACCGTGAACTCGCGCGACATGGGCAGCAGCTCGAAGGTCGAGTGGGTCAGGATCACTGCATCCCAATCGCCGGTCGCGATGCGCGACACGAACTCGCGCCGGCGGTCTCCCGCCAGGTCTTCCTTCGTCGCCATCAGCACCGACGCGAAGGGATACAGCCGCACGAACTCGGCCGTGTACTGCTCGAGCATGTGGTTGGGGACCACATGCGCCGGCTTGCGCGCCAGGCCCAGGCGCCGCAGCTCCATGCTGGAGGCGACCATGATGGCCGTCTTGCCTGCGCCCACCGCGTGGAACAGCCCGGTGTTGCCGGACTGCACGATGCGCCAGGTCGCGTTGAGCTGCGAGGGATGCAGTTCGAAGCAATGCGAGAAGCCGGGAAGCTTCAGGTGCGAGCCATCGAAAGCGCGCTGGCGCAGGCAGTTGAAGGTGTCGTTGTAGATCCTGCACAGGCGCTCGCGCCGCGGCACGTCCTCGTAGGCCCAGGCGGCGAACCGATCTTTCAGGGCTCCGAGCTTCTCGCGCGCGGCCAGCGTCTGTTCCTTGTTGACGACGTAGGCGCCGTCCTTCTCCGGGTGCGGGTCGCGCACCGTCGGTGTCTGCACGTTCAGCGCGTGCTGGATGAGCTCGACCGCGTCCATGCGCTGGATGCCGAACTCCTGCGTGCACGTCAGGTTGCGGTTCACGGCCCACTGGTCGGCCTTCACCGACCAGGTGCCCGCGACGGCCAGGTAGCGCACCGTCGCCGATTCCAGCCCCAGCACCTCCACCATGAAGGCCTCGATCACGTCGGCCGGGATCCAGACCGCGCCGAGGCGTGGCTCGATCGATGCCGGTGGCAGGTCTTCAGGGATCACCTTCTCCAGCGCCAGCACGTTGGCCTCGAAGGCCGTCCCGCCAGCGGCGGCGGCCTTGAGCTTGCGCTTCACGTCACCCGAGAGGTAGGCGTCCGCGGTCTCGTAGGCCTCGCTGTCCGGGTCCAGGTACACCAGGCCCTTCTGCTGCAGCTCGACCACCACATCGGCGGGTTCCGCCTGCAGCAGCCGGGCCATGTAGCCGGGGTCGACGCGTCCTTTCCATTGCATGCACAGCGCCAGCGCCTCGTCGGGGCTCTCCGCATGCGCGGGCTCCTCGATGCGCGACACCGTGCGCCGGTGGAAGATGTCGGCCTTGTTGGCCTTGTCTTCTTCGTCGTCATAGCGCTCCAGCGACAGCAGGAGCGGGTAGTCCGGATCCCTGCGGAAGGCCAGCGCGTTGGCGCGGTTGCTGAGGTAGCCGTGCTTGGCCACGAAGCGGTCGTAGGCGAGGTTCAGCGAGAGCCGCTTGGCCGCCAGGTCCGCATCCGAGGTGTTGCCCAGCTGCGCCGCCAGCAGGGTCCGCGCGCGATCGCGGATCTCGCACAGCCCGCCGATGCGCAGCCGCGCTGTGGCATTGAGTCGGTCATGCACGTCGACCAGTTGGCCTTGCTCGACGCTGTGGATGCGTCCCTCCGACAGCACGAAGCTGCCCGGGCGCGCACCGTCCGGCGCCTGCATGTCGCTGGCCACGTTCGTCTCTTCACTGGCCGGCGCCGGTCGGCCTTGGTAGGCATCGGCAGGCACCAAGTGCAGGACGCTTTGCAGCGCCTGCCCCAGGTCGCCGTCCAGCACGGCCGTCGGCACCGCGGAATAGCCATTGCTGACCTTGTCGATGCGCCCGAGCACGAACTCGGGGTGGCTGCAGTACCAGCTGTTGATCCGCATGTAGCGGTCAAGGCAGCGCGGGTGCCGCAGCTGGTCGCCGACGTAGGCCAGTTCGAGCCACGTCGGCTCTTCGCTCCCGTCTGCCTCCGCGCCGTGTCGGCGCAGCAGCAGGAGGTCGGTTTGCACCGCGGTGCCCCCCAGCTGCTCGAAGGCTCCTTGTGGCAGCCGGAAAGCGGCCAGCAGGTCGGCGCGCGAGGCCACATATGCCCGGGCCGCGCCGTCGTAGTCGTCCATCAGGTAGCTGGACGTGATCATGCAGACGAGTCCGCCGGGGACGACCAGGTCGAGCGCCTTGCCGACGAACCAGTTGTGGATGCTGAAGTGGCTGTAGGGCCGGTTGCGTCCGTCGCTGACCTGGAAGTTGCCGAACGGGACGTTGGTCACTACCAGGTCGAAGGCGTCGTCGGCCAGCGCGGCCGTCTCCGTCGCCTGGACCCTGACGTCGACGCCCAGCGGCGCATAGAGCACGCGCAGGATGGCGCCGGCGGTCGGGTCCAGCTCGATGGCGGTCCAGCGGCAGGCGGGGGCCAGCCGCGGCGGCATGCCACCGATGAAGTGGCCGATGCCGGCACTGGGTTCCAGCACGCGGCCGCCGCGGAAGCCGAGCTTCTCGATGGCCTGCCAGATCCAGCGGATCAACGCCGGGTCCGTGTAGTGGCTGGTGTTCACGGAAGCCTTGGCGGTTTCCAGTTCACCAGCGTCCAGCACGGTGGTCAGTTGCTGCGCGCGCCGCTTCCACGCGTCGTCGCGCTGCTCGAGGTTGAAGCTGGCCGGGATGCCGCCCCAGCCCGTGAACCGCAGCAGCGCGGCGCGCTGCGCGTCGGTGGGCTCGGACTGCGAGCCCGCGAGTTCGCGCAGCACGGCGATCGCTTGCAGGTTGGCCTCGAACTTCGAGACGGGACCGCTCAGCGCCGCGAGGACGTCGTCGTTCCACGCAGGCCAGGTGATGGCGCGATCGGCGTTTGCGGCCGTGCGCACCAGCGAAGGCTTCCACCGGCGGGCGGGGGCAGCCTCAGGCTGCGATACGGCGGCCGCTGGTTCTTGTGCAGGTAGTTCAACGACCGCCGGGGCAGGCTCGTTGAAGAGGTCGGGGAAATGGGTGTCGTCGTCGGGCCCGAAGCCCGGAAGCCAGAGGCTTTTCGCCTCGGTGGCATTGGTAGCCATCGTGGTTCTCCATGCGAATGGAGAGCGCACGACCCCCTGGGGAGCGTGAGCTCCCCGTTGGGGATGCGCCGTGGCGCGCAGGGCACGCAGCGGCAGGTGGATGTGTCGGCGCAGCGCGCGGCCGTCGGCACCGTGGAGGTGTCGAAGTCCGGCGCTCGCGGCGAGCGTGTGGGTGAGGGGGCGGCCAGCCGCGCGAAGCGGTGCCGGTTCAGGTGTCCGGGTGAAAGAGGTTCAGCCCGGAATCGAGGGGCGGGTCACGACCGCTAACGCCGACCAGGTCGGGGCCCACGACGGGGCCGCTGTGGAGACGAAACTCCAGCAGTGCCAGAAGTATCCGGGCCGCAGATTCGGGCGGCAAGCGACGGCCCGCGTCGTCGCATGTACAGCGGGCACGTTTTGCGCAAATGACTGGGTGCCGGTGTGGGCCAATGCGTCCGGCGATGGCGCATATAGTGCACTTCAGAGATACGAGGGGCGAAAAAGCAGCAGGAGCGCGCCATGGCACTTGAACACGCTGACCCGGGGCAGCCCTGGAACGTCGGTCCGTTGGGAGACGCTCTGCAGGATTCGCAGTCCTCGGCTCTATTCAAGTCAGAACAGCTCGAGGTCATTCGACTCGTGATGCTCTCGGGCAAGACACTGCCGCGGCACAAGGTGCCAGGCGCCATCACGATTCAGTGCATCGAGGGTGTGCTTGTTGTCGAGACGCAAGGCAGGCAACGCCGCCTGCTTGCCGGCCAGTTGCTGTACTTGCCTGGCAACGAGATGCACGCGGTGACGGCCGAGCAGGACTCCAGTGCCCTCCTGACCATCGTGCTTGGTGACTGAGTGATGCAAACGGTGGTCAGCCCGCGACCCGACGAGAGGTTCGGCGGCATGGTGGGCTGCAGTGCATCGATGGCGACGAACTGCGGCGGTCCGGGCTTCGGCGCTGCGGAGTGGCCGTACGGCACGCGTCCGATGGCTTTCGATATCGCGCACATCGGGCTGCCATCGCGAGCCCTGGACTCCCGGACTGGCTGCAAGTGCATCGGGGCAGGCGTATGACTGCGCCGCAAAGCAGGTCCTTGCGATTCGTTCGGCGCCTGTGCGGGTTCGCCGCGTTGCTGCTGGTTGCTTTCGTGATTGGATGGCTCGCGGCCAGGCCGCGAGTGCCCGATGCTTTCTACAACTCTACGGTCGGTCTACCCAACAAGCCGGGCGTCCTCCTGCGGGAAGAGGCGTTCGACCGCAAGGTTCCTGCCGGCGCCCGCGCTTGGCGCATCCTCTACACGACGACACGAGGCGATGGCTCGCAGGCATTGGCCAGCGGCATCGTCATGGTCTCGACCCAGGCCCAGGCCGACCCACGCCCCGTCATCGCCTGGACGCACGGCACGACGGGCGTCGTTGAGGGCTGCGCGCCGTCGGTGATTGCCGATCCATTCGCCAACGTTCCCGCCGTCCAGCCGCTGCTGGACAAGGGCTGGATCTTCGTCGCCACGGACTACGCGGGCCAAGGCACGACAGGTCCGCACGCCTACCTCATCGGCGAAGACGAGGCGCGCGCCGAACTCGACGCCATTCGTGCGGCTCGCCAACTCAAGGGCATACGTCCCGGCAACTCGACGGTGGTGTGGGGGCACTCGCAAGGGGGCATGCGGCGCTGTGGACCGCGATCGTTGCGCCGGCCTACGCGCCCGATGTTCCGCTGGCCGGAGTTGCCGCGCTCGCGCCTGCCAGCGACCTGCGGCCGATGATCGAGAAGGTGCAGCACATGACAGTCGGGCGGATCATGACTTCGTTCATCTTGCAGGCTTACAGCGAGGTCTATACCGACGTGCGATTCGACGACTACGTGGGCGTTGCACTGCGTCCGCTGGCGCGCGACATGGCAGGGCGCTGCCTGGCTGGACCGGGAGCGCTGTTCTCGGTCGGCGAAGCGCTGATCGCTTCGCGCACGATCTTCGCGTCCTCGCCCCAGAAAGCCGCCTTGGTGCCCGGCTGGCTGAAAACACGCCGGACCGCCCCATCTCGCAGCCGCTGCTGATCGCGCAAGGCTTGGCCGATCCGCTGGTACTGCCAGAACTTCAGCAGCAGTTCGTGACCCGTCGCTGCCGTGCTGGGCAAGTGCTGGAGTACCGTCGCTATTTCGGACTGGATCACCTGTCGCTGGTGGCGCCCGAGTCGCCTTTGACGAGCGACCTCATGCGCTGGACGCAAGAGCGGATCGAGGGCATCCCTGCGGCGTCCGGATGCCGTGACGTAGATCGTTGAACTGCGGCAGCTCGCTATCGTGCGTTTCGCCGCAGCGGTCTTTCTCGCCGCGGAAGCGGCGGAGTCTCTCATCGGTTCGCATAGCTTGTCTTGGCCACTTCACGGTGGCGGTTGCGCCGCTCCATAGGTCAGGCGCTCCTCGTTCATTCGCCGCATCCAGCGCGTCAGATCCCAGAGCGCTTCAACACCCTCTCACACTTGGTGTTCCGACTCCGGACGATCAAGTCCAGGCAGGAGCGGTGAAGGCACGAGCCGCTGCCCACGAGAACATGGGATCGCCGCGGGGTCGGGTCGGCTTGTTTCGCCCATTGGGGATTGCGCTCAATGTGCCTGTCGTGACCACCGGCTGGCCAGGTGCGTGTGCAGTTCATACTAGGAACGAGGAACGCGAGATCGAACTCGCGCATGGTCCTGGACACCATAGGAAGAGAGATAGAAATGCCACTGGACGACGGTAGCAAGCGCGAGTACTCGGCAGAAGAACTGGCAGTCCTCGGCGGCGTGATCGACTACGCCGACCGCATGCTCTACGAAGATCAGCACCTCGATGTTCTCGGCGGCATGGCCGACTCGCGCGGTTACGTGAGGTCGACGCAGGCGCCGCTGTACCGCCTGCTGCGGAAGAGCGCCTACGCCAAGACGGTGATCATCGAGACTGAGTTGCAAGGGCGAGTGATGCTTCGCCTGAGCCCGACCGAAGTGACGTATCCCAACTTCTCTTCGGGCTACTGCACACCTCACTCGCCGCAGGGACGCCTGGCTAGCTTCGTGCAGCCGGGCTACGCAAACCGCAGCAAGGCCTGGGGCGACTACGAAGTCGTCGAGGTCCGTTCGTTTGATCGCTTCGGCGGACCCGACTTCGAGCCGAACGTTCGCAACTTCCTGCGAATGGGCGTTGTTGGCGAAGCGGGCGCAGGGGAGGTCGCCGACCTCCAAGGATTCCTGCGCGGGCCTCGACGTGCCGGGATCGTCGGGCGCCCAGGGACCGGTGCTGCGACGCCGGAGCCCGAGACCAGGGACCTCGAGCCACAGCCGTTGGCGCCTGTCGCGCCGCGTCCGCCGGAGGTGCATGTCGTCGAGTTCGAGGTCGACGAGGAACCTCAGGGCCAACCTGCAGAAGTCTTGGACGAGTCGGAAGAGGAGTGGGATCGAGACGGCCCGCCGGCGAAGGCCGATGACTACTATGGGTTGAGCGAGCGGTTCTTTACGCACCAGACTGAAGAGCAGAACCAGGTCATTTCGCGAACACCGCTCGGGCCGATGTTCGTGGAGGGTGTTGCCGGCTCAGGCAAGACGTCGGCCGCGCTCGGCCGCACGAAGATGCTCACAACCTTCAACGCCGCGAGCGTCGTCGATGAGAAGACATTCCGCGACCTGCTGGGTCCGGGACAGGACTACTGGACGGCCGATTTCGCCGGTCAGTTCTCGCAAGAGGCTTGCGTGGGATTCGTCCGCACGGGCGAACTCATTCAGTACCTTCAGGAGACCTGCCGACGCATCGACTTGCCGGACCTGCCCGTGCAAGAGTTCAAGGAGCTGCAGGTTCGCTTGCGGGACCATCGCAGGCTGACGCGCAGCCTCGTTCCCGGTCGACGCTGGGCTGGTCTGACTGACGAAGTGGAGCGGAACGAAGCCACGACCATGGCCTGGCTCCGGGCGGCCGACCAGGCGATTGCTCGCCGCCTCGCGGATCACGTGTTCGAGGCATTGCCGACGGTGGCGGACATTGCGGAGGCTTTTGAGCCATCCGAGCGGCCGAAGGTCGCGCGGGTCATGGGGCCCGCGTTGACCTTGCTGAAGGAGTTGTTGAGCGAGGTCTCGATAGAGCTGCGAGACCCGCCGCGGGACGGCGCGTTTGCGCTCGATCGGCTGGCGCTGCGCCTGACCAACATCCTGGCCGAGGTTCGTCGCCGCGTGACCGGGCCGCGCTTGATCTGGACGCAGGTCGGCGATGCGTTCTTCTATGCTGCTGACGAGAACAGTCTCGCGCGGCAACTCGTCGAGGCCAAGGCGCCGCTCTACCTCCGCAGCGGCCAGCGCCTGGTCTATGTGGATGACAGCGGCCCGCTGGACGGTTCTCTGCAACTTCTGTCGCCCAATGGCGACGCCGTTGAATGGAGTGCTGACGTCAAGGCTTCCCTGGAAGCGGGCCGGTTGCTGGTCCGTGACGCGTCTGGTCAGAACTTCAGGGCGCAGGTTTCCGACGTCAACCACCTCTTCCTGCGTCTGCTTCCCGAAGCGACCGAGCGCATCTACACGACCGTCGGGGGCAAGCTGCGGCCTTTGCCGCGCGAGCATGGCCTTGGCCGGGCCAGGCTGCTGCTGGTCGCGGCCACACCCGCCGCTGTCGAGGACGACGAGCCGGACGAGGAAACCGAGTCGCCCGTCGAGCCTGGACAGCCGCGCTACTCGACGCCGGATGCAGCGTTCGCACGGGTTATCAGGCGTCGATTGCTGGCGCCGCTGACGGCGCTGCCGGACCTCTACCTGGATGCCTTGAAGTCCGAGTCGAAGCACTTCCCACAGGAGAGCCTGGCGGACGAGATCCTGTCCCAGTTGCAGCAGTTCAAGCTTGCCGAGAGAGACATCGACCTGTTGCTGTGCATTGCCCATCTGGTTGGCCGCGGACTGAAGCAAGGCGGAGCGCCGAGCCTGCGCGAGCCGACCTTCTATCAGGCGGTGTTCATCGACGAGGTGCAGGACTTCACCGAGCAGCAGGTCTACCTGATGGTGGAGCAATCGAACCCTCGCTACCGCGCGATCACCGTGGTCGGAGACTTCGCCCAGAAACTGCATCACGGCACCAGCATCGAGCTCAGGGCCTGTTTCCCGGGGCAATCCCTGCCCACCGTGAAACTGACGGAGAACCTGCGGCAAGGAAACGCCCCGGGGCTCGCCCTGTTCAGCGCGCTCTTCCGAACGCAGTTCTTCGGTGACCCTGCGCCCTCGAATGAACTTACCGAAAGAGCGTTCGCGGCAGGCGCGGGGGTGGCACGTCCCCGGCTTCTGGTCTGTCCCGAGACTTCCGACATCGACAGCGCCGTCGTTGCCGCACTGCGCGCCACGCAGCGTGGCCAGACGGTGGCCGTCTTGTTCTCAAGTGCTCGACGAGCAGCCGAGTCATTTGCGCGAATGGAACCGCAGTTGCGCGCGCAGTTGATCGATGCCGAGTTGTCCGAGACAGTGAATCTCGCTCGACGCCATGTTCGTCACTTCGCCGACGTGACCAACGCGAAGGGCTTGGAGTTCGACGTCGTGATCCTTGCCGGCGTCGACGAGTTCGACCTCGATCAGCCGCCGCAGATCAACCGTCTCTATGTCGGAGTCACGCGTGCCCGGCGTTCGCTCACCTTGCTTTCGCGCCGTGCGGAGCTCGCGCCGAAGTTGGCTGGGCTCTTCAGTTCGTTCGACGCTCTGGTCGCCCACTGAGGGGTCTGCCGGACGACTGGACTTCCGGCATCAACGCAGGACCGCGACTCCGCCCGCGCGACTGCGTGGCGGCCGAGCGCGGTGCGGTCAGCTCGGCACATCCGGGCGAGGCGGGCCGTCCAGAGGCATGCGGACGAAGAACAGCGTACCGTCCTCATCGCATTGGAGGCCCACCTCCCAGCCTGCCGATCTGGCCAACAGCTTGACGACGGCAAGGCCCAGCCCGCTGCCTTTGGGCCGGTTGTGCCGGACGGAGCCTCGGACGAAGGGCTCCCACATCGCTTGTTGCTCGGCGGCAGGGATGCCCGGACCGTGGTCGGACACGCTGATCTCGATCGCATCGGCCAAGTTCATCCTGCCGAAGCCGTGCCTGAGGATTCGAGCGCGGAGTTCAATCCGGCCCGGGCCGGAGTACTTCACGGCATTGGACAGGTAGTTGTTCAACACCTGGTGCAGTCGGATCTCGTCGCCGTGGACCTGGATCGTGGCGACCTCGGCGGCTTCGACGACGATGGTCTGCGAATTGGCCGCGGCGGCGTCGGCATGTTCCTCGACCACGCGCTGCAGCAGTTCGCCAACGCTGAAGGGTTCTCGTCGAAGCTCGACCAGGCCGTTCGCCAGCCTTGTGTACTGGGCGATGTTGTCCAGGCGACCCTTGATCTGCACGATGCACTGTTCGAGCCCGTTGACCAGCTGCGACGTGATCGGATCCTGCGGCTTCAGCGCCAGCAACTCGACGTTGGCGAGCATGGTCTGCAGCGGGGTGCGCAACTCGTGGGACACCATGCCGAGCAGCGCGGTCCGAGCCTGCGCGCTGCGCTGCGCCTCGGCGCGGGCCTCGGCCTGCAGGCGATTGGCCTCGAGACGCGCCGCTTCGGCCGCGGCCCGCAGGCGCAGGCTGACCGCCAGCGAGATGGCGAGCACGATGCCGGCGGCCAGCAGGGCGCCCCAGGCCATGGTCCGGCCTCCGTGCGCGTTCAAGGCGAACCACAAGCCGACGGCGGCCAGCAATGCCGCCAATCCCGAAATGCCGAGCAGCATGGCGCGGCTCGACCACAGGTCCAGCATGGCCGGCTCCGAGCCTGGCATCGGCGCGGAGCCGGTCGCTGGTGGATTGGACGGGACGGCTGGGTCTGCCATATGACTCGCTCGCGCCGATCATCCTTTGGTGAAGGAGGGCGCAGGCATGTCAGCCCCTGCGCTCGCCGAGCGCTAATCGCAGGTCCGATGCGAGCTTTACCCCTGAATACGGCTTGGCGCGGTACTGGACATGGTAGCGGCCGATGATCCGGGCCAGGGCATCGTCGGTCGGCACGCCTGCGACGGCCAGGTTTCCGGACAGGAGGAAGATCGGAACACCGGCCGACAGCGGATGGCGCCGCAAGGCTTCGATGAGCGGTGCGGCGGTCCTGTCACCCAGGTACCAGTCCAGGACGTAGGCGGAAAAGGGCATCGCTCGGGCCGCCATCTCGAGCTCGACCGCATCGGTGTAGGGCACCACGTCGAAGCCGCTCTGCGACAAGATGGCCGTCATGGAGGCCACGGCGGCGGGGTCATCATCGAGGGCGGCGATGCGAGGTGGAGCGTCGGCGCGCGAGTCCTGCGAAGGCGGCTGTGCGGTGCTCGCCGGCTGAAGGGCACCGATCGAGCGCCCGCACACCGACGCGATCGGTACGGATCGCGGGACGGCCGTCAAAGACGGCCCGTCATGACGACTGGCCATCACCATGAGCCCCTCCTCCTGTCAGGCGGGAAAGATCTCTGCGCGCCAAGCCGCCCAATCGGAGCCCGTCGCCTCGGCGCAGGCGCCGCGCCAAAATGCGAAGCCTGCGCGCAACCAGCATGGTAGCGAACTAGGTTACACGCTGCCACCCAGGAAAGTAACATTGCGGCACCTGAAAGTGTCTCAGACAGTTACAAGGTCGTGCGCTATAACGCCCTAAGTTGCGGTAATCATGTCCACCGGCAATCGTCGAGTTTCGCGGCGCATGAAAGCACCCTGCTGCATCAGGATCCTCATTGCCGATGACCATCCACTGATCATCGAGGGTCTCGCTTTGTCGCTGCACAAGCGCGGCATCGAGGTGGTGGGGAAAGCGGCCACCACCGACGAAGTGGCGCAGCAGTGCAGGCAGTGCAGGCCCGACGTGGTGGTCATGGACGTCGGCTTCGGGGCAGGGCCGACAGGTCTGGACGCGGCGCGGCAGCTCATCGGCGCGGACGCCGAGGCCCGCATCGTTTTTTACACCCAGTACGACCAGGACGAGATCGTGCGGGAGGCCTACCGGCTGGGCGGTCGCGGCTTCGTGCCCAAGGTCCAGCCGGCCGATGTGCTGGCCGAGGTGATCGCGGAGGTGGCCCAGGGAAAGATCCATTTCCTGCCTGACATCGCACAGCGCATGGCGCTGCTGGGCGTGCGTGGCGACGACTCGCCGCGCGCGAAGCTGGACCAGCGGGAACTCGACGTCTTCAAGCGCCTGGCGCAGGGACAGACCACGGAAGAGATCGCAGGGGCGCTCAACCTGTCCCGCAAGACCATCTCCCTGGTGGTCCAGGTCGTCAAGGACAAGTTGTGCGTGCAGCGCTCTGCGGAGATCACTCGGCTGGCGATTCGCCACCACCTCATCGAGACCTAGCGCCCATTGCACCGGGAGCGTGCGCGATGCCAGTTCCTTTCGTCCTGCTCGTCTGCGCCATTGCCGCCGTGTGGCTGCCCTCGGTGAAGCTCCGGGAGGGGCTTGCCATCCCGCCGTGGCTCGTGGTCTATGCGCTGGCGCTGGGTGCCGCCCTGGTTCAGGGCTTTGTGCTGCCCGCAGGGGCCCTGTCCCTCGTTGTGCTGCTCGCGTTGACGGAGCTCTTCCGGCGGCCCTTGGGAGCGACGGTCCATTGGCTTGTGTTTGCGCTGCTGCTGTTGCTGGCGCTCGCGCTGGCCTTGCACAAGGTGCCGGGCTTCAACAATCCGATCGTCATCGATGCCGCCCAGCTCTCGCCCGAGGCGAGCCCGTTCACGCAGTACCTGAACTTCGACAAGGGCTCGGTCGGCCTGGTGCTGGTCGCTTTGCTCGCGCCCCGCCTGCGCCGCGGTGATGGGGCAGGGCGCGTACTGCTGCGGGCCTGGGCTTACGCGATGGCAGCCGCCATCGTCGTGCTCGGGGTGGCGGTCGCGATCGGATTGGTTCGGGTCGATCCCAAGTGGCCGGTGCAGGCGCCGCTGTTCCTGATCGTCAATCTGTTCCTGACCTGCGTCGCCGAGGAGGGATTCTTTCGCGCGCTGATCCAGGATCCGTTGACCGGTCCCGGGCAAAGTGCCAAGCACCGCTGGCGAGGCCGTGCCGTGCTGGGGGTCGCCGTGTCGGCGGCACTCTTCGGCCTGGCGCATGCGGGCGCGGGCGCGTCGATGGTGGTCATGGCAGCGCTGGCGGGCCTCGCCAATGCGGTCGCCTATGCCTGGCACCGCCGCATCGAGGTACCCATCGTCATGCACTTCGGCGTCAATGCCATGCACTTCCTGCTCTTCACCTATCCGGCCCTGCGGCACTAGTTCCATGCGAAGTCCACGCGCCATCCTCGTGCTCGGATTCGGGATCTCGGTCGCGAGCGTGGGATGGGCGGCACCGGACGACACGCCTGCCGACGTCGACCGGTACCCGGTCGTGCTCACGCCCACCCGGTTGCGGCAGTCGCTGCAGGACGTGCCCGCCGCAGTGACCATCATCACCGCGGAGATGCTCAAGAGGTTCGGCATCCGCTCGGTACCGGAGGCGCTACGGCTGGTGCCCGGCATGGAGATGACGCGCGCCAGCGGGCCCGACTACCGCGTCAACTACCACGGCACCAATGTGCTCGTGCCGCGCCGCATGAACGTCCTCATCGATGGCGTGTCGGTGTATCAGCCGCTCTTCGCCCGGGTCGACTGGACCAGCCTGCCGATCGCGATCGACGACATCGACCGCATCGAGGTCACCCGCGGGTCGAATTCGGCCGCCTACGGTCCCAACTCGATGCTGGCGATCATCAACATCATCAGCCGTCACCCCCGCGACGTGGAGAGGGCCTACGCCTCGGTGGAGCGAGGCTCCAATGGCGTCGCGGCCGCCACCTTCCGTCTTGGGGCGGCCATCGGCGATGCCGACCTGAGGCTCACGGTGAGCCGCGAACTCGATGGCGGCTATGACATGCAGCAACGCGCCGGCGCCGACCACGACAGCCAGCGTCTCACGCGACTGAACCTGCGCGCCGTGATCCCGTTTGGGGCAACGACATCCTTGGACGTGAACCTGGGGCATGTGGCGGGTGTTCGTGAAGTGCCAGGCGTCGACTCGGGCGGCGTGACGTATCCCGATGCGCGCCCGGAGGACAGCTACGGCTCCCTCACGCTGACCCACGACCTGAGCCCCACGCACCAGCTCCAGGTGCGTGGCTCCCTCTGGATCGACAGCATCCGGCAGGGCTGGCGCACCTGCTATCCCGCCGCCTTCTTCCTGCCTGAGCTGTACGCGATGTACGAGGCCAACCCTGGCTACGCCAACGCGATCTTGGCAGGCCGGGCGCCATCGGGAGGCAGCGCACAGGACGATGCGCTCGCTGCGGCAGCGATAGCCGCCGTGAGCGCGCTGGGGGCCTCGGCGAGGACGCCGACCTGCGGCATGGCGGAGCAGGGCCTGCTGCAGCGGCGCGCGGACCTGGAAGTCCAGGACACGCAGGTCCTCTCGGATCAACTGCGGTTTGTTGCTGGCCTTGGCGTGCGCCAGCAGAGCGGATCGAGCGCGACCTACCTTGGGCAAGCCGTCAGGAACACGGTGTGGCGTGCGTTTGGCAGCCTCGAGTACCGCCCCTTTGCCGATCTCGCCCTCAATGCGGGCGCCTACGTGGAGCGCGACGAACTCAGCGGCGCCACGGTGTCTCCGCGGCTCGCGGCCAACTACAGGCTGTCCGAGTTGCAGACGGTCCGCGTGATCTGGACGCGCGGCACCCGCACGCCTGATGTCCAGGAGCAGCGCGCGGACTGGAGCTACGCGTTGACGGGCGCCGAGCCGGCCTTGAACGGGGCCTCGACGGTGCGGCTGTACCAGAGCGCGCGTTCACCGGGCGGGCTCAGCAGCGAGCGGATCCGCTCCGTGGAGCTGGGATACCTGCTCAACGTGCCGGCCTATGGCCTGCTGCTCGACGTGAAGGCTTTCGATGACCAGCTGTACAGCCTGATCTCCGAGAAGCTGCAGCTCTCGAGCTTCCAGCCGACGAACAACGGTGCGGTGCACCTGAGCGGGCTGGAACTGCAGGCGAGCGCCGCCATCGCCTCGAACTGGTGGGTCTTCGCCAACTATGCCTACCTCAGGAACCACGCCGCGACCAATCCGCTGGAGACCACCCAGTATTCGCGGCGCAGCGGTTCGATCGGTGCGTGGACCTCGCTGGGGGCCGGCTGGACGGTGTCGGCCGCCTACTACGGCTCCTCCGGCAACGGACTCGGCCAGTCCGACTACGGACGCACCGACCTGACCTTGGGCAAGTCGTTTGCCGGGCTGGGCCACAAGATCGAGACCGCGCTGAGCGTGCGTCGCCTGGACAACCTGGAGCAGACGTACTTCCGAGACTTCGGAGCCGCCGGGACCCTGCGGACGGGCTACGACAGCCGGTGGCAGTTGTTTGGGCAAGTCAGGGTGAGCTTCTGACGACAGCGGGCGAGAAGACCTGGAGCGTTGGGTCACAACCCACAAGTGGTGAAACGGACGGATTCAGCAACAGACTGTGGAACACCGGGGACCATCCGGCGTCGATCTCTCGGTTCACTCGCGCTGAGCCTGTGCCTTGCTGCGCCCATGGCGCGCGCGGCCCAACCCGAACTGCGGATCCTGGCCGCCGTGCAACCCACCCAAGCCGCGCGAGAGGCCCTGGCGGGGCTGCTGGCGAAGTTCCCGGCGGCAAGGACCGACAGCGATGCCCGGCGGCTGACCGAACGAAGTGGCGCCGCGGTCTACGTGGCGCTGGGAAGCGATGCCTTGCAGCAGATGCTGGAGGTCGGTCCCGACGGTCCGGTGCTGTCGCTGCTGACTTCCAGCGAGGCCTACCACGCCATCGCATCCGCTCAATCGGTGGAGCATCGACGCCTGCAGGTGACGGCGCTCTTCGCGGAAGCGTCCCCTGCGCAGCAACTGGCGCTGGTGCGCAAGATCTTTCGCCGGCGCATCACGGTCGGAGTGCTGCTCAGCGAGTACACCGCACCCTTCGAGACGCAGATCCGCACAGCGGCTCGCGGTGCCGACCTGGACCTGGAGGTCCACCGCGTGTCAGTGTCCGACAACCCCATCCGGGCGCTGACGCGGCTGGCATCTTCCACCGTGCTGCTGGCGCTGCCGGACCGGGCGATCATGTCGGCCGAGAACGTCCAGGCCTTCCTGGAGGCGACCTACCGCCGTGGCATGGCGGTGGTGGGGTTCTCCGCGGCACTGGTGCGGGCTGGCGCCCTGGCCTCGGTCTACTCGACGGTTGAAGAAGTCGTTGCACAGGCCAGCCTGCTCATTGAACAGCTCGCCGGAGGACAGCAGCCCGTGCCGCAGTACCCCGCTTACTGGCGTGTCGCCGTCAACGAACGCGTGGCACGCTCCCTGGACATTCCGATCGACCATGAAGCCCGAAGTCTCAACAGCCCGGTCCGCTGAAGCGCGCTCGGCCTGGCCGGTTCGCTGGCCCTTCCCGTGGAGCATCACCACGCGTCTGGTGATGATCGCCTGCGTGCCGGCGGTGCTGATGTTCGTCGTCATCACGGCGGCCCTCTACGTCATCGGCAAGGACGACGCCATCCGTGCGGTTCGCGATCGCGGTGAGCTCATCGCGTTGTCACTGGCGCAGACCGGCCAGTACGGCCTGGTGTCAGGCAACGGCGCCTCCCTGGAGCGAAGCATCCGCAGGCTCCTCGAATCCGACCATTCGATCGAGTCCATCCAGCTCACGGACGCAGGCGGTCACGTGGTCGCCAGTGTCGGGGCCGGCAATCGGCCAGACAGCCTGGTGTTCGTGAAGGATGTGCGGGCCGACGTGTTCACGATCGACTTGCTCGACAACAGCAGCGCGTCGCCGCACGGGGGCGAGAGCACGACCCGGGAGGGGCGCGTCATCGGCAAGGTCACGGTGCGCATGACCAGCGACACGATCATGCAGGAATGGTTCAGGCGCGTCGCGTATGGGGCAGGCGCCGTGCTGCTGGCGGCCTGCGTCAGCGTGGTCGCCGGCCTGACCTTGGCGCAACGACTGCGCGAGCCCCTGCGCGAGGCCATGGGGGCGCTCCGGGAGATCCGGCAAGGCCGGTACGAGGTAAGGCTGCCGGCCCGCGCCAGTGGAGAGATCGGTGAACTGCAGGCGACCATCAACGAGATGGCGCAAGGGCTTTCGGAATGGGGCGAGAAGCTGCAGCTCACGGTCGACCAGAGGACAGCCGACCTGCAGGACGCGGTTGCCAAGGCCCACACCGCCGATGCCGAGCGGGGGCGGTTGCTGGCGCGCAGCAACAAGCAGCTGGAGGACGAGCGCAAGCGCATCGCGGTCGAGATCCACGACCACTTGAATGCCTCGCTGATCGGGTTGCGATCCAAGGCTCAGCACATCGCCGACGTCTCGGCAGGCATGGAGGGCGGTCCAGCGCGTGAAGTCAACGCGACCGCCACCGAGATCACAAGCACCATCGCTAGGCTGTACCAGAACGCGCGCGACCTGATCAAGCAACTGCGACCCGAGGTCATCGACGTGCTGGGGTTGACCGGTGCGCTGCAGGAGATGACGCGCGAGTACAACCAGCTGGTGCCGGTCATCCGCTTCGTGCTTCACGTGTCGCCCGGTTTTCCGCCTCTGCGGGGGCAGGTGGCCATCGTCGCCTATCGCTTGGTTCAGGAGGCCCTGTCGAATGTCGTGAAACACTCCAGCGCCAGCCGCGTCGAAGTGTCGCTGGCCGCACCGGATGCGATGGCCGAGATCCTCATCGCCGTGCTGGACGATGGCGTCGGATTCGACCCGTCGAAGATCGCCAGCGGAAGCCTCGGCCTCGCCGGCATGCGCGAGCGTGTGGCCGGTGCCGGTGGCCGCATGCGGATTCGCTCGAAGCTCGGAAGAGGAACGCGAGTCACCTTCCGCCTGCCCGTGCTCGAGCCGGACGAGCCCCCGCGCTGAGCTGGCTGCGGGGAAGACCTTGGCAGCCTGATTCGAATCTCAGGCTGCCACCGAATACTCGCTCTGAACCAGGCCGCTTTCGTACTGCCGTGTTTGGACGTGCTGCAGGACTATCTCGCGTTGCAGCGCTCCGAAAAGCGGAATCCCGGTTTAGGCTTCAGCGCACCTTGATTGTTCGCATCGATGCGCCTGAAGCCTTCGCGAACGCAGTTCGAGAGTCCAGCGCCCGCTTGGCTTCGAACTCGTGAATCGTCGACCCGCAGCGACACGGCCAAGCTCATCGTTTCCGTCGCCTGATCCTTGCACGTCAGCGGCCGGGAGGCTCCCCGTGCGGACAGACATCGGCCATCGCAGGCTGACGGGCGTCGTCGCCCGTTCGCACGGTGGACTCTCGGTGGCACGCCGGTGAGCGCGGCCGTCGAGTCGGGGCCAGGACCGCGACTACTCCTCGGATTGGCCCCCGGATTTCCGCTGGAATAGCCGGCTTCGCTGTGGAACAAAGACCTCGTCGCCATGACGTGGTGTTGCGATGCAGCGCAAGACGATCGATCAAGCCGCCGAAATCCTGACGGACGTGCTGGTGCGAGGCCTGAGCTTCCGCGCGGCCGGCGCTCGCCATGGCATCGGCAAGTCGACCGCCGAAAGGCAGGTCAAGGTACTGGTCAGGCTCGCCGCCAGCCAGACCCCGATCAAGGGCCTGCGCGGCTCCGACCTCAACAGCCTGGCCTTGCTGCGCAACGCGCGCGACGAGGTTCTCCGCTCGGTCGCAGCCTTCGACCCGGCCACGCCCATACCCGCCGCCCAACTGGCCGGCGATGACGAACTGCCAGTCGTGATCCGCAGCGTCCGGTCGCAGAGCGAGAACGCGAACCGTGATGTCGCCTTGCTGCTGCTGATCATCAGCACGGGCGCCAAGCCGCTCGAGATCGCCAGGATGCGGGTATGCGACTACCTCGACCGGGCTGGAACGCTGCGGGAGTTCGCGGTGCTCCAGACAGGTGGCGAGCCGGGCAAGGGCGGGCGGCGGCTCTACTTCGCCAGCCAGCGGCTGTGCGACGCGATCGACGCCTACCTGGTGGAGCGGCTGCGCCGTGGTCTCGGGACGTCTGGTGGCAGCGACTTCCGAGGCCTCGACCCTGACAGTCGTCTCTTCATGACGAAAGACGGACGGCCCTTCGCGGTGAAGGCCCGCGGCCCGCACGATCCGCGACCCATCTGCCCTGTCGTCGTCGCCATCTGCCGTCGCATCTTGACCCGAGCCGGCCTGCAGGGGGTGACCACGCACGCGCTGCGGCGCCAACTGGCCCAGCGGCTGACGGCCCGTGGCGCGTCCAGGCAGCGAGTGGGGGAGTTGCTGGGCATCGCCAGCACCCGGTCCGTCGGGCGGCTGCTGCGCGCGTCCGCGCCGACGGCCGCTCAGCTCTTCTGCGATGCGGGTTAGGCCAAGGAGGACCGTATGGACGCCACGCGTTACTTCATCAGAGGCCGGACCTTCCTGGCCACCGACCCGGGACTGCAGGACGCGCTGGGGCGCGTCTACGACTCGTCGGAGCGGCCTCGATGCATGTGCGTGCCGGGCGGGGTGGAGATGTACGTTGCGCGGCACGCCGAGTTCGTCATCAAGCGCATGCCGGACTCTGGACGACTGCATCACGCGACCTGCCCCTCGTTCGAACCTGAGCCGGGTACTTCCGGTCTCGGAGAGCTGCTGGGCGAGGCGATCGTCGAGCATGCGCCCGAGCAGGTGGAGATCCGCACGGCGTTCCCGCTGGCGCGGTTGACCGGTCGACCGATTCCGCACCAGGAGGCCGTCGACGATCCAGCCTCGGTCAGCGCGCCGCGCAAACGCATGAGCCTGCGGGCCGTCCTGCACTTCCTTTACGACCGCGCCGGCTTCAACCGCTGGTATCCGGCGATGGCGGGGCGCCGCAGCCAGGCCGTGATCCGTCGCTTCCTGCTCGCCGCCGCGCAGGGCGTGACGCTGAAGGGCGGCACGCTCGAGGAGCGGCTGTTCGTCCCCGAGCAGTTCCGCGCGGCCGAAGCCGAGGAGATCGGCGAGCGCCGCCGGCGCCGACTGGCGCTGCTGCTGTCGCCCGAGGCCGACGTGCAGTTCAAGATGGCCATCCTGATCGGGCAGTTCAACGGGGTCGAGTCCACGGCCTACGGTCGCAGGCTCACGGTCAAGCACATGCCCGACGCGCCGCTGTACATCGACAACAAGGCGTGGGAACGCGCAGAACGTGCCTACGGCGCGATCCTGCAGGCCGTCGATGCCGACGTCGAGCACAAGCCCCGCGTGCTGATGGCCGCGCTGATCTATGCGAAGCGCGAGCGCATCTACCAGGTCGATTCGCTGTCGCTGATGCTCGCGACCGACCAGTGGATCCCGCTGGACGGCCTGCACGAGCTGCCGCTGGTGGAGGCGCTGCAGAGGGAAGGGCGCTCCTTCCTGAAGCCGCTGAAGTTCGATGCGAAGTCCTCCGCGCCGTTTCCGAACGTGCTGTTGCTCGACGCGGGCAGCGCACCCGTTCCGCTGCATGTGGACAGCCCTTTCCTCTCCGCCAAGGAGCGCGCAATGAAGGAGAAAGCTGTCGCCGCGCTCGGGCCCGGCGCATGGCTCTGGCGCACCGACGCACCCCTGCCGGAGCTGCCGGCTCTGGTGGCATCTTCGGCGCCGCGGACGCGGCCGCAGTTCGAGGAAGCATGAACGCCGTGGTCGACGTGGTCGAGCAACGACGCGCGGGCGTGGCTGTCCCGAGGTTCACGCTCGATCAGGACACGAGCGAGCCCATCTATCTGCAGTTGGCCAGCCAGATCCGGCGTCAGGTCGCGAGCGGCAGCCTGATGGCCGGTGACGAAGTGCCTTCGGTGCGACACTTGGCGCAGGACCTGGGCGTGAGCCCCATGACGGTCTCCAAGGCCTATCAACTGCTGGAATCGCAGGGCAGCCTGGTGCGCCGGCGGGGCCGGACGCTGGTGGTTTCTGCATCCCTGCTGGCAGCAGCGCGTCCACAGACTGAACTGTTGCAGCCGACGCTGGAACGGGCGGCGCAGGAAGCGTTCGAACTCGGCCTCTCGGCAGATCAGGCGCT
>RXJW01000048.1 GCA_003963005.1 Burkholderiales bacterium
GGAGCCGGGCTCCCTGCCCGAGTTCGAGCGCCTGCAACGCGCGCTCAAGCGCGGCGATGCGGTGGAGGTGCGCTACGCCGTGCGGCATCCGGAGCTGGGTCGGCGCTGGCTGCTGACCCGGGTCGCACCGGGCCTGCTGGCCGGCGGGCGGCGCTCCACCTCGGTCGTCACGCTGGACGTCACCGCCCAGGCCCAGGCCGAGAACGCGCTGCTGCTGCGCGCCGAGAGCGAGCGCGCCGTGCTCGACTCGGTGCTGGTGGGCATCGTGACCGTCGGCCCCGGCGGCATCGAATGGATGAACCGTTCGGCCCGCCGCATGTTCGGCTGCGAACTCGACGAGGTGCAGGGCCAGCCCATGGGCGTGCTGGCTCCCGACGACGACGAGCACGCCTTCCACGCCGAGCCGGGCACCGACGTCTTCGAATGCCGCCTGCGTGGTCGCGACGGGCGGGAGTTCTGGGTGATCGGCAATGCCGTGCAGACCCCGCGCGACGACGGCGGCACGCAGACCACCTACGCGCTGCTGGACATCGACCGCCGTCGCCAGGCCGAGGCGCAGAGCCGTCAGGCACAGGCGTCGCTCGCCCGGATCATCGAAGGGGCACCGCTGGCCATCACGCTGCACGAGGCGCACAGCCTGCGCATCGTCAAGCTCAATGCTGCTGCCGTGGCGCTGGCGGGCCGGCCCGAAGCCGCCCTGCTCGGTGGCACGCCCGCCCAGCTTTTCGGCCCCGAACAGGGGGCACAGGTGATGGCCGACATGCGCGAGGCCCTGGCCTCCCAGGCCGTGGTGCAGCGCGAATACCCGGTGCCCACCGGCAACGCGGTGCGCGTGTGGGACACCCGGCTGCTGCATCTCGCCGGCGTCGGCGGCGACACGCCCGAGCTGCTGCTCCTCGTGGCCAGCGACGTCACCGAGCAGCGTGCTGCCGAGCAGGCCCGCCTGCAGGCGGCCATCTCGCAGCGCGAACTGCTCGTGCGCGAAGTGCACCACCGCATCAAGAACAACCTGCAGGGCGTGGCAGGCCTGCTGCAGCAGATTGCCGCCCGGCGGCCGGAAGTAGCGCCCGTGCTGAAGGACGCGGTGGGCCAGGTCCAGGCCATCGCGCAGGTCTACGGGCTGCAGGTGGGTGCGTCCGGCCCCTTGCTGCTCAAGCGGGTGTTCGACGCCATCGTCGGCTCGGTGCAGCGCATGCAAGGCCGCGTCATCACGACGACGGCCGAAGGCGGCGCGCTGCTGAACGACTGGTGCCTGCCGGAGGCCGAGGCCATCCCGATCGCGCTGAGCCTCAACGAGCTGCTGGGCAATGCGCTGCGCCACAGCGACGGCGCCCAGGTGCGCTGCCAGCTGATCTGCGATGCGGCCGGCGTCACCGTCGAGATCGTCAACCCGGGCCGGCTTCCCGAGGGCTTTGCGCTACAGAACGTGAAGAGCGGCGTCTCGGGCCTGGGCCTGGTGCGCGCGCTGCTGCCGCGGCGCAGCGCCATCCTCAGCCTGGAGCAGCTGGGCGGCGACGTCTGCTGCCGGCTGGAGCTGATTCCGCCCAGCGTGGTTCACAATCCCGGCACGAAACCCGTTTAGGGACGGCAACGAGGGGCGCGGTGAGCAAGGGCAAGATCCTGGTCGTCGACGACGACCGACTGGTACTGGCGACGTTGAGTTACGGGCTCACGCAGGCCGGCTTCGAAGTGATCGACGCCGACAACGGCGACGATGCCATCCTGCTCGCCCGCGAGCACCGGCCGCAGCTGGCACTGCTGGACATCCGCATGGAAGGGCTGACCGGTTTCGACGTGGCGGCCTACCTGCGCGAGTTCCTGCAGACACCCTTCATGTTCCTGTCCGCCTTCGCGGACGACGCCACCGTGGCCAAGGTCAAGGAACTGGGCGCCGTGGCCTACCTCGTCAAGCCGCTGGACATCTCCCAGATCGTCCCCGCCGTGGAAGCGGCCTTTGCCCGTTCCACCGCGGCGCCGGCCGACGCACCGCAGGCGCCGGCGTCGTCACCGCCATCGGAGTTCCCGACGCAACTGGATGCCACCTCGATGGCCGTCGGCGTGCTGATGCATCGCTATTCGCTGCCCCGCGACGAAGCGCTCGCCCGGCTCATGAGCCTGGCCGCAGCGGACGACCACAGCTTGCCCGACCAGGCGCGTCGCATCGTCGACGCCGTGGAGTTGCTGGCCCGCCCGGGCCACGCCGCCTGACTCAGCCGCCCAAGGTGAAGTAGAAGCGGGCGCCCTCGCCCACCGCCGACTCGGCCCAGATGTCGCCCCCGTGGCGGCGGATGATGCGGCGCACGAGCGCCAGGCCCACACCCGTGCCCTGGAAATCACTGGCGCTGTGCAGCCGCTGGAACACCCCGAACAGGCGTTCGGCGAACCGCATGTCGAAACCTGCGCCGTTGTCGCTGACGACGAACACCCGCTTGCCACCCTGCTGGACGCTGCCAAAGCTGATGTGTGCGCTGTCCATCTTGGCGCTGTACTTCCAGGCGTTGCCCAGCAGGTTCTCCAGCACCATGCGCAGCAAGGTCGGGTCGCCCTGAACGACCAGCCCCGGCTCGACATCGAAGGACAGCACCCGCTGGGGCGCGCCGCGGCGGATCTCGTCCATCACGAAGCCCGCCTGTTGCGACAGGTTGACCGGCTGGCAGGCGAGCGGCCGCGTGGAGAGCTGGCTCAGGGACAACAGCGCATCGATCATGCTGTTCATGCGCGCCGCGGCGCTCATGACGCGGTCAAGGTGGTCGTTGCCGACGCGGTCGAGCCGGCCGCCGTAGTCTTCCTTGAGGATGCGGGCAAAACCCTCCACCACCCGCAGCGGTGCGCGCAGGTCATGCGACACCGTGTAGCTGAAGGATTCGTGCTCGTGGCCGACGTCCGTTGCTGCCACGGCTGCGGCCGGCGCTGGCGCTGGCGCCTGCACGAGCTGTGCGGTTCCGAGGTAGCCCGCAAAGTGGCCCTGCGCGTCGATGCACGGCAGGCCGCGCAGCCGCCACTGCGCCACGCCATCGGCGGCCGTCAGCAGCAGGTCTGCAAACGGTTGGTGGGCATCCAGTCGCTCCCGCAGTTGCGCGGCCGGTTCGGTGGCTTCGAATCGATCCCAGAGCTGCTGGGTGGAGAGACCCGCGCCGACCCAGCTCGACGACGGCGCCCCCTGCGGCGCCTGCCAGCGCACAAGCCGGTGGGCGTCATCGGTCGCCCACTGCCAGTCCGGCTGGAGCTGCGTCTGCATCAGCAGCTGCTGGCGCGCCTCGCGCAGCGGCTCGGCCAGGCGCTGCCGGGTCAGGCGCACGCCGGCATGCCAGCCGAGGGCTGCCGCCACGAGCACCAGCACTCCAGTGAAGAAAGCCGTCAGCACCAGCGCCGCATGCACCATGCCGACCTCGCCGCCCCAGACCCGCGTCAGCGAGAGCACCACCAGCGTGCCCAACACCAGCAGCATCAGCGCAGCCAGTCCCAGACCCAGCACCAGCAGCCGCATCGGCAGGCGTCGCTCCTGGCGGCGTGACGCAAGCACGCGGTCCTCGCTGAGGCTGTTCATGCGCGGCATTGTAGGCAGCGGCCACGCGCTCGACGCCCTGGAAACGATCCGGTGTTGGCCGACATCGATAACCTCGGACGGCAGGGCCGAATCTGTGCATTCCTTCGCGGCGGCTCCCCCTGCCACCCGCGCTACATTTCCAGTTGCCGAGTCCTCTGACCCGCTGACCCCTCCATGCCCGCCTCTCCCAACGCCCTGCTCGACCCCGAGGCGATTCGCCGTCTGCGCGAACTCGACCCGAGCGGCGGCAACAAGCTGCTGGAGCGCGTCGTGCAGGCGTTTTCCAACTCACTGGAACGTTTGCTGCCGGACCTGGCCCGTGCCCGCGAAGGCGGCACGCTGGACCTGCAGGTGGTCCGGCACGTCAGCCACACGCTGAAGTCCTCCTCGGCCAGTCTGGGCGCCATGGGGCTGTCAGCGCGGTGTGCGGACATCGAAGCGATGGCCCGTGACGGCGATGTACAGCGCCTGCCTGAACAGCTCGACGCTATGCTCCAGGACATCCAACAGGTGCGCACGGCTCTGGCCGCGCTGCTGTGACGCCCACGCTCATGGTGCCCATCGGTCAACCCCTGGACGATCTGCCGCCGCGCCCGCGCGTGCTGCTGGTGGACGACGACGAAGTCAACCTGCTGTTGACCGCCGCAGCCCTGCGCGAGCGGGGTTTCGAAGTGAATGAAGCCGCCAGCGGCAGCGAAGCCCTGGGCCTGCTGTCCACCCGCACGCCCGACGTCGTCGTGCTGGACGCGCTGATGCCCGAGCTCGACGGCTTCGAGACCTGCTCCCTGCTGCGCGCCACGCCGGGTTTCGAGTCCCTGCCGGTGCTGATGCTCACCGGCCTGGACGACGAAGCCTCGATCAACCGCGCCTACCAGGCCGGCGCCACCGATTTCTTCGTCAAGTCCTCGCAATGGAGCCTGCTGGACGGGCGCCTGCGCTACCTGCTGCGCAGTTCGCGCACCCGGCTGGAGCTGGAGCGCAGCAAGGCCAAGCTCGCGCGTGCCCAGGACCTCGCCCGCATGGGCAGCTTCGAGTGGTGGCGCGCGTCATCCGGCAGCTTCGCCATCTCCGCCGAAGGCCTGCGCGTGTTCGGCCGCGGCCCGCAGGACCGGCTCGATTTCATCGGCGTCATGCGGATGGTTCCGGCTGATGACCGGCACGTGTTCCTGCGGCTGCTGCGTGACGTGATCGCCCACACCTCGGTGCTCGTGACCGACCTGCCGCTGACGCTGCCCGACGGCCGCCAGCGCGTGGTGCACATCGAGGCCGAGCCGGAGTTCAACGAGCAGGGCGGCGTCAGCGGCTACACCGGCATCCTGCAGGACGTGACCGACCGCCGGCAGGCCGAGGACCGCATCCGCCAGCTGGCGCATTTCGACGCCCTCACCGGCCTGCCCAACCGCCGCCAGCTCATCTACCGCGTGGAGCGGGCCATCGAGAGCGCGCGCCGCGGCGGCCACGAGGTCGGCCTGCTGCTGATCGACCTGGACCGCTTCAAGGTCATCAACGACACCCTCGGCCACGCGGCGGGCGACGAGTTGCTCGTCGAGGTGGGCCGGCGCCTGCGCGGCTGCGTGCGCCATTCTGACCAGATCCTCGAAGGCCTGCTCGACGGCCTGGGCAACCGCAGCCACCGCGGCCTGGAGGCCGTTGGTCGTCTGGGTGGCGACGAGTTCGTCGCCCTGCTGCCCGAAGTGGCCGACGAGCGCGATGCCGAGCGTGTCGCGCAGCGCGTGCTCGATGCCCTGCGCGAGCCGATCTTCGTCGGCGGGCAGGAATGCTTCGTCACCGCGAGCGTGGGCATTGCGCTCTACCCGCGCGACGGCCAGACCATGGCCGACCTGCTGCGCAATTCGGACGTGGCCATGTACGCCGTCAAGAGCCAGGGCCGCAACGCCTCGGCCGTGTACTCGCCGCAACTCGCCGGCCACGGCAAGCAGAAGCTCGAACTCGAAAGCGCGCTGCACAAGGCACTGGAGCGCAACGAGATCGTGCTGCACTACCAGCCCAAGATCGACGTGCGCGCCGCGCGCATGGTGGGTGCCGAAGCCCTGATGCGCTGGCAGCGGGGCAACACCCTCGTGCCGCCGGCGGACTTCATTCCGCTGGCTGAAGAGACCGGCCTGATCGTGCCGCTGTCCGAGTGGGCGCTCAAGGAGGCCGCGCGGCAGGCCAAGTTGTGGCAGCTGCAGTTCGGCTTCTCCGACTCGATCGCCGTGAACCTGCCGAGCCGCCTGTTCGAGCGCACCGATCTCGTCGAGCACATCCACCAGTGCGTCAGTGCCTACGGCGTACCGCACCGGTCGATCCAGCTCGAGATCACCGAGAACAACCTGATGAAGGACCTGCAGAACGTCATCCCGTCGCTGCACCGGCTCAACGAGGTGGGCGTCGAGATCTCGATCGACGATTTCGGCACCGGCTATTCGTCCCTCGCCTACCTGACCACATTGCCCATCTCCGAGGTCAAGGTCGACCGCACCTTCGTCCGTGACCTCGGCATCACGCCGCAGAGTTCGGCGGTGGTCACGGCCATCATCGCGCTGGCGCGAGCGCTCGGCCTGCGCGTCATCGCCGAGGGCGTGGAAACACTGCGGCAGATGGAAGTGCTGCACCGCCTGGGCTGCTCGCTGATGCAGGGCTTCCTGTTCAGCAAGCCGCTGCCGGCGGACGAACTCGAGCGCTGGATCGCGCAGACGGTGCTGCCGCGCAAGGCGCCCTGGATCACCCAGGCCGATCCTCCGATCGACCTCGTCACCCGCGGACAAGGCTGATGCGCGCTCAACTCCCCCCTGCCCAGCTGGCCAAGGCGGCCCTTCAGCGGCTCGCGCAGGCCCGACTGGAACCCACGCCGGAGAACTACGCCCGCGCCTACGCCATCGAGGCCGGCACCGAGCCGGCCGCCGCGGCCGGTAGCGCCGTGCCGGAACGGGTGCAGCAACTGCTGTCCAAGCTGATCAGCCTGGCCCTGCCCAGCGGCAGCACGCGACAGGAATTGCAGACCTCGTTGCGCGAGCAGCGCCTGGAGGAACTCCAGCGCCAGGTCGACCGGCTGCTGGACGTGGCCGGGCCCGGTGCGCAGGCCGAGGCGCTGGCCCAGGCCATCGAGCGCCTGGTGCGCGGGCTGGAGCGCGGCGGTCGCCACTGGACGGTGGCGCGCAAGAAGGACGGCGTGTTCCGCGCGCTCGAACTCAGCCGCAACGACACCGGCAAGCTCATCAAGCGGCTCACCCAGCTCATTGCGAGCTGGGACAAGGATGGCGAAGGCAGCGAGGTCGAGACGGACGAGGACGGCGGCACACCCAGCCAGCTGTTCGCCGACAGTGGTTTCCTCGAATCACCGAGCTTCGGCGATTCGGGCTTCCGCGAGAGCAGCGGCTTCGGCGAGCTGAGCCGCACCGGGCTGCGCGACACCCCGGCGCCGCCCCAGGCCAGTCCCCACTGGCTGGCGCTCAGCGGCGAACTCAACAGCACCGTGCGTCACGCGCTGCGCTCGCCCGAGACCGAAGCCACGCCCGCTGACGCCCTCATACGCGAACTGGACGCCGCCCACGCCGAGCTCAAGTCGCAGGGCGCCTCGCCCGAGCGGGCGGCGCAGATGGCCGCCCTGTGCCTGCGCGCGCGCCACCTGCTCGACCACCGCCGCCACCTGTTCGACGAACTCGGAGGCCTGTGCCGCGAGCTCAGCGGCAGCCTCGTGGACTTGGCGGAGGATGACTCCTGGGCGCGCGGCCAGGCCGAGGCGATGAACAACACCTTGGCCCAGGGCCTGTCGGGCCGTGGCGTGCGCACCGTCTCCGAACTGCTCGCCGGCACGCGGGAGCGCCAGCGGGCGCTGCGCGACGAGCGCTCCAAGGCGCGCGACGCCCTCAAGGGCCTGATCCAGCGCATGCTGGCCGAGCTGGGCGAACTGGGCCAGCACACCGACCGCTTCCAGAGCAGCGTCGGCCGCTACGCCGAAGCCATCGAGCATGCCGACTCGCTGGAGAGCCTGGCCGGCACGGTGCGCGAGATGGTGGAAGAGAGCCGCAGCGTGCAAAGCCTCGTGGCCCAGACGCAGCAGCGCCTGACGCTGGAACATGACCGCGCCGCGGCGCTGACGGCCCGTGTGGACGAACTCGAAGGCGAGCTGCGCCGGCTGTCCAGCGAGGTCCACACCGACCAGCTCACCCAGGTGGCCAACCGCCGCGGCCTCATCCAGGCCTTCGGCATCGAGCAGGCCAAGGCCGAACGGGAATCGACCCGGGTCGCGCTGGCCCTGCTGGACATCGACAACTTCAAGAAGCTCAACGACACGCTCGGCCACCACGCCGGCGACATCGCGCTGAAGTCGCTCGCCGAGCGCACCCAGGCCTCCCTGCGCCCGGGTGACATGGTGGCCCGCTACGGCGGCGAGGAGTTCGTGCTGATGCTGCCCAACACGCCGCTGGACGAAGCCCAGCAGGTGCTCGTGCGGCTGCAGCGCTCGCTGACCACGGCGCTGTTCAACCATGACGGCAAGGACGTGTTCGTGACCTTCTCGGCCGGTGTCACGCTGTACCGGCCCGGCGAGACGCTGGAGGCCGCACTCGACCGCGCCGACGTCGCGCTCTACGAGGCCAAGCACACCGGCAAGAACCGGGCCTGCATCGCCGAGTGAGCCGACCTGCCGCTCACATCAGGTCAGCGTTGGCGCGCATGGCCTCGATGACCGCGTCGACCGACGTGCGGCGGGCTTTCAAGGCCTCCACCTGGTCCGCGAGGGCGTCCGTCACGAGCAGGCCCATGTGCCAGCCATCGAAGCGGCGCGTCGTGATGGGCTGGCGTTCGATCAGCCGGATGTCCTGATGCCGCGGGCTGCGGGAGATGTAGCCCACCACCTCATCCAGCATGTCGCGCTGCCCTTCCAGCACCTGCAGGAACTCCGAGCGCACCAGCAGGAGCATGCCGGTCACGTCGAGCTGTCGGTTGCGCATCTGGGAGCGCGCGACGATGCGCCGGACTTCGGGCACCGTGAGATCGGGCGCCGCCGTACTGATGTAGACCAGCCGCTCCAGCATCGGGCCGTCCGTCAGAAGTTGAAGGCCAGGCGCAGGCCGCCCCAGTGCCGCCCCTGCACGATGATCGGTGCCGTGGCCTCCTTCAGCACGACGAAGCGCCCCCCGCCCATGTCGCGACGATAGGTCTGCAGCAGGAAGGGCCGCGTGTTGCGCGCCGAGGCCAGGCCGGTGCGGTCGTTGAAGATGCGCCGGTAGCGGCTGTTGGCAGTGTTCCAGACCGTGTCGCCAGGCCGCTGCGGCTGGCAGTACTTGCGGTTGTGCGTGGGGATGTAGCCATTGCGATCTGCTGCGATGCAGAACACGATCCTGTCGTCGAGCGCCAGCATCTTCTCCTGCACGGCCGGGAACAGCCTGTCGGTCAGCTGGCAGAAGCGGGCCAGGTGCTGCTGTGGCGACGTGCCCTCGATCGGACGGTACTGCTCATCGAAGAGGTCGGGCGCTGCGATCTGGCCTGCCTTCAGCGCGCCTTCGAGCACGGCCGCAATCTCGCCGGCCGCCTGCTGGGCCGCGCGGATGAACGGCATGTCGTCGACCTCGACACCACTCTCGGCAACCTGCTCGACCAGTTCCTCCGCCATCCGCAGGAAGCGGTCGCTGCCGTCGAATGCGACCTGCAGGCCGCCGGCCGCCTGGGTCACTTCGCGATCCAGCTCATGCGCGCGCTGGTTCAGCACCTGCATCTGCTGACCGCTCTGCGCCGCGGACGCCGCGATCCGCTGCACATCCGCCTCCACTGCGCTGAAAGCCGCGTGAATCTGGCTCCGCTTGGCCGGGTTCTCGGTCAACTCCTCGCTGAAGCGGTCGATGCGGGTCTGCAGGCTGCCGATGGCACTCACGATCGCCTTCGACGACGCCTCGACCTGCCCGGCCAGCGCCTTCACGGCCTCGGCCACGACGGCAAAGCCCCGCCCCGCCTCGCCGGCGTGCTTGGCTTCGACCGCGGCATTGAAGGCCACCAGCCGCGTCTGCAGCGAGATCTTGGTGATCTCGGCCGCGGCGTCGGACACCTGCGCGAGCGTGCTGGCCATGCCGGTCACCTCGCTGCCCACGCCGCCCAGCGCGTCGCGGGCGCGCTGAACGGCCGCCGCGCTCTCGGCCGTGGCGGCCGTGATGGCCGCCTGCGCCTGGCTGATCTGGTGCAACTGCTGCGCCAATGCCTGCATGGCCTGGCTCTGCGACTGCACGACCCGCTGGGTGTCCTCCAGGGCACCGCGCACCTCCGCCGCATCCTTGCCCACGGTGGACAAGGAGCGCGACAGCCGCCTGACGACATTCAACGCGGCGTCGTCATCGCGACGCGGTGCGCCGTCATGCGCGACCGCAGAAGCGGTGCTTCCCGACCTGGGCCACTTGAACATGTCTTGTCCCCATCGTTGGCCGGGACCATGCCATCTGCGGGCACCGCCCAGCTAATTCACCAGTCACGCAGCTTAACGCGCAACCTCGCGATGGACTGACTGTGCAGCTGGCACACGCGCGACTCCGTGACCTTGAGCACGGCAGCGATCTCCTTGAGATTCATGTCGTGTTCGTAGTACATGCTCATCACGAACTGCTCGCGCTCGGGCAGGTTCTTGATCGCAGCCACCAGCGCCTCGCGCATGCGGTGGTCCTGCAACTGGGTCATCGGGTTGCTGGCCTCGTCGGCCACGTGGCGGTCGAGGTAGTCCTCGTCGCCATCGTCGCCGGACATGTCTTCCAGGTAGACGAGCTGCGTGCCCCGCACCTTGCCCAGCAATTCCTGGTACTCGGCCAGCGGCAGGCCCATCTCGGCGGCGATCTCGGTCTCGGTCGGCGCGCGGCCCAGCCGCTGCTCGACCTTGTGCACCGCCACCTCGATTTCGCGCTGCTGCCGCCGCGTGCCGCGGCTCATCCAGTCGCCGCCGCGCAGCTCGTCCAGCATCGCGCCACGGATGCGCTGGGTGGCGAAGGTCTCGAACTGCACGCCCTGCTCCGCGTCGAAACGCGACAGCGCGTCGGTCAGGCCGATCAGGCCGACCTGGATCAGGTCATCGACCTCCACATTGGCCGGCAGCTTGGCAATCATCTGGTGCGCCAGGCGTCGGACCAGCGGGCTGTACTGCTTGATCAGCGTGCTGTTGTCGAGGCGGCCTTTGGGCGTGTACATCGTGAACTCCGGCGGTTCAGTGTGCTGCGAAGTGGGACGTGGCCAGCGTGCGCGCCGGGCGCAGCGGGCTGGCATCGGCGGCGGCGTCGACCGCAGCGCCGGGAGGAGCGGCCAGCAACAGTTCGCGGGCCAGGTGGCGGAGCTCAGGCGTCAGGGGCGCGTTCTGGGCCGCGCGTGGGTCCAGACAGGCCCAGTCACGCAACACCGCGCCGAGGAAGCCGTCGGCGCAGGATTGCAGCTGTTGCGCGATGCGGTTGGCCACGCGCAACTGAGGGTGGCAGGCCATCAGCAGACTGTAGACCAAGAGCCCGGCGCGTTGTGTGAGCCATTTCATGCCGGCATAGGCCTCAGTGACGCTCGCGGGCTCGGTGTCTGCCAGCAACAGCGGACGCACTTCGCGCAGGGCCACGATGCGGGCCAGCTCGGATGCGCTGGCGTGCAGCAGGATCACGTCGGCCTCGGGTGCCGCCTCGGCCACGGCTTCCAGGAAGGATGCCGCCGAGCCTTGCGCGTTGATGTAGCGCATCGGCAGGCCGCGGGCCGCCAGGTAGCTGACACGGGGCGACAGCTTCTCGATGCAGTTGGCCAGCTCGATCTGCGCCAGCTCAGAGGGCTGCGGCGAATGAACGCCGGCATCCACCACCAACGTTTTCAGATTCAATTCGGCGAACGAGGCGCACAGGCCTTCCAGCAACAGCCCGGCGCCCATCACGCGCGGATTGCTGACGACGGGCACGAAGCGCTGCTTGGACGCCGCGAACAGGCGGCGCAGGCCGTGGGCTTGGTCTTGAGGCATGGCGCGGCTCATGTCAGTGGACGGCCCTCGACAGACCCTCCGCCAGCGGCGCGCCGGCGAAGATCAGGTTGACGTCGGTGTTGTCCATGCGCCAGGCGCCCGCGGCGGGGCTCTTCAGGGCCCGCTGCACGAGGGCCGCGCCGGGCAGGCGGTGCCAGTCTTCGGGCACACGCTGGCCGTTGGCCACGCCGAGCACCTTCAGGCGATGGCGGATGAGGGTGTCCAGTGCCGGCGCGAGCTTCACGGCCTCGTCGATCTTGCTGAGCACGACGCCCTCGCACGCAGCGCCCTTCCAGGCGTTGACGACGTCCTCGATCGTCTCGCCCTGCTGAGCGGCGTTGATGACCAGCAGCTTCTTGATGCTCGGGTGAGCGAGCATTTCCAGCAGTTCCTGGGTGCGGCTGTCACGCTGCGCCATGCCGGCGGTGTCGATCAGCACGAGCTTCTTGCTGGACAGCAGGTCCAGCAGGTCGTCCAGGGACGCGCGATCGTGCGCGGTGTGCACCGGCACGCCGAGGATGCGGCCGTAGGCGCGCAGCTGCTCATGGGCGCCGATGCGGTAGGCGTCCAACGTGATCAGCCCGAGCTGGCCAGCGCCGTGCTTGGTGGCGAAGTGAGCAGCGAGCTTGGCGGTGGTTGTGGTCTTGCCCACCCCCGTGGAACCGATCAGCGCGTAGACACCCCCGCGGTCCTCGATGGCCGGGGCGGCCTCGTCGGTCTGCAGGTTGCGCGACAGCACGTGCGCGGCCCAGGCGGTTTCGTCCGCGGGCTCGGCGGGCGCGCCGGGCTTGAAGTCCGACGGGCAGCTCTCGGCCAGCTTGCGCACCAACGCCGGCGAGAAGCCCAGCTCTAGCAGCTTCTGTGTCAGGCGGGCCTGCACCGGCTGGCGCTGCAGCTTCTCCATGAAGGCCAGCGACGAGAAGCGCTCTTCGATCAGGCCGCGCATCTGGCGCAGCTCGTCGGCCATGTCCATCTGCTGGCGCTGACCGGCAGTGGGTTGACCGGGCAACGGCAGCGGCTCGGCACCGATGTCGCTCAGCGTGGGCACGGCACGCGCCGTGGCTGCCGTGGGAATGCGGATCTCGTCGCGCAGCACCGGCGGCGACATGCGCGCCTGCGGCATGACCGGCGGCGGGGCCACACGGGCTTCGGGCATCACCGGCGGCGGGGCGGCGCGGCGCGGGGCCAGCACGGCCATCGCTTCGGCGGCACGGCGCTCACGCTGGGCGCGGGCCGCATCCAGCGACACGGCTGACGGCTGCACCGGCGGCGGCGCCACCTGCATGACGGGGTCGGGCTGCCCGCTCATTTCGGCCTGGCGGCGGCGCAGCACGCGCTCGCGCACATAGTCCTGGAAGGACAGCGTGCTCATGGCCAGCTGCTCCACGTCACCGCGCACTTCAGGGCTGCCGAAACTCGGCTCCTGGCGCTGGGCCCGCTCGGCGAACGGGGCGCGAGGCGAGGCCTGCGCGGGCATCACCGGCGGCGGCGCCACCTGAGGGCGGGCGACCGTGCGCGGTGCGGTGGCGGCCATCTGCTCGATCTGGCCCATGCCTTCGGGGGCCATGGCCAGCACCTCGACACCTTCGGGCACGTTCTTGTTGGACAGCACGACGGCATCCGGCCCGAAGGCCTGCTTGACGAGCGCCAGGGCCTCGCGGGACGTGCGGGCCGTGAACTTGCGGACATTCATGCTCATGCTGTGCCTCCGATGATGGAGCCGATGCGGATGGTGTGGGTCTCAGGAATCTCGCTGTGGCCGAGCACCTTCAGGCGAGGTGCGGCGCGCCGCAGCAGCCGCGCCATCGGCGCGCGGATCAGGTCGGGCACCAGCAGCGTCGCGGGCACGCCGCGGTCTTCCTGCTTCTGGGCGGTCTCGGCAGCGCTCTTGGCCAGCGTGTCGGCCACGCCGGGGTCGAGTGCGGCGCCGTGCGGCGAATTCAGGGCCTGGGTGACGAGGCGCTCCAGCTCGGGCTCCAAGGCGATGACGTCCAGCTCCTTCACGCTGCCGTAGATCTGCTGGACGATGGCCGGTGCGATGTGGGTACGGATGCGGCGGGCCAGCTCCATCGGGTCGGTCACGGTGGCGGCGTTCTCGGCCAGGCATTCGACGATGGAGCGCATGTCGCGCACGTGCACGCCCTCCTCCAGCAGCAGTTGGAGCACGCGTTGCAGGGTGGCGATGCTGACCATCTTCGGGATCACGTCTTCGATGAGTTGGGGCGCCTGCTTGGTGAGGTGTTCCACCAGCGACTGCGTCTCCACGCGACCCAACAACTTGGCCGCATGCACTTGCATCAAGTGTGAAAGGTGGGTGGCCACGACAGTCGAGCAATCAACCACCGTAAAGCCGCTCATTTGGGCCATCTCCTTCTGACGCTCCTCGATCCACACCGCCGGCAGGCCGAAGGCGGGGTCGGTGGTTTGCGTCCCCAGAAGCCTCTGCGTGGCATGGCCCGGGTTGATCGCCAGCCACATGCCGGGGAAGGCCTCGGCCTCGCCGACGACCGCGCCGCGCAGCGAGATGCGGTACTGGCTCGGGCGCAGCTCCAGGTTGTCGCGGATGTGCACCGGCGGCGGCAGGAAGCCCACCTCCTGCGCGAACTTGCGGCGCACGCCCTTGATGCGGCTGAGCAGGTCGCCTTCCTTGTTCTTGTCGACCAGCGTGATCAGCCGGTAGCCGACCTCCAGGCCCAGCGTGTCCACGGGCACCAGGTCTTCCCAGCTGGCTTCGCCGGCGCCTTCGCTGCTCGGCATGATCGGCTTGACCGCCTTGGCGGCTTCCAGCGCCTGCTCCTTGGCGCGCAGCCAGTAGGCCAGGTAGCCCAGGCCGGCCGAGATCAGCAGGAACACGACGTGCGGCATGCCCGGAATCAGGCCCAGCGCACCGATGACGCCGGCCGTGATCGCGATGCTCTTGGCCGAGCCGAACACCTGGCGACCGATCTGGCTGCCGATGTCCTTGTCGGTGCCCACCCGGGACACGACCATGGCCGCGGCCACCGAGATCAGCAGCGCCGGCACCTGGGCCACGAGCGCGTCACCGACGGCCAGCAGGATGTAGCTGTTGGCGGCCTGGCCGGCACTGAGGTTGTGCTGGGCCACACCGATGATGAAGCCGCCGACGATGTTGATCGCCAAAATCAGCATGCCCGCCACCGCATCGCCGCGCACGAACTTGCTGGCACCGTCCATCGAGCCGAAGAAGTCCGCTTCGTCTGACAGCTCGGCCCGGCGGCGCTTGGCCTCGGCTTCGTTGATGAGGCCGGCGTTCAGGTCGGCGTCCACCGCCATCTGCTTGCCGGGCATCGCATCCAGCGTGAAGCGCGCGCCAACCTCGGCGATCCGCTCCGCGCCCTTGGTCACCACGATGAAGTTGATGACCACGAGGATGGCAAACACGATCAGGCCGACCGCGAAATTGCCGCCGATCAGGAAGTGCCCGAAGGCCTCGATCACCTTGCCGGCAGCACCCGTGCCGGTGTGGCCTTCCAGCAGCACCACCCGCGTGGACGCCACGTTCAGCGACAGGCGCATCAGCGTGGTCAGCAGCAGCACGGTCGGGAAGGCGGCGAAATCCAGCGGCCGCACCATGTGGGCCGCGACCATCATCACCATCACGGCCATCGCGATATTGAAGGTGAACAGCAGGTCCAGCACGAAGGGCGGCAGCGGCAGCACCATCATGGACAGCACGAGCAGCACCGCGATCGGCGCGCCGAGCGCCGCGATGATGCCGGCGCGCGGGCCGAGGAGAGATTGCAGCTTTTGAATCAGCGGGTTCATGTCAAGACTCTCGAACACAGCCACAGAGACACAGAGGCACAGAGGAATTCATGGGCAGGACACCGACTTCTCTGTGTCTCTGTGCCTCTGTGGCTGTGTTCCTGGGCTGAGGCAGGCAGCGCGTCATTCCGCGAAGTCCTCATCCGGCTCCGGCGCCCAGCCCGGCTTGTTGTGCGGGTCAAGCTCGGGCGGCACGTGGGGCCTGGGCATGTCGGGCCGTGCGGCGTTGCGCGAGGCCATGGCGGCGCGCAGCTGGTAGACGTAGGCCAGCACCTGGGCGACGGCGCCAAACAGCGCCGCCGGGATCTCGTGATCGAGCTTGGCGTGGGCGTACAGCGCACGGGCCAGCACCGGCTGCTGCAGCACGGGCACCTTGCTGTCCCTCGCGAGGTCGCGGATCTTCATCGCCAGCAGGTCGGCGCCCTTGGCGACCACCTTGGGCGCGCTCATGCGGCCTTCTTCGTACTTGAGTGCGACGGCGTAGTGGGTCGGGTTCATGACCACGAGATCCGCCTTGGGCACCGCCGCCAGCATGCGGCGCTTGGCCATCTCGCGCATGCGGGCGCGCATCTTGGCCTTGACCTCGAGGTTGCCCTCCACCTCTTTCAGTTCCTGCTTGGCCTCTTCGCGCGTCATGCGCATGCGGCGCAGCCAGAGCTGGCGCTGCAAGGGCACGTCGATGGCGGCGAAGACGGCCAGCGCAATGGCCAGCAGCATCAGGCCGCCCATCAGCTGCTGGCCGGCGTAGGCCAGGGCCGACGGCAGCGGCACCGACATGATGCTCACGTAGGCGGCCAGCCGGTCCCTCAGCACCATCGCGCCGACGATGCCAAGCACCACCGCCAGCAGGACCGCCTTCAGCGCGGTGCCGAAACCCTGGCCGGACACGAGCCGCCCCAGCCCAGCGATCGGGTCGAGATGGGAGAACTTCGGCGCGAGCGGCTTCATGGTCCAGTTCCAGCCGCCGCTGGCCACGTGGCTGGCGATGCCCACCATCACCATCAGCGCCGCGATCGGCCCCATCACCGCCGCAAAGGCGAGCGTCATGTCGACCAGGCGCTCGCCCATGAAGCCAGGCCGCGCGAGCAGCGCGGCATCGAAGTGCAGGCCGGTGCCAAGCATCTGGCGCAGGCGGTCGACGATCTGCGGGCCACCGATGCTCAGCACCGCGCCGCCCGCGACCATCATCGCGAAGTGCGGCAGGTCACGCGAACGCGGCAGCTGGCCCTCGGCCCGAGATTTCTGGATCTTCTTGGGCGAGGCGGGTAGGTGGCGGTCTTGTGCGTCGTGGTCGGCCATGGCGGTTCTTCAGCGCTGGACCGAATTGTTCGAGCCGACTGGCAGAACTTGAGCGGGAAAAGCAGGGCGCTTGACCGTCAGTTCCGCCCACCAGCCGCAGCTGACCGCGCGGGCACAAAAAAGCCGGCACGAGGCCGGCTGGGTCGCCAGGAGCCCGAAGGCTCAGAAACCGAGACTGGCCAGCAGGTCGTCGACCTCGCCCTGGTTCGCCACCACGTCGGTGCGGCCTTCGTGGTTCACGACCGGTCCCTGCAGGATGTTCGGGTCGACCTTCTCGCGCTGGTCGGGCGGCACCACCTGCACCAGCAGCTTCACGAGGCTGTCTTCCAGATCGTTGGCCAGCGTCACCACCTTGGCGACGACCTGACCGGTCAGATCGTGGAAGTCCTGCGCCAGCATGATGTCGGTCAGGTGGTTGTCGATGGCGCTGGTGCGGGTCTCGACGTCCTGCACGAAATTCATCACCGCGCCGCTGGCCACGGCGCGCACCGGGTCGGCCACGAGCGCCGCGGCCAGCTCCTTGGTCGCGGCACTGATGCCGGCGTGCTCGGCCTTGGCCTGGTCGACGGAGTTGAGCACCTTCTCGGCGGCGGCCGCCGTCTTGGTGGCGATGTAACTGAGGCGGCTGCGGGCGTCGGGCAGGCCGTCGGTGGCCACCTGCAGCTTGGGCATGACGCCCAGGCGCTGCATGGTGTCATGCAGCGTGCGGGTGATGGTGCCGAGTTGCTGAAAGACCTCGGGGGAGACGAGCAGCGGCTCGACACTTCCAGCCAGCTTGTCCAACTGTTCCATCGACATGGCAGTCCCCTCTTGTCGTTATCAGGCGGCGGCGGCCAGCTTCTGCATGATCTTCTGGACTTTTTCTTCCAGCGTCGCCTTCGTGAAGGGCTTGACGATGTAGCCGGCGGCACCCGACTGGGCGGCCAGCACGATGTCTTCCTTGCGGGCCTCGGCCGTGACCATCAGCACCGGCAGGTGCTTGAGGTTCGGGTCTTCCTTGATGGCCTTGAGCAGCTCGAAGCCCGTCATGTTGGGCATGTTGATGTCGCTGACCACGAAGTCGAACTTCGAGCCCTTGAGCATGTTCAGCGCTTCCACGCCGTCTTCGGCCTCTTCACAGTTGTTGTAGCCGATCTCCTTCAGCAGGCCGCGGACGATGCGACGCATGGTGGAGAAGTCGTCGACAACCAGGAATTTCATGTCAGCGCTCATGGCGGTCCTCTCTCGGGAACTGGCGGGATGGCAGGATCAGGACGCAGTCTAGTTCTAGCGCGTCGGCGCGGGCGGCTGAGTTTGCGGCATTTTCCCGCCGCGCGGGACTTCCGTGGGGGCGCCGCCGGCAGCCGCCGCAGCCGGGGTGTCGGCGTCGGGCTCGTCGGGCAGGTTCTTCAGCACAGCGTCTTCGGCATCGCGGTTCATGACGATGATGCTGATGCGGCGATTCAGGGCGCCGTTGGGGTCTTTCGCGTCCAGCAGCTTGCTGGCCGCCAGGCCCTGCACGCGCAGCATGCGCGCTTCGGACAGCCCGCCGGCCACCAACTCGCGGCGGGAGGCGTTCGCGCGGTCGGCCGACAGCTCCCAATTGCTGTAGCCCTTGTCACCGCCCGGGAAGGGCTGGGCATCGGTGTGCCCCTCCACCGTGAGGCGGTTGGGCACCTCGGTCAGCACGCTGCCGAGTTCGCGCAGCAACTCGCGCATGTAGGGCTTCACGACGGCGCTGCCGCTGTCGAACATCGGGCGGTTGCCTTCGTCGACGATCTGGATGCGCAGGCCTTCCTTGGTCATGTCCAGGCGGATCTGGCCACCCAGCGCCGCGAGCTTGGGGTTCTCGGCCAGCACTTCCTCGACCTTGGTCTTGAGCTGCTCCAGGCGCGCGCGCTCGGCCTTGCGCTGCTCTTCCTTCAGTGCGCGCAGCGTGTAGCTCGACTTGCGCGCCTCGCTCTCGCCTTCCTTGACCTGGCCCGTCTCGCGCGTGAGGTCCTTGCCGCCCCCGCGCACGACGCTGGAGGAGTCGCCGGAGCCGGAGCCGCCGAGCATCGCCACCCGCAGGGGTGACTGGAAGAACTCGGCGATGCCCTTCTTGTCGCCCTCGGTCGTGGAGCCGAGCAGCCACATCAGCAGGAAGAAGGCCATCATGGCCGTGACGAAGTCGGCGTAGGCGATCTTCCACGCGCCGCCATGCGCCGCGTGGCCACCCTTCTTCACCTTCTTGACGATGATCGGCTGGAGCTTCTTGGCGTCACCGGCCACGGCGTTCCCCCAAGGTTAGACAACACAGCCACAGAGGCACAGAGACACAGAGAAATCCGTGCCTCTCTGTGTCTCTGTGCCTCTGTGGCTGTGTTGCTGGGGCGTGGGCAGGCATCACTTCTTCTTCACGTGGCTTTCGAGCTCGCTGAACGAGGGGCGATCGCCGGAGAACAGGACTTTGCGGCCGAACTCGATGGCCACCTGCGGGGCGTAGCCCTGCATGCTGGCCAGCAGCGTGGTCTTGATGCACTGGAATTCCTTGCCGGCGTCTTCCACCTTCTGCTCGAGCAGACCGGCCAGCGGCTCCGCGAAGCCGTAGGCCAGCAGAATGCCCAGGAAGGTGCCGACCAGCGCCGAGCCGATCATGCCGCCCAGCACGGCCGGCGGCTGGCCGACCGAGCCCATCGTGTTCACGACACCCAGCACCGCAGCGACGATACCGAAGGCCGGCAGGCCACCCGCCAGGCGCTGCAGCGCGGCCACGGCGGCGTGTTCTTCCTGGTGGTGGGTCTCGATCTCGCTGTCCATCAGCGACTCGATCTCGTGCGCGTTCAGGTTGCCCGACACCATCATGCGCAGGTAGTCGGTGATGAATTCGGTGACGTGGTGGTCGTTGCCCACCACCGGATACTTCTGGAACAGCGGGCTGGAGTGCGGGTCCTCGACGTCTTTTTCGATCGACATCAGGCCCTCCTTGCGGGCCTTCTGCAGGATGTCGTACATCAGCGCCAGCAGTTCCATGTAGCGCGCCTTGCTGTACTTGCCGCCCTTGAAGCACAGCCCCAGCCCGGCGGCCGTGGCCTTGACGACCTTCATCTGGTTGTTGGCCAGGAAAGCGCCGATGGCAGCGCCGAAGATGGTGATCATCTCGAAGGGCAAGGCGTGCAGGATGACGCCGATGTTCCCGCCGTGGGCGATGAACACGCCGAAGATGCAGGCCATGGAGATGGCCCAGCCGATGATGACGAACATGCGCGGTCGAGTTGGGGATGTTCAGACCTTATCGGCCTGCTGCCGGGGGGCTTGAGAAAGTATGCCGCGCCGAGGCTGCCGGCAAGCATTCATTTGGCCCGCTTTGGTGCGCCTTTCCGCACAGGCCGGTAAACCCACACGGTCTGGCCGCTTGCGATCGACCAACTCGCCACGGGCACCACGTCGGGTACGGCGAAGTCCAGGCTGACCAGCCAGGCGCCTTCAGCCATCTCGTCGCAGGCCTTGGCCCAGACCCGTGGCATCGACTCCGGCCGCTGAAAGACGTAGACCAGGGCGAAAGCCGCCCAGTGGTCGGCCCACAGGTCCCCACGCCGCACCACCGCCCCCGGGACGCGCCACCGGGCCAGCCACGCAAGCGGCCGGCTCCATTCCACGCCCTCCACCGCCGCACCCGGGCAGGCGTGAAGCAATTCACGCAAGCCATCGCCGAGCCCGCAACCCGCATCGAGCACCCGGGCGCCGGGCGGCAGCGGCGCGTGGGCGGCCAGGGGGGTCAGCGCCCCCACCGGGGTTGGGAACAGCGGCGCCTCCGACCAGCTGCGCCGCGGGTAGAGCCACCACAGCAGGGCCAGCAGCACGAGCCAGAGCCACGCGGGCAAGTGCTCCTGCCCGCCGAGGATCAAGGCCGACACCGGAAAGCCGGCGGCAGCCATCACACGGCGCCACGGTGTCGGGTGGAGCCATGCGAGCGCCCCGCCGACTGCGGTGCCGAGCAACCAGGCCAGCTCCGCGCCAGCCCCCTGTGCCAGCATCCGCACCGCCCAGGCAGCCAGCCAGACCCACAGGGCCGACAAGGGCCAGGCGGTGAGCCTGTGCCTCAGCACGGCCAGGGATGCGCCTGGCGCAAGGCCGCCGCAGCGGCCTCGCGGCCGGTGCCTTCCAGCACCAGCGCGAGGTTGTGTGCGGCCAGGTGGCTGCCGCGGCCGGCGACGGCACCGGGCTGCTCGGGCCGCTCACCCAGCGCCAGGCACTGCCGCCAGGCCGACTCGGCCATCGGCAGCAGGGCCCCGGCCTGCTCCGGCTGGCTGGCAGCCAGGTCGAGCAGCAGGTCCCCGAGGGCGAAGAAAAAGTCCGGCGACTCCGCGGCGATGTCCAGCTGGCTGTTGGCGAAATCCATCGCGTCGGCATGACGCCCCAGGCACTTGAGCGCGAACAGTCGACGGGCGACAAGGTCGAACCACCACGGCGCCACAGCCGCCGCCGGCGGCCTCGCGCAGGCGCGGGCAAACGCGGCTTCGGCCGCGTCATGCTCGTCGTACACGGCGCAGTCCTTGCCGAGCTGATACCAGAGGTAGGCGTCATCAGGTGCCTCAGCCAGCGCCTGCTGCAGCAGCCGACGGTTGCGACCGCGCTTGGTGGCCAGGGCCTGCGGCAAATAGCCGTCGTGCCCCACGATGATCGGCAGTCGCCGCACCGGGAGCGCATGCTGGGGCTGCTCGTGGATGCGGCCGGCATAGCGCACCGGCCCCGGCAACACGCGGCTCAACCAGGTGACGGCCTCGCCTTCGCGCCCCCCGCCCTGGTCGAAACGGTCGCGCAACTGCAGCGCTCCCACGAACGCCGGGTCCGTGTCCCGCAGCGCGGCCAAGGCCGGACCGCCCTCCACCAGCCATTCGTCGGCATCCAGCACCAGATGCCAATCTGCCGCGCACAGGGCCAGGGCCCGGTTGCGGGCGGCAGCGAAGTCATCGCACCAGGTGAAGTGTTCGACCCGCGCGCCTCGCGCTGCGGCCACGGCCGGCGTGTCGTCGGTGGAACCGGTGTCGAGCACCAGCATCTCGTCCACCCACGGCCGCACGCTGTCGAGCAGCCGCGCGATGCGACCGGCCTCGTCGCGCGCGATGACGACGAGCGCCAGGCGGCGCGGTGCAGGGGCGGCAGGCATGGCGAGATTGTGGGTCCGGCGGGACAGGTGCAGCGGAAAGTCAAGGCGGCTTTTTCCCCGCTCCAGCGGGTTTCAGCAGCGCTGGCGGTGCGTAGAGTTCTGCGGGTGTCCAACGCTCGCGAGGCTTCCCATGATCCCCCGCACCCTGCACGTGATCTGGGTCGGCGACGAGTCCAAACGCCCCGACAACTGCATCGACACCTGGCGCCGCCACAACCCCGACTGGACCGTGCGCGTCTGGGGCAATGACGACCTCGCCAGCTACGGCTGGGTCAATGCCGCCCACATGCGCGCCATGGCCCAGCGCGAGCTCAACGGCGTCGCCGACCTGATGCGCTGGGAGATCCTCTACCACGAGGGCGGCTTCGTCGTGGATGCCGACAGCATCTGCCGCCGCCCGCTGGAGCCCTGGCTTTTCGAGGGCGAGGCCTGCGCCTGTTGGGAGAACGAGCTCGTGCGCCCCGGCCTGATCGCTGCGGGCTACGTGGCGTCAACACCCGAGAACCCGTTCTTCGGGCAGATCATCCTGGACTTGCAGAAGGAGGCCAGCGTCGTCGATCGCATGGCCTGGCAGAGCGTCGGGCCGCTGTGCCTGACGGAACAGGTGCGGGCCCAGCGCTACACCGGGCTCACGATCTGGCCGAGTCACTTCTTCATCCCGCGGCACTTCACGGGGCTGGAGTACACCGGCGGCGGCCATGTGTTCGCCGGCCAGGAATGGGGCAGCACGCTGGGCAAGTACGACGAACTGCACAAGAGGAAAGTCGCATGACCGCCGCTCTCGCCACCGAACGCCAAACGGCCGACGATCTGCCGGTGTCGCCGCTGGAATTCGCTCACCAGAAATACTTCGTGCAACGGGTCCAGGTGGGCGAAGACTTCGTCGGCCTGCCGCGCCTGGACGTCTTCGCCGCGCTGTGCGCCGACAAGCGCGTGCTGCACGTCGGCTGCGTGGACTGGCCGATCACCGACCTGAACCGATCGCTGCACCTCCAGCTGGACGCCCATTGCCAGCTCGACGGCTTCGACATCCATGGCGAAGCCTTCGCCCTGATGCAACCGCACCTCAAGGGCCGCCTCTACAGCCAGTGGGCCGACGTGAGCGAGCGCTACGACGTGGTGCTGGCGCCGGAAGTGATGGAGCATGTGCCTGACGTGCAGGGCTTCTTGCGCCAGCTCGACGCCGTCGGCGCGGATCAGTACATCCTGACCGTGCCGGACGCCTACTCGTGCTTCCGGCGGCACTTCGACTACAACAGCGGCGCGCAGACCTTCGTGGAAGTCGTGCACCCCGACCACAACTGCTGGTACACGCCCTACACGCTGGCCAACGTGATCCGCAAGTACACCGACTGGCAGATCGACGGCATGTTCTTCTTCAATGGCATGTCGCTGCTGGTCGTCGCGAGCCGCCGCCCGGCCGACGCGGCGTGACGCCCGCCGTCCTGCGCAGCCAGGCCGAAGGCCTGCGGCTGGCCGGGCGCGCCGCCGAGGCGGTCGACCTGCTGCTGCAGGCGCTCGCCCTGGCGCCCACCGACATCGACACCTACCTGCAGCTCGGCTTCGCGCTGCAGGCCCTGGGCCTGCACAGCCAGGCTGCCGAAGCGATGCGCACGCCGGCGCTGCTGGCACCCGACAGCGTGATGGCCCAGGGCTATCTGATCCATGCGACGCAACAGGCGGCCGACTGGCAGCACTTCGAGGCCGATCTCCGAGCCCTGCGTGCGGCGCTTGCCGCCAAGCCAGCCGGCGCCGACGACGAATTCGGCATGCCCTTCGCGCTGGTCGCCCTGCCCCACGAACGGGCCGAGATGCGCCGCGCTGCCGAGCTGGCCAGTCGCTTCCTGAGCCGCGGGCTGCAGCGCCTGCCGGCACGCCGGCCCGAGGCGCGCGAGCGGCTCCGCGTGGGGTACCTGTCCGCGGACTTCCATGCCCATGCCACGGCAGCGCTGCTGGTGGACCTGCTCGAATGCCATGATCGCCGGCGTTTCGAGGTCTTCCTGTACTCGCACGGCCCCGACGACGGCACGCCGCTCTGCCGCCGCGTGCGTCAGGCGGCAGCGCATCTGGTCGACGTGAGCGCGCTGGACCTCGCCGGCACCGCCGCGCGCATCCGCGCCGACGGCATCGACCTGCTGGTGGACCTCAAAGGCCATACCGCCGGCAGCCGGATGGCCGCCCTGGCCTGCCGGCCGGCGCCGGTGCAGGCGACGTGGATCGGCTTCCCCGGTACCAGCGGTGCGGACTTCATCGACTACCTCATCGGCGACCCGGTCGTCACCCCGCTGTCCCACGCCGCGGACTGCAGCGAGCAGATCGCCCAGTTGCCGCGCTGTTACCAGCCCCAGGACCGGCAACGCCGTCCGCCCCCGCCCCCGCCGCGCGCCACCCTGGGCCTGCGCGAGAACGCCTGCGTGCTGCTCGGCGCGAACGCGGTCTACAAGATCACACCGCCGCTGTGGGCCGCCTGGATGGCCGTGCTGCAGCGCCTGCCCACCGCCCAGCTCTGGCAGCTCAGCGGCGGCGAGCAGGCCGACGCACGCCTGCGCGACGCAGCCCGTCAGGCCGGAGTCGGCGACGACCGGCTGGTGTTCGCGCCACCCACCGACCCCGACACGCATCTCGCCCGACTGGGGGCCGCCGACCTGGCCCTGGACAGCTGGCCTTGCAACGGCCACACCACCACCAGCGACGCGCTCGCGGCCGGTGTGCCGGTCGTCACGCTGCAAACCGATACCTTTCCCGGCCGTGTCGCTGCAAGCATCCTGCACGCCGCCGGTCTCGACGACTGCGTCGCCCACGACCCGGCTGGCTACATCGACCGCATCGTGGCCCTGGGCCAGGAGCCGGCAGCGCGGCAGGCACTGCGCGAGCGCATCGCCCAGCGCCCGGCCGGCCTGTACGACACGCCGCGCCTGGCGCGCGACCTCGAAAGCCTCTACGAACGGATGTGGGCGCGCGCCCTCGCCGGCGAGCCGCCCTCAGCCCTCGCTGCCTGAGATCGGCGGCACGCTCAGGTCCGCCGGGGGCTGGCCTGCCAGCCGCCGCGCATGCGCCAGCGCGTAGGCCTGCTCCAGGTGCCGCGTGAAACGGGGCGTGTCGAACAGCAGCGACTGATCAACGCCGGCCAGCCGCTTGCGCAGTGCGGCACGCGCCTGCGCGTCGCGACCCAGCTGCACGGCCCGCCGCACGTAGTCCGCGCGGTCGGTGGCGATCAGCTCGGGCAGGCCCGCCGCGTGCAGCAGGCTCGCCGCGACCCGGGCTGCAAATGCCCGGCCGGGCAAGCTCAGCACCGGCAGACCCATCCAGAGCGCGTCACTGGCGGTCGTGCCGGCGTTGTAGGGCAGCGTGTCGAGGAAGAGATCGGCCTCGGCCAAGGCGGCGAGGTAATGCTCGCGCGGCATCCGGCGGGCAAGCACCAGCCGCCCGGGGGCCAGGCCAGCCGCCTCGGCATGGCCGCGCAGATGGGCGGCCGCCTGCGGGTCTTCGTCCAGCACCCAAAGCACGCTGCCCGGCACGCCGTGAAGGATCTCGGCCCAGCTGGCGAACTGCTCGGGCGTGATCTTGCAAGGGTTGTTGAAGCAGCAATACACCATCGCCTCGACGGGCAGACCCAGGGCGATGCGGCCGGCGCGCGTCGAGGGGCGCGGTCGCCGGCGGTCATTGGCCTGGTAGCTCGGCAGCCAGACGATGCATTCGTCATGGGCGGCGCGCGTCTCGGGCGGCACGGTGATGGCGTCAGCGAGCAGGTAGTCGAACACCGGCGAGCCCGACGTGCCGAGTGTGCCGAGGTAGAGCATCTGCACCGGGGCCGGTCGCCAGGCGAGGATGCCGGTGCGCGCGCCGTCGGTCAGCCCGGTCAGGTCCACCAGCACGTCGACACCCCGCGCCCGGGCGAGGTCGGCCACCTGGGCATCGGACAGGGATTCGACGTCGATGAAATCGTCGAAGGCGGCACGCAGGCGCGCCCGCAGCGGATCGTCCGTGGCGGGGCCGTAACTCAGCGCGATGACCTCGAAGCGCGAGCGGTCGTGCAGCTCGATCACCTCGGCCATCAGGAAGGACACCGGGTGCGCCCGGAAATCACGCGACAGGTAGGCCACGCGGATGCGCCCGCCCGGCGTGACCGCGCCGGGCTGCCAGTCTGCCCGCGGCGCAAAGCTGTGGCGAGCCCAGAGGCGGGCCGCCTGCTGCTGCAGGGCCGGATCATCGACGAGACCCTGCAGGGCCAGCGGCTGGATGACACGGCGCCCCTCGCTCACGCCCTGCCGCAGCCGCTCCAGCTGGGCCGGGAGATCGCGCCAGTCGTACAGATGCATGGCCGCATACAGCCGCAGGCCGGGCAGCCAGTCGGCGTCGGGCTGGCGCACCAGGGCCTGGTCGAGATCGTCGAGCGCCGCCGAGAAGCGACGCTGCAGCAGGCGCAGGTTGCCGCGGTTGTTCAGCGCCTCGACGAAGCCCGGTCGCAAGGCCAGCGCCTGGTCATAGCAGGCCAGTGCGTCGGCAGGCCGGTGCAGCTGTCGCAGCGCGATGCCGCGCAGGTTGAGTGCGTCCGGGTCGTCCGGCAGCCCGTCCAGATCGGCCAGCGCGGCGCTCGGCTGGCCCATGCGCACACGCACACGGGCACGCTCGACACGGTAGTGCAGCCGGTCGGGCGCCAGAGCCACGGCTCGGTCCAGCGCGGGGAGCGCGGACCCGAAGTCCTGCCGCGCCGCGTGGCTGAGTGCCGAGGCATGGTGCGTGGCCGCATCGTCCGGGCGCAGCGCGAGCGAGCGCGCGTACGCGCTGAGCGCATCGGACGGGCGCCCGAGCTCGCTCAGCGCGACGCCCCAGTTGTAGAACGCCTGGGCCGAGGCAGGCCGGAGCGCACAGCGCTCCGCGTAGCAGCGTTCCGCACGGGTCCAGTGGCCGGCACCGGCCAGCAGGTTGCCCAAGCGCAGCCAGGGTTCGGGCTCGCGCGGGAACTGTTGCACGGCCTGGGCCAGCAGTTGGGCTGCCTCGGCCGCCTGACCGCCCGACAGCTTGGCCGCAGCCCGCTGCAGCAGACCGGCACAGGCGCCAGACGGCGCGCGAGCGGCTTTCATGGCGGTCTTCCGCAGCGGCGCCGGACCCGGCCTCAATGCATCTGGATGGCGCCTTGCGCGCGGCCCTTGCCAGCCCGCGCCGGCGGATTGCACAGGCCGCAGACGAAGTGGCGGGCAATCTCGTGCGGATGCGTCACGAACTGGCCATTGCACTTGCAGCACTTGGTGAGCGTGAGCATGCCGTTGTCGACGAACTTCACCAGGCGCCAGGCGCGCGTCACCGACAGCATGGCCTCCAGGCCCTGCGCCTGGGTTTGCTCCTGATAGAGCTGGTAGGCCTTGATGACGGTGTCGATCTCATCCATCTCCGCGGCCTTGTTCAGGTACTCGTGGATGTTCAGGAAGAGGCTGGCGTGGATGTTGGGCTGCCAGGTCATGAACCAGTCCGTCGAGAACGGCAGCTGGCCCTTGGACGGCGACTTGCCGCTCACTTCCTTGTACAGACGCAGCAGGCGCTCGTAGGACAGGTCGGTCTCCGACTCCAGCACCTGCAGGCGCGCGCCCAGATGGATCAGCTGAACGGCTCGTTCGATCTGCTTGGCTTCGGTGAGGATGCTCTTGACGCGCATGGTGGGCTCTCTCGGTGAATGGTGTCTTTGACTGCGGGGCAGCGCCGGGCCGCTCCCAAGCGGCACCGCATCGGACGTTGGAGCGGGTCAATCCCGCGACAGTCCGAACCCCCTCGGGGGGTGGCCTGGCGTACCCGCCAGGCCGGAGGCTTCAGGCGTGCTCGTGGCGCCCCGCCATCAGGATGGAGGCGTGCAGACGCGAAACGCTCTCGTTTGCCCCCGGCTTGCTGTGGTTGGTCAGCAGCCCCCACACCAGGTCGTCATTCATGCGGAAGGCGCACAGCAGGGTGTTGCCGGACGCGATCTTCAGGATCTGCGCCGTGCTCAGCGTGCTGATCAGCGTGGCGGTGTCTTCGCTGATGCCCAGGCGGTAGAGCGCCTGCTCACGGTCCGCACGGATGAGGCTCTGCGCCAGCATCAGGTAGGACAGGTTGGCTTCGCGGATCTCGGTCAGCATCTGTTCGGCGTTCATGGCAGGCTTCCGTTTCAGAGTTGGGTGGCAGTTGCGGATCAGTGAAACGGATTGTGTTGACGGCCCAACTCCGGCGATATCAGGCGCTGTCGGTGCGCGCCGTCACCCTGGCAGGAAGGGCTTGTCATCCAAATTCCTACACGGGCGTCGGCGCGGCAAGACAAAGCCCCGGCCGCTTGCGCAGACCGGGGCTTGCAGGTGTGAAATGCGTCGCGGAATCGGGCCGGCTTCAGGCGCTGCGGCTGCGATGCAGACGTTCCAGCTCGATCATCGCCACGGGAATCAGTTCCGGCGCCTCGGCCTGCAGGCTGTCACGCCCGGCGCCGGACTGCAGCTCGGTCAGGACACCGATCGCGCGGTCCACCTGGCCCAGGCCCGACAATGCGAAGGCCAACGTGTACAGGCTCGGGCCGTGCAGGCTGCGTGCCTGCAGGGCGCGTTGGGCATAGCCTGCCGCATGTTCCAGCTTGCCGGCCGCCAGCAGCAGCGCCGCCATGTCGGACAGCAGGTCGTGGCTCATCGGCTCGTCCTGCAGGGCGTCATAAAGCACGCCCAGGCCACCGCCCAGGTTGCCTCGGGACGCTTCAGCATAGGCGGCGTTGCGGGCGCGGGCCAGCAGCATGGCCGGATCGTTCGCCGGCACCGCGACCGGGCGGTGGGCGTTCTTGGAACGGGCAGGTGCGGACTGTGCACGCATGACGGTGACTCCATGGCCGGCGCAGGATCGGCCGGTGTGGGCTGGACTTTAGGCAGCCACCCGTCGCCCAATCCGCAGAAAAAGCCGGCAGACGGCTTGTTACTCGTCGTCTGCCGATGCCGCGGCCGGCCGAAAACCTCAAGGAGACCGCTTCACCCCTGCAGCGGTTTCGCGCTTCCCCAACCCAGCACGTCGAAGGACCCGCCCGCCAACTTTCTGAAGCCCCTCCTTGGAGAGCCCCGCCTTGAGCGGGTCGGTTCCCGCAGCCTCTTCCGATGCGCTTCCCGGCTGCCGCGAACCGATCCCACGAACAAGGACCTGGCGGTGGCTCTGTTCAAAAGATCACACCCTTGACAAATGCAGCTCAAGAAACTTCTTGGGCTGTCCGATAGCCATTCCAACGGACCTGGCAACAGGTCTGTGGTCCGGCTGGAAGGCCGAGGTGGTGTGACGCCGTCGACGGACGGTGCCACGGGCTTCAACGGTTGACTGGCGTCGGGCGTCGTCTGCGAGGGCGTGCCGCCATGCGCGCTCCTGGCCGACAGCACGGGTGCCTCACCCGGGCACTCGAGTCTTCGTCCGGCGCCTTGCCGGGTATCTCAAGTTGAAAGGAAGCGCATCATGGCCTCGATCATCAATACCAACCTGCTGTCGCTGAACGCGCAGCGAAACACCTCGGCGTCTCAGTCTTCACTGGCGACGTCGCTGCAGCGCCTGTCTTCGGGCCTGCGGGTCAACTCCGCCAAGGACGACGCCGCCGGCCTCGCCATCTCCGAGCGACTCAACGCTCAGGTGCGCGGCTCCAACGTCGCCATCCGCAACGCCAACGACGGCATCTCGCTGTCGCAGACGGCAGAAGGCGCGCTGGCCAAGGTGAACGACTCGCTGCAGCGCATGCGCGAGCTGGCCGTTCAGGCCCGCAACGCGACGAACACCAGCGCCGACAAGGACTCCCTGGACAAGGAGTTCGGTGAACTCTCCAAGGAAATCCAGCGGGTGCTGGGCGGCACGACCTTCAACGGCCGCGCCATCCTGGCCACCTCGGCCGCCGGCACGCAGACCTTCCAGGTCGGCGCCAACGTGACCAGCAACGACCGGATCGACGTCGCCACGACCGACCTGACGACCGCGGCAGAAATCACGGTCGTTGCGGGCACGGACAACACCGGTGCCGGCCGCGCGGTGATCGACAACACCGCGGGCGGCAGCGCGATCGACACCGTCATCGGCAACATCGACACGGCCATCAACAAGGTCAGCTCCGAGCGCGCCACGTTGGGTGCGGCCCAGAACCGCTTCGACCAGGTGATCAGCAACCTGCAGATCTCCGTGGAAAACCAGAGTGCCGCCAAGAGCCGCATCACGGATGCCGACTTCGCGCAGGAAACTGCAAACCTGTCCCGTGCCAACATCCTCCAGCAAGCAGGCAACGCGATGATCGCCCAGGCGAATCAGATTCCGTCGCAAGTCCTGTCCTTGCTTCGATGAAGCCGGGCCAGCTCCGCTGGCCCTGAGTGAACTGTCCCCTGCGAAGACAGCTCTCCTCACCCCTCCAGCACAAGCACCTTGACACGCCATCCCGCCGCCGCGGGTGGCGTTTTTCAGGGGCGCGTGCAAAAGGATTCAAGTCAGTCCTTCTGCCGACGATAACCAGTCCAACGGGTTCGCGATTCATCGAGGACTACGTGGTCCGGTCAGCCGGTCCGTGATGCGCCGAGGTGGCGCGCGGACAGGACGCGGACGTGGCCGCCCCGTGTGGGGCTGCATGTTGCAACCGCTATTGACCGGCTTCGCACCGGACTTGTTCGTCAACGAAAGGATTGAGTCATGCCTCAAGTCATCAATACCAACCTGGCCTCGCTGAACGCCCAGCGCAACACGGCCATGTCGCAATCGTCCCTGGCCGTGTCCATGCAGCGCCTGTCATCGGGCCTGCGTGTCAACTCGGCCAAGGACGATGCGGCCGGCCTCGCCATCGCCGAGCGCATGAATGCCCAGGTGCGTGGCTCGCAAGTGGCCATCCGAAACGCCAACGACGGCATCTCGCTGGCGCAGACCGCGGAAGGCGCACTGTCCAAGGTGGGCGACGCCCTGCAGCGCATGCGTGAACTCGCGGTGCAGGCCCGCAATGCCACGAACACCAGCGCCGACAAGGATTCGCTGGACAAGGAGTTCGGCGAGCTGGCCAAGGAAATCCAGCGTGTGCTGGGTGGCACCACGTTCAACGGCAAGGCGGTGCTCGCGACGGCCGCCGCCGGCACGCAGACCTTCCAGGTCGGTGCCAACACGACCGGCAACGATCGCATCGACATCGTCACCACTGACATGACGACCGACACCAACATCACCGTGGTGGCGGGCACCGACAACACCGGCGCCGGTCGGGCCGTGATCGACAACACGGCGACAGGCACGGCGATCGACACCGTGATCACCAACATCGACACGGCCCTGGACAAGGTCAACGGCGAGCGTGCGACGCTCGGCGCCTCGCAGAACCGCTTCGATGCCGTGATCTCGAACCTGCAGGTGGCGGTCGAGAACCAAAGTGCCTCGCGAAGCCGGATCATGGATGCCGACTTCGCGCAGGAAACCGCCAACCTCAGTCGCGCGCAGATCCTGCAGCAGGCAGGCAACACGATGGTCGCCCAGGCCAACCAGCTGCCGCAGCAGGTCCTGGCCCTCCTGCGCAACTGATTGACCCACCCCGTACCGGCTCCACCGGCCCCCTCAAGGGGGCGCCGCTGGCGGCCTGGCAAAGCCAGATCCGCAGCGGCCGCTGGGTCACGACCAGCGCGGCCAGCCGGCACCGGATTGGCCGTGGTTTAGCCCTCTGATCGGGCTTTTGGCCGTTGCGCCCCTCCTCAGAATTCGGTCCATCGAGTCTCGGCAACTGACGCCGGCTCGGCGACCGAATCCAGGAGTGCGCGATGCCACAGACCATCAACACCAACCTCAACTCGCTGAACGCTCAGCGCAATCTGAACGCCTCACAGAGTTCTCTGGCGGTGTCGATGCAGCGCCTGTCGTCCGGCCTGCGGGTGAACTCCGCCAAGGATGACGCGGCCGGCCTGGCCATCGCGGAGCGGATGAACACCCAGGTCCGCGGCATGAACGTCGCGATCCGCAACGCCAACGACGGTATCTCGCTGGCGCAGACGGCGGAAGGCGCGCTCGGCAAGATCGGCGACAACCTGCAGCGCATGCGGGAACTCACCGTCCAGGCCCGCAACGCCACCAACAGCAACTCCGACAAGGACTCGCTGAACAAGGAATTCGAGCAGCTCGGCTCGGAAATCTGGCGGATCATCAACGCCACCACCTTCAACAGCAAGCCGATCCTGGCAGACACCGCCGGCGTCGCGGCAGGCACGGGCCAGACCTTCCAGATCGGTGCCAACACCACCGCGAACGACTCGATCACCGTCACGGCGCTCGACCTGACCGCCGACCCGACGGTGGTCGCGCTGCTCGGCACCGGTGCCGCGCCCTTCCCGGCCTTGATCGACAACACGGCCAACTTCGCCGCACTGGGCACGGTGATCGACAACATCGACTCCGCGCTGAATACCGTCAACAACACCCGGGCCACGTACGGCGCGATCCAGTCGCGCTTCGACGCGGTGATCTCCAACCTGCAGGTGGCGGTGGAAAACCAGACTGCCGCCCGCAGCCGCATCATGGACGCCGACTTCGCCCAGGAAACCGCCAACATGAGCCGGGCGCAGATCCTGCAGCAGGCAGGCAATGCGATGGTGGCCCAGGCCAATCAGCTGCCCCAGCAGGTGCTGTCGCTGCTGCAACGCTGACGCCCGACGCGGCGACAGCGATAAAAAATTTACATTCCGGGGCTCAAGTTCCGGATCCATCCGGCCGATATGCCCCTGGTAGATCGGCCTTTTTGCATCGCTGAGCCATGGCCACCATTTCATCTCTCGGACTCGGAAGCGGCCTCGACGTCGAATCCATCATCACCAAGTTGATGGCGGTCGAGCAGCAGCCGATCAATGACATCAACAAACGCACGGATGGGCTCAAGACCCAGCTGTCCACGTACGGCCAGATTCAGAGCAGTCTGTCGAGCCTGCGCGATGCCGCGTCCAAGCTGACCAGCCCCGACACCTGGGCCGGCACCAAGGCGACGTCCAGCGACACCAGCGCCGTCACGGTCACCGCCGGATCGGGCGCCGCGGTGACGAGTGCCAGCATCAGCGTGAGCCAGCTGGCCGCGGCTCAGACCCTGGCGTCCGCCACGTTCTCGAGCTCGACGGCGACGGTCGGCCAGGGTTCGATCACCATCGAGCTCGGCAGCTGGTCCACCGACGCGAACGGCGCCACCACATTCGCCGCCAAGTCGGGCGCCACGCCGGTCACCATCAACATCGGCACCGGGCAGGACCAGCTCGCGCAGGTCCGCGATCAGATCAACGCCGCGAACGCGGGCGTCATCGCTGCCGTCGTCACCGATGCCACCGGGTCACGCCTGACGCTGACGTCGCGCAACACCGGGGAAACGAACGGCTTTCGGGTGACGGTGAACGACGCAGACGGCAACTCTGGTGACGCATCCGGCCTGTCGCAGCTGGCCTACGACCCGAGCACGACCGTGAGTCAGATGTCGCTCAGCCTGCCCGCGGCCAATGCACGCGCCATCCTGAACGGCTTGCCCATCAGCTCCGAGAGCAACTCGCTGGCCTCGGCGATCGACGGCCTGAACATCATCCTGCTCAAGACCACGCCGCCGGTCAGCATCAGCGTCAGCCAGGATGCCGATGCCATCAAGAAGGCGGTCACCGACTTCACGACGGCCTACAACGCCATCAACCAGTTGCTGCGCAGCCAGACCAAGTACGACGCCGCCAGCAAGACGGCCGGGCCCCTGCAGGGCGACAGCACCGCGGTGGGGCTCAACAACCGGCTGCGCGGCATTGCCGGCGGCGTGACCTCGCTGGGCGGAACCTTGACGCGGCTTGCGGACGTCGGACTGGCGCCGGGCTCGGACGGCAACCTGCCCACGGCCGGCGCCAAGCTGGACAAGGCGCTCGCAAACCTGGCCGACCTGAAGCAGTTCTTCATGGGCGTCGACAAGACCGACGACAGCAACAGCGGCTTCGCGGTCCGCATCCGCTCACTGGTCGACCAGGTGCTGAGCATCGATGGCAGCGTGTCGGCCCGGGAGAAGGGCATCCAGGACCAGATCGACAGCAACAACAAGAACGTCGATGCCCTGTCCCAGCGCACCGCATCCACGGAGAAGCGCTTGCGCGCGCAGTACGCGGCGCTGGACACGAAGATGAGCCAGCTGAACAACCTGTCGAGCTACCTGACCCAGCAACTGGCCCAGCTCAACAAGTGAACCTGCCGGACGCGGCCAGACAGGCGACCCCCGGGGTCGCCTTTTTCTTGCGCTCGACGCGGCATCCGTCGCGCCGCCGGCAGTCTGCGGAACAAGCCCGAGAATGGGCGAAATGTTCCGCTTCAAGTGGCTCAAGTCAGCCCCGGGAAGGCCGAAAAACAGTCAACACGACGACGCCTCTCCCGAGACCTCCATGTACGGCAACATGTCTTCCCCCTTCGCCTCCCGCAACCAGCGCGCCACCCTGTACGCCAAGGTCGGCCTGGAGACCGATGTGCAGTCCGCCAGCCCGCACCGCCTGGTCGCCATGCTGTTCGATGGTGTCTTCGATGCCATGAACCAGGCCGTGCAGGCCATCAAGATCGGCAACGTGGAGATCAAGGGCCGTGCACTGTCGCGCGCCGTGCGCATCCTCGACGAAGGGCTGCGTGCCGGGCTGGACCTGTCCGCCGGCCCCCTCGCCACGGACCTGCGCGAACTCTACGGATACGTCTGCATGCGCCTCACCCAGGCCAATCTGCACAGCGACCTGGCGGCGATCGAGGAATGCCAGCGTCTGCTCACCCCTGTGCGCGATGCCTGGAACGCCATCGCCCAGACGCCGGCCGCCCTCGGTGCAGACGCTGCGCGCGCTGCCTGAGCTCTTCCACAAGATCCAGCCGGTGACTGCGCCATGAACTCCGAATTGCTGAATTACTACGAAGCCATCGAGCAGGCGAGTGCCGACATGCTGTCCGCCGCCCGCACCGGCAACTGGGACGAAGTCGTCAAGCTCGAAGGCGCCTGCGTGCTGTTGATTTCCCAGCTCAAGGCGGCGGCCAGCCACCAGCAGCTCGGCGCCGGCGAATCGCAGCTCAAGACGCGCATCATGCAGCGCATCCTGCTCAACGACGCCGAGATCCGCCACCTGGCCGAGCCCTGGCTCGAAGACCTCGACCACGTCCTGAAAGGCAAGAGCCGACTCGTGCATTGATGCCGGACTCGGCTGCGCAGCCTCGCCGGCGCGCGGCTACCATCGCGGCATGAGCGCCCACGAAGCCATTCCGGAGGAACTGCGCGTCGCCTCCGCGGCCGAGATCACGGCCTATCTGCAGCAATTGCAGCGTGATGGCGCGGGCGTGCGGCTGAGCGGACCGCACGGCCAGGGGCTCGCCAGCCGGATCACCGTGCTCGACCCGGAGGCCGACCTGATCGGCCTGGCCCTGAGCACCGACCCCGACGGCATCAGCCAAGCGCTGGTGGCCGGCGGTGAGATCACCGCCGTGGCCTACCTGGGCACGATCAAGCTGCAGTTCGAACTGGACGCCGCCGTCCTCGTCAGCGGCGACCAGGGCACCGTGCTGCGCAGCACGCTGCCAACCCGGCTGTACCGGTTCCAGCGCCGCCAGTCCTACCGCGTCCAACCTGCCGGCAGCACCTACCCGCGCGTCGTACTGCCCGGCGACGCGCAGCCCGGGCGCGCCCTGCGCGTGCTGGACGTCAGCATCGGCGGTCTGGCGCTGGCCCTGCCGCCCGACTTCGCGCCGCTGCCGACCGGCCAGGTCGCTGAAGGTCTGGTGCTGGAGCTGGACCGCATCAGTGCGCTGCGCGTGGCGCTGCTGCCCCACCACGTCAGCCCGATCAGCGGCGACAGCCACGGCATGCAGCAGCTGGGCTGCTCTTTCGTCGATCTCGACACCACGGCGACGCGGTCGCTGCAGGTCTACGTCGACCAGACTCAGAAGCGGCGCCGGCTGCTCAAGCTCGACCCATGACCCGGCGCCTGCGAGGCTTCACCTTGATCGAGGTGGCTTTCGTGATGGTGCTGCTGGGCCTGATCCTGGCGGTGGCCGTCCCGAGCTATGCCGACCACCTCGCACGCCAGAAGCTGCGGCATGTCGCGGGCCTGCTGGAGCAGGATCTGCGCCGCGCCCGCACGCTGAGCGTGGACGAAGGCCGCAACACCTATGTCAGCTTCAGCAGTGGCCGGCAATGGTGCTGGGGCCTGAGCCGCCAGGCCCCCTGCAACTGCGACACCGGCGCCCCCCGGTGCGAACTGGGCTCCGTGAATTCGCAGGACTTCAAGGGGACGCTGCTGCAGGCCGGCCAGGGTGTCACCTTCCAGGGCGGCATGGGCCAGGCGCTGAACTGGACGCGCATCGGCCTGTCCAACGACCGCAACCAGCAGCTACGCATCGACCTGAGCCCGGTCGGGCGGCCGCAGGTCTGCGGCACCGACGCCCGCAAGGTCGACGGCTGCTGAGCCCCGCAGCAGGCTCAGATCTGCATGTTCATGATCTCGGAGTAGGCCGACACCAGTCGGTTGCGCACCTGCAGCGTGGCCTGGAAGCCGATCTGGGCCTTCTGCATGGCCACCATCGTCTCTTCGAGGCTGACGGTGGGGTTGTCCAGCTGCACCTCGCGCTGCAGGCGAGAGGCCTCCGTCTGCTGGGCGCTGACGTTCTTCAGGGCCTGGGTCATGGCGTCGCCGAAGCTCGCGCCAGCGGTCGCAGCGGGCTTGGCGGCCAGGGGCTGGCCATTGACTGCCAGCCCTGCACGGGCGGCAGCCTGGGCAAAGTCGAAGGGGCGCAGCTTCATGTCCATGGAGCGGCACTGTGGCATCAAGTCACACGCGCGAAGCGTCGAGATGTGCGGGCGCGGTCGGCCACTTCCAAGCTTTCTTGAGGGGGGGCGACACAAATAATCTGCGCCATCGGTCGACGTCCGACCCTGCCTCTGACCCCTGCCCTCGATGGACAACGCCCTGAGCGCCCCCGCTGCCGCCGCCCCGGTGATGATCACGCCGGTCGATGCGCAGCCCAACTTCGTCCAGCGCCTGAACGGCCTGCCGCTGCGCAGCAAGCTCACGATGGGTGCCGGCCTGCTGGCCCTGGCCGGCGCAGTGCTGGCGATCACGCTGTGGTCCTCCCAGGGCGACTACCGACCGCTGTTCACCGGCCTGGCCGACAAGGACGGCGGCGCCGTCATCGGCCAGCTGGCGGCCATGCAGGTGCCCTACAAGCACGAGGCCGGCGGCACCATCCTCGTGCCGGCCGGCCAGGTCTACGAGCTGCGCATGAAACTCGCGGCACAAGGGCTGCCCAAGGGTGGCACCGGCAATGCGGTCGGCTTCGAGCTGATGGACAAGTCCAGCATCGGGCAGACGCAGTTCAACGAGCGCCTGAACTTCCAGCGGGCGCTGGAGGGTGAACTCACCCGCACGATCACCGCCATGTCCGACGTGGCCGATGCGCGCGTGCACCTGGCCATGCCGCAGCAGAACGGCTTCTTCCGCGAACAGCAGAAGCCCAGCGCCAGCGTGATGCTGACCCTGCGCGGCGGCCGTACGCTGGACCGCAGCCAGATCGCCGGCATCGTGCACCTCGTCTCCAGCAGCGTGCCCGAGCTCAACCCCAAGGCGGTCAGCGTGCTCGACCAGACCGGTGCCCTGCTCTCCCAGACCGGCGCAGACCCCGCCACCGGCCTGGACGGCCAGCAACTGCAGTACAAGCAGCAGATCGAGGCGGGCTACAACAAGCGCATCTTCGAGCTGCTCGAGCCCGTGGTGGGCCGCGACAACCTGCGTGCGACCGTGACCGCCGACGTCGACTTCTCGCAGACGGAGGCGACCGCCGAGGAGTACCGCCCCAACCAGGGCCCCAACGCCCAGGCCGCGGTGCGCTCCAGCCAGAACAACGAGAGCATCAACGCCAACACCGCGCCGCCGACCGGCGTGCCGGGTGCCGCCACCAACCAGCCGCCCGTGCCGGCCACCGCCCCGATCAACGGCGCGAGCGCCCCGCTGCAGGCGGCCCAGGGCGGCGCTGGCACCAACAGCAGCCGCCGCGAGCAGGTCACCAACTACGAGCTCGACAAGACGGTGCGCGTGACGCGCGGCGCGGTCGGCAACGTCAAGCGGCTGAACGCGGCCATCGTCGTGAACCACCGCTCGGTGACGGACGCCAAGGGCAAGACCACCAACCAGCCGGTGCCGGCAGAGGAAATCAACCGGCTCACCGACCTGGTGAAGGAAGCCATGGGCTTCAACGCGGACCGCGGCGACTCGGTCAAGGTGATCAGCGCTCCCTTCGTCGTTGACAAGGCCGAGCCCGTGGACGTGCCCTTCTACAAGCAGCCCTGGCTGATCGACATCGCCCGCAGCGCCATCGTGCCGCTGGCCTTCGTGGCCATCGCGCTGATCGCCGTCTTCGGCATGATCCGCCCGGCGATCAAGGCGGCCGCGCCGCTGCCGCCGGAGGACAAGCCCGAGACCGTCGACGAGGTCGTGGACGACACCGAACTGCTGCCCGGCGCGGACGGCATGCCCAAGCTCGAAGCCCCGGTCCACAGCGAAAAGCTCGACCGCGCCCGGTCGCTGGCGCGCGACAATCCGGTGGCGGTTGCCAACATCGTGCGCGACTGGATGTCGGGCGAGGCGGCATAGCGATATGCCCCTCGTCCAAGGCGCACCTTGGCCGGTCCCCCGAGGGGACGGCGATGCTTGCGGCATCCAGCCGCGCGCACATCGCCGAACGGGCCGGCTTGGGAGCGGCCCGGCGCTCGGCCCGAGGGGATGCACTACGCTTGTGGTGCGTGAGGATTGAACATGGACGACAAGGGCATCGAGAACGCAGCCATCCTGTTGATGTCGCTCGGCGAGGAAGAAGCCAGCGAGGTCTTCAAGCATCTGTCGCCGAAGGAAGTGCAGGCGCTGGGCGAGACGATCGCCAAGCTCAAGGTCATCAAGCGCGCGCAGGTCGAGGAGGTGCTCGAGAAGTTCGACTCGGTCGCCGAGACGCAAAGCACGCTGGTCACCGACACCGACGAGTACGTGCGCGCCGTGCTGCGCAAGGCGCTCGGCGAGGACAAGGCCAACCTGCTGCTGGACCGCATCCTGCAAGGCAGCGACGTGTCCTCCATCGAGAGCCTGAAGTGGATGGATGCCGCGAGCGTGGCCGAGCTCCTGCGCAACGAGCACCCGCAGATCATTGCCGCCATCCTGGCCCACCTGGACTACGACCAGACCAGCCAGGTGCTCAAGCTGTTCACCGAGCGCGGCCGCAACGAGGTGCTGATCCGCATCGCCACGCTCGACGGCATCCAGCCGACGGCGCTGAAGGACCTCAACGAGGTCATGAGCCAAATCCTGGCCGGCGGCGAGCGCATGAAGAAGAGCTCGCTGGGCGGCGCCAAGACGGCGGCGGAGATCATCAACATGATGGGCTCCAGCGTCGAGGCCTCGGTGCTGGACTACATCCGCGAGGCCGATTCCGACCTGGCGCAGAAGATCATGGACAACATGTTCACGTTCGACGACGTGAACAAGATCGACGACAAGGGCATCCAGGCGATGCTCAAGGAAGTCCAGAGCGAGAGCCTCGTCGTGGCCCTCAAGGGCGCCAGTGCCGACCTGCGCGAGAAGATCTTCCGCAACATGTCCACCCGCGCGGCCGAGACGCTGCGGGAAGACCTCGAAACCCGCGGCCCGGTGCGCCTGTCCGAGGTCGAGGCCGAGCAGAAGGAAATGCTCAAGATCGTGCGCCGCCTCGTCGACGAAGGCCAGATCGTGCTCGCCGGCGGCGGCGACGACCAGTTTGTATGACGCAAGCCTGCAGGCTGCCCGCGCCCATGAAACACGCCACAGAGACGCAGAGACACAGAGACACGCCGTCTCTCTCTGTGTCTCTGTGTCTCGGTGGCTGTGTTCTTCCCTCGGATCGCTGACATGGTCACCAGCCGCCAACCCCCTCGCCAGGTACCGCCGCCCGATCGCCGTGAAGGCGAGCGCCGTGCGCCCACCTACGCCCGTTTCATCCCGGGCGAAGAGATCCAGGGCGCCAAGGCCTGGAGCCTGGACAACCTGGGCAGCGCCCCGGCCTCCCCGTTTGCGCCGATGCGCCCAGGTGCGGCACAGGCCCAGCCACCGGCGCCCGCCGCGCCCGTCGAACCGCCGCCGCCGCCCGAACCGAGCGTTCAGGAGCAGGTGCACGCCGCCCGGCAGAGCGGCTACCAGGACGGCTACCGCGATGGCATGGCCGCACTCGACGCCTTCAAGCAGAGCTTCGCCAAGCAGATGAGTGCGCAGATCGGCACGCTAGTGTCGAACTTCGATGCGGAAATGCGGTCGCTCGAAGACGAGATGGCGGCGGCCGTCGCCCGCATTGCCGTCGAACTGGCCCGTCAGGTCGTGCGCAGCGAACTTGAGCAGCGCCCCGAGCTGATCGCGCGGGTGGCGCATGACGCCGTCGAAGCCCTGCAGCTCTCGGCCCGGCACGTGCGCGTGCGTGTGCACCCAGACGACTTCGACCTGGTGCACGATGGCGCCGGCCGCGAGCTGGAGGCCCGTGAAGCGCAACTCGTGCCCGACCCGGAAGTGGCCCGCGGCGGCGTGAGGGTCGATGCCGACATCGCCAGCGTCGACGCCACGCTGGCCACCCGCTGGCAGCAGGCCGTGTCGGCCATCGGCCAGCAGTCGATCTGGGAAGACCGCCGGGGCGGCAGCGATGACGACGAGTGAGCGCACTGCCCGCTGGCAGCGCTACCTGGGCGACCTCGAAACCCTCGCCGGCAACGCCGGCCCGCTCGAATGCCAGGGCAAGCTGGTGCGCGTGGCCGGCCTCGTGCTGGAGGCCACCGGCATCAAGGTGCCGCTCGGCTCGGTCTGCCGCATCCAGATGCCCAGCAGCGGCAACAACCCGCGCCGCGGCGCGGCGCCGGTCAACGCCGAAGTGGTGGGCTTCTCGGGCGACCGGGCCTACCTGATGCCGACCGACGAGGTGCAGGGCCTGTCCAGCGGCGCCAGCGTTGTGCCGCGCCACCTGCCCCCGCTGGCCCCGAAGCTCGGCCAGCCGCTCCACCCCTGGCGGCGCGGCGAGGACCGCGGCCTGCACCTGCCGATGGGCGACGGTCTGCTGGGCCGCGTGGTGGACCCCCACGGCCATCCGCTGGACCGCGGCGGCGACCTCGCCGACATCCACAACGAACCCATGGTGCGCCGACCCATCAATGCGATGGACCGCGACCCGGTGCGCATGCCGCTGGATACCGGCGTTCGCGCGATCAACGCGCTGCTGACCGTGGGCCGCGGCCAGCGGCTGGGCCTGTTTGCCGGCACGGGCGTGGGCAAGTCGGTGCTGCTGGGCATGATGGCCCGCTACACGCAAGCTGACGTCATCGTCGTCGGCCTGATCGGAGAACGCGGCCGCGAGGTGAAGGAATTCATCGAGGACATCCTCGGCGAGGAGGGCCGCCGCCGCAGCGTGGTGGTCGCCGCCCCGGCCGATGCGCCGCCGCTGATGCGCATGCAGGGTGCGCACTATGCGACGGCCATTGCCGAGCACTTCCGCGACCAGGGCCGCCACGTGCTGCTGCTGATGGACTCACTCACCCGCTACGCGATGGCGCAGCGCGAGATCGCCCTGGCCATCGGCGAGCCGCCGGCCACCAAGGGCTACCCGCCGAGCTGCTTCGCCAAGTTGCCCCAGCTGGTGGAGCGCAGCGGCAACGGCCTGCCGGGTGAAGGCTCCATCACGGCCTTCTACACCGTGCTCACCGAAGGCGACGACCCGCAGGACCCGATCGCCGACGCGGCACGCGGCATCCTGGACGGACACATCGTGCTCTCACGCGAGCTGGCCGAGGCCGGCCACTACCCGGCGATCGACATCGAGCGCTCGGTCTCGCGGGTGATGACCAGTGTTGCACCCCAAAACCAGGTCGATTCCGCCCGTCGGTTTCGCCAGCTTCTGGCGAAATACAACAAGGCCCGCGACCTGATCCAGCTCGGCGCCTATGCCCCGGGGGCCGACCTCGAGCTGGACCTGGCCGTTCGCCTGCACGCCGACATGACGCGGCTGCTGCAGCAGGACATGCACAGCCCGGCACTTCTTCACGCCAGCGTCAGCCAGCTGCAGGCCGTGGTCCAGGGCGCCTAAACCTCGTTTGGGCGCCAGCCGATAACGACTGAGCGCCGGACCGCCGGTTCAGCGCTGCGCTGGAGTTTGAATGAGTGCCACCGCCACCGACACCCTGAGCCTGCTGCTCGAACGCGCCGAAGGTGAGCGCGATGCCGCAGCCCAGGCCCTGCATGCCGCCAGTGCCCAGGCCCAGGCTGCCCGTGCCCAGCACGGCGAACTGTCGGGCTACCGACAGGAGTACCAACAGCGCTGGACCCAGAGCTTCGCGCAGGCCACCACGATGGACATCGTGGCCTGCTACCAGAGCTTCGGCCAGCGCCTGACCCAGGCCGTCGACACCCAGGATCACATCGCCCAGCATGCCGACCAGCGCCAGGTCCGCGCCCGGGAAGCCCTGCGTCAGGCCGAGCTGCGTGTCGCCGCCTTGCGCCAGCTGATCGCCCGCCGCCAGGCCGAAGCCACCAAACTCGCACAGCGCCGCGAACAGCGCGCCACCGATGAATTTGCCGCCCGCGCCCACCTGCGCCGCGCGGCCCAGGTCTGAGGAGACGGTCATGCTCGGCAGCGCCCAGTTCGTCTCCCCCAAGCCCACCCTGTTGCCACCGGCCGCGCCACCTGCCGGGCCGAACCCCGGCCCGCATGGCGGTCCGAGCTTCATGCAGATCATGAGCGAGCAGCCGGCTCTGGTGACACCGCCAAAGACGGGCCCGGTCCCCGAGGCGCCTGAGGCTCACGCCAGCGCAGAAGCGCCACCGGCGGCAGCTCCGGCCCCGGCATCGCCCGGGACGTCAGCCAGCTCGAACGCCGCAACACGCCGCAAGGACACGCCAGCGCCACCCGCCAAGCCCGTGGGCGCCGGCCCGCAGGCCGGGCAGCCCGCCGCGCAGGCCACCCAGGATGGCGACTCGACGGATGCCTCGACCGGTGAGACGGCGAGCGTCACCGACCGGCCCGCTGACGCCGCCGACGGGCCCGACCGCGCGTCGAGCCTGACCGAGTTCACCCAGCTCATCGGCCTGGCCCTGCCGACGCCGACGATGTCGACGGATCCGGCGCAGGCCGGCGCGCTGTCGGCAGACACCCGCGTCACATCGGACGGCCCCGCTGGCGCCGCGAGTGGCCGGCCAGGCGCCGCCGCTCGCGCCGCGCGAGGCCTCGCCGGTGCCGACGACGTCGCCCCCGGCAGCGCCACGCGACCGACCGACCCGCCCGACGCCAAGTCCGCCACCGCCGACCGCCAGCTGACCAACACCGCCGTGCGCGGCGCCGAAGCCGCTCGCGCCCGTGCCACCGACGCGGTGGTCGACAAGGCGGCGCTGTCCAACCGCAACGGTGCGTCGGAGACGGTGGTCACCACCAGCGCCCACGCGCCCGACATGCCAGCGCTTCGCGGCCCCGGCGCGACCGAGGGGGGTCCCACATCCTTCGCGGCCGTGCTGGCGCAGTCGATGCCGACCGGCATCAGCGCACCCGACGCCCCAGCCACGCCGGCGACGGGCCAGGTCCACGCCGCGCTGCACAGCCCCGGCTTTGCGCCCGAGCTGGCGGCCCGCGTGAGCCTGCTGGCGTCCGACGGCATCCAGCAGGCCGAACTGCAGCTCAACCCGGCCGACATGGGCCCGGTGGCGGTGCAGATCATCGTGGACGGTGGCCAGGCCCAGGTGTCCTTCCACGCGGTGCAGGTCGAGACCCGCCAGGCACTCGAACGCAGCCTGCCGGATCTGGCGGCCGCACTGCAGGGCCAGGGCCTGACCCTGTCGGGCGGCGGTGTCTTCCAGCAGGCCCGGCGCGACGCGCAGGCCGGTGACACCAACACCGGTGGCGGCAAGGAAGGCAGCGACCGATCGGCGGGCACCGTCGGCGGCCGGATCAGTGGCACGACTGGGACGGCGCAGGTCGCCCTCCGCCGCGCGGCGGGCCTGCTCGACACATTTGCCTGAGGATGAAGCGGAAATAGCCACGCCTGGCGTGACCTGATCGAGGTTTCCCCGGGCTGGCCCGGGTCAATAATCGGCCGCCATGTGCCCGCAGCCCGTCAGGTGCGCGTCGGGCGGTGGACGATTCAAGGAGTGTTCATGGCGACTGCGCCGGCTGCCGAACCCGCTGCTGCCGCACCCACCGGGGGCGGCAAGAAGAAGCTCATCATCATCCTCGCCGCCGTGCTGCTACTCGTGCTGGTGGGCGGCGGTGCGGCCTTCATGCTGCTCAAGAAGAAGCCGGCCGCCGAAGACGGCGAGGACGGCGAAGCCGTGGAGGCACCTGCCAAGCCCAAGGCCCACGCCAAGTCCGATCACCCGCCGACCTTCGTGCCGCTGGACCCCTTCACCGTCAACCTGGCCGACAAGGACGTGGACCGCTTCGCCCAGGTCGGCGTGACGCTGCAGGTCGAGGACCCGAAGTTCGCTGACCAGATCAAGGCCTACATGCCGGCCATCCGCAGCAATGTGCTGATGGTGCTGTCGCACAAGACCGCGGCCGAGCTGCTCAGCCGCGAAGGCAAGGAAAAGCTCGCCAAGGAAATCATGCGGGAGTCGGTCCGACCGATGGGCATCGAGGTCGAGGACGAGGACGAGGACAGCGGCGACTCACCCAAGAAAAAGAAGAAGAAAAAGAAGACCGCCGTCGAAAACCCGGTGACCCAGGTCCTGTTCTCCAACTTCATCGTCCAGTAGCGCGCGTGCTCCCGCCATGAATCAGCAGATTCTTTCCCAAGACGAAGTCGATGCACTGCTCCAGGGCATCACCGGCGAGAGCCAGAAGCTCGAGCAGGAAGAGGAGCAGGTCGGCGGCATTCGCGAATACAACATCGCGAGCCAGGAACGGATCGTCCGTGGGCGCATGCCCACGATGGAAATCATCAACGAACGCTTCGCGCGCAACATCCGCGTGGGGATGTTCAACTTCATCCGCAAGAGCCCGGAAGTCGCCATCGGCGGCATCAAGGTGCAGAAGTACAGCGCCTTCCTGCGCGAGATCGTCGTCCCGACCAATTTCAACATCGTGTCGGTGAAGCCGCTGCGCGGCAGCGGGCTGATCGTCTGCGACCCGACGCTGGTGTTTGCCGTCATCGACAGCCTGTTCGGCGGCATCGGCAAGTTCCACGCCCGCATCGAGGGCCGTGACTTCTCCCCGACGGAGCAGCGCGTCATCACGCGCATCGTCGAGGTGGTGCTGACCGAGTATCACAAGGCCTGGAAGGGCATCTATCCGCTGGAGCTGGAGTACCAACGCTCGGAGATGCAGCCGCAGTTCGCCAACATCGCCACGCCGAGCGAGATCGTCGTGTCGACCTCCTTCACGCTGGAGATCGGTGAAACCAGCGGCACGATCTACTTCTGCATCCCCTACTCCACGCTGGAGCCCATCCGGGACGTGCTGTATTCGACGACCGTGGGCGATTCCTCCGAGCCGGACCGCCGCTGGATCAATCTGCTCAAGACCCAGATCCAGGCTGCCGAAGTGGAACTGGTGGCCGAACTCGGCACGGCGCCCGCCACGGTGGAACAGTTGCTGGCCTTCAAACCGGGCGACTTCATCGAGCTGGACCTCGAACCGATGATCCAGGCCAAGGTCGACGGAGTCCCCGTGTTCCAGTGCCACTACGGCACGTCCAACAGCCGCTACGCCCTCAAGATCGACAAGATGCTGACCAGCTCGCAGGAAAGCTGGTTGGGAGCCAAACATGAGCCCTGATTCACCGAGCCAAGAAGAACAGGACGCGATGGCGGCCGAATGGGCTGCGGCCCTGGCCGAAGCCTCCGCCGCGCCCGCCGCCTCCACCGAGGTGGTGACCGAAGTGGCACCGGAGCAGGTGTCCACGCCGAGCTTCGCCAACTTCACGCCCACCGCCGCGGGCGGCCCGGCGGGCGACATCAACATGATCCTGGACATCCCCGTCCAGCTCACGGTGGAACTCGGCCGCACGCGCATCCCGATCAAGAACATCCTGCAACTGGCCCAGGGCTCGGTGGTGGAACTGGACGCACTCGCCGGCGAGCCGATGGACGTGCTCGTCAATGGCTACCTGATCGCCCAGGGCGAGGTGGTCGTCGTGAACGACAAGTTCGGTATCCGCCTGACCGACATCGTCACGCCGTCGGAGCGCATGCGCCGCCTGTCCAAATCTGCTTGAGGACAGCGAACACAGCCAAAGAGACACAAAGGCACAGACACAGCACGCTGGTGGCGAAGGCCTGACCTCTCTGTGTCTGTGTGCCTCCGTGGCACTTCGTGTTCCACCGAATAGCCCCCTCAAGCACCGCCTGTTGGCGGCTTCAAGGCCTCAAGTCGCTCCGCAGAATGCCGAGGCATGAATGCTTCCGGCCTGCTTCCCTTTCTCTGGTTCCTCGGGATCGTCGCGCTGATCCCGGTCGCGCTGTGGCTGCTCAAGCGCACGCCGATCGGCGGTGCGGCGGCCGCCGGCGTGCTGCGGGTCGTGGCGCAACTGCCCACGGCGCCGAACCAGCGCCTGCTGGTGGTCGAGGTCGGCCAGGGCGAAGACCGTCGCTGGCTGGTGCTCGGCGCCACCGCGCAGAGCATCACCACGCTGCACACGCTGCCGCCTCAGGCGGAGCCACCGGCACCCGCCTCGTTCGCCAAGCTCCTCAAGAAGGAGCGTGGCGATGAAGCCTAAGCACCTGATCGGCCTGACGCTGCTGGCCGCCGGCAGCGCCATCGCCCAGACGCAGAGCCCACCCGCCTCGCTGCCGCTGCTCGTCGGCCAGGGCGCAGGCGGCAGCTACTCGGTGCCGATCCAGACGCTGCTGTTCTTCACCGCGCTCGGCTTCCTGCCGGCCGTGCTGCTGATGATGACGGCCTTCACGCGCATCGCCATCGTGCTGAGCCTGATGCGCCAGGCGCTCGGCACCCAGGCCGCGCCGCCCAACCAGGTGATCGTCGGCCTGAGCCTGTTCCTGACCTTCTTCGTGATGAGCCCGACGCTGGACAAGGTCTATGCCGAGGCCTGGCAGCCCTACAGCGCCGGCACGATCCAGTTCGACGACGCCTTGAAGCGTGCCGAGGTGCCGATGCGCGGCTTCATGCTGAAGCAGACGCGCCAGGCCGACGTGGCCCTGTTCGCGCGCCTGGCGAAGCTGGACCCGAGCGTGAAGGCCGAGGACGTGCCCTTCAAGGTGCTGGTGCCGGCCTTCGTGACCAGCGAGCTGAAGAGCGCCTTCCAGATCGCCTTCCTGATCTTCATCCCCTTCCTGGTCATCGACATGATCGTGGCCAGCGTGCTGATGAGCCTCGGGATGATGATGCTGTCGCCGGTGCTCGTCGCCCTGCCCTTCAAGCTGATGCTGTTCGTGCTGGCCGACGGCTGGAACCTGCTGCTCGGCTCCCTTGCTGCTTCTTTCGTGACCTGACATGGACGCACAACAAGTTTTCACCTTCGGCCAGCAGGGCCTGTACATGCTGATGCTGGTGTCGGCCCCGATCCTGATCGTCGTGCTGCTGGTGGGTGTGGTGATCAGCGTGATCCAGGCGGCCACGCAGATCAACGAGGCGACGCTGTCGTTCGTGCCGAAGGTCATTGCGGCGGTGCTGACGCTGGCGGTGGCGGGGCCGTGGATGGTCACGCAGCTGGTGGAATACATCCAGAGGACGTTGCAGACGATTCCTTCGGTGGTGGGGTGATGGCGAGGTACGCGGCGGTGGCTTTTGCGAGGAGCCTTTGCAGCTCAGTGCACCGTGCCGGGAGTCCGCCCCGGCGGGCGGGTCACTTTCTTCTGCTGCGCCAGAAGAAAGTCACCAAAGAAGAGGCGCTGAACCGCAAGTCGCCTCTGGCCGGCCAAGGACATCGCGCGAGAACGAACGCTCAGAGCCTCACCCGAGGCGAGCCGCTGCGCTCTCGCTGCTGTCCTTGTCACGGCCCGAGCTCAATCACCGTCCGTGCGCCTAACGTCGGCTGCACGCCGAACTCACGAGTGGAAGACAAGCGCCGTCGACGGCGCGTCGTGGCATGTGGTGCATTCACTGATGAGTTCGGCGTGCAGCCGACGTTGAACGTGGTGAAGGCACGGGTGCTGGCGCTCGTGCAAGGTGGGAGGCGAGAGCGCAGCGGGTCGCTTCTGCGCACGGTCCGAGCGGGTGTTTTCGCGCGTGAGCCTCGCCACCCATCCGCTGGTGTGCGGTTCAGCGCCTCTCTTTTGGTGACTTTTCTCTGGCGCGACAGAGAAAAGTTACCCGCCCGCCGGGGCGGACTCCCGGCACGGTGCACCGAGCTGCAAAGGCTCTTCGCAAAAGCAACCTAACCTGCAGAACGAAGACCCCATGTTCACCGTCACCGAAGCCCAGCTCCTCGCCTGGCTCAACCCCCTCCTCTGGCCCTTCATCCGCACGCTGGCCCTGTTCGCCGGCATGCCGACCTTCAGCCAGCGCAACGTGCCCCTGCGCCTGCGCGTCGGACTGGCCCTGTTCATCGCGGTCGCCGCGCAGCCGTCGCTGCCCGACATTCCGCCCACCCCACTCGACTCCCTGCCCACGCTCACGTTGCTGGTCGCGCAGCAACTGGTGATCGGCCTGTCGATGGGCTTCGCGGTGCGCATCGTCTTCGCCGCGCTGGAGTTCGCCGGCGAGATCATCGGCCTGCAGATGGGCTTGAACTTCGCCGGCTTCTTCGACCCCGGCACCGGCTCTCAGGGCACCGCCAGTGCCCGCTTCTTCGGCAGCATGGTCGCGTTCCTGTTCATCGCCATCAACGGCCACCTGCTGCTGATCCATGCGCTGATCCAGAGCTTCCACGCCTTTCCGGTGGGCGGCGAGCCCTTCGCCTTCTTGCGCGCCGCCGCGCCGCAGCAGTGGGGCGCCGAGATCTTCAGCATCGGCCTGTGGATTGCGCTGCCGCTGATCACGATGCTGATGTTCGTGAACCTCGTGCTCGGCGTGATTTCGCGTGTCGCGCCGCAGATCGGCGTCTTCTCGGTCGGCTTTCCGCTGACGGTCAGCGTCGGCCTGATCGGCATGGTGGCCACGCTGCCGCTGATGCAGACGCCGTTCACCGTCGCGCTGGAGCGGCTGCTGGCGGTGTTCAGCTAGCACGCCCTGGGGCCATGGTCATCCCGCGCTGACGCGGGCCGCCCGGGCGCCCAAAATCGCGGTCTTCACCACCACGAAGGGGCAGGCGGCATGGGCAGCACGGCGAGTCGACGGGGGTTTGTGGCCAGCGCAGCCGGCGCCGGTCTGGCGGCCATGGCGGCGGATGCCACGCAGGCGGCCCCGGGCTCCGGGCAGCGCTTCAGTGTGCCGCGAGACAGGGCGCTGGATGCCATGGACGTGACCGCGCTGCAGGCCGAGATGACCGCCGGCAGGCTCAGCGCCGTGGCCCTGGTGCGGCATTGCCTCAAGCGCATCGAAGCGATCGACCGGCGCGGCCCGACGCTGCGTGCGGTGATCGAACTCAACCCGGATGCGCTCGCCCAGGCCCGCCAGCTCGACGCGGAGCGTCGCGGCAAGGCCGCTCGCGTCCGCGGGCCGCTGCACGGCATCCCGGTCCTCATCAAGGACAACATCGCCACGGCAGACCGCATGGCCACCACGGCCGGCTCCCTGGCCCTCGCCGGATTGCATGCCCAGCGCGACGCCCACATCGTGCAGCGCCTGCGCGAGGCCGGCGCGGTGATCCTGGGCAAGACCAATCTCAGCGAATGGGCCAATATCCGCAGCAGCCGCTCGAGCAGCGGCTGGAGCAGCCGGGGTGGCCAGACGCGGAACCCGCATGTCCTCAATCGCAGCCCCAGCGGTTCGAGCTCCGGCTCGGCAGCGGCCGCCGCCGCGGGCCTGGCACCGCTCACGGTCGGAACCGAAACGGACGGCTCCATCTGCTCACCGGCCCATCTGTGCGGCGTGGTGGGCTTCAAGCCTACCGTCGGCCTCGTGAGCCGCGCCGGGATCATCCCGATCTCAGCCAGCCAGGACACTGCCGGCCCGATGGTTCGCCATGTGCGCGATGCTGCGCTGCTGTTGCAGGCCCTGGCCGGGCCGGACCGCAACGACACCGCCACCCAGGCCCAGCCGGCCGCACTACCCGACTTCGAGCGAGCCCTGAACCCCGACGCGCTGCGCGGCGCGCGCATCGGCGTGATCCGCCATGCCGTGCCCAATCAACCCGGCGTCGCTGCGCTGTTCGAAGCGGCCCTGGACGTGCTCCGCACCCAGGGCGCCGTGCTGATCGACCCGTTGGAGATCCCCAACCGCGACAAGGCTCGCAGCACCGAGTTCACCGTGCTGATCCATGAGCTCAAGGCCGGCCTGGCGGCTTACCTGAGCGGCTATCAGAGCGATGCGCCGGTCAAGACGCTCGCCGACGTCATCGCCTGGAACCAGGCCAACGCCGCCCGCGTGATGCCTTTCTTCGCCCAGGAGACCCTGGAGGCCGCCGAGGCCACGACCGGCCTGGACGCACCGGCGTATGTCGAAGCCGTGGACAACTGCCGCCGCTACGCCCGCGAGGAGGGCATCGACGCGCTGTTCAAGACCCACCAGCTCGACGCCGTCGTGGGCCCGACCGGCAGCATTGCCTGGCCGATCGACCACCTGCTGGGTGACCGCTTCACCGGTGGCGGCATGGGTTCCTTCTTCGCGATTGCCGGCTATCCGCACCTCACCGTGCCGATGGGCTTCGTGGGCGGCCTGCCGACCGGCCTGTCGTTCGCGGGGCTCGCCTGGCAAGACGCCAGGATCCTGGGGCTCGGCCATGCGTACGAACAGGCCAGCCGACGGCGGCAGGCGCCCCGGTTCCTGGCGCAAACCGGTCTCGACTGACGCGGCCCCGGGTCTGCTCGGTCACGCCTCCCGCAGGGCCGTCGTCACCGGCAGCGACGCCGCCCGCACGGCCGGGAACAAGCCGCCGATGAAGCCGATGGCCAGCGCCCACTTGACGCCTTCCCAGAGCAGCTGAGGCGACACCGCCAGGTTGAAGCTCAGCTTGCCGACCGAACCGGCGGACATCGTCGAGGCCTCGAAGCCGTTGAACAGCAGCCAGGCGATGGCCCCGCCGATCAGGCCGCCCGCCAGCGCCAGCAATGTGGTCTCCAGCATCACCGCGATGACGACCGGCAGGCCGCGAAAGCCGATGGCGCGCAGCGTGGCAATTTCCCGGGCCCGAGCGGCCACGGCGGCGAACATAGTGTTGAGCGCGCCGAACACTGCCCCCACCGCCATGATGGCGCCGACCGTGATGCCGATGATGCGCAGCACCTGGGTCATGCGCTCGGACTGCTTCTGGAAGAAGGCCAGCGTCGTGCTCGCCTTGACCTTGAGCTGCGGGTTGTTCTCCAGCGATTCGCTGAATGCCTTGATGGCGCCCGGGTTCTCCAGCTTCACGGTCGCGGAGTTGCGACCCGCGCCGCGGCGGTAGGTGTCGTTGACGACGTTGGCATCGGCCCACAGCTCGGACTCCATCGCATCACCCGACGCGAAGATGCCGACCACCGTCCACGGCTGGTTGCCGAGCTTGAGCGTGGCGCCGACCTTCAGGCCCTCGAACTGGCGCACGGCGCCCTTGCCGACGATGATCTCCCGCAGCCCGGGCTGGAAGGTCCGGCCTTCGACGATCTTGACGTTGGGCCGCACGGTGAACGCCGCATCGCCGACGCCGCGCACCTGCGCGCTGCCCTCGTCGCGGGTGGCGCTGCCGCGCACCGGCAGGTTGGCCGCGGCCACCGACTCGGCCGACACGATCGGCTTGCCCTGCGCATCGCGGGCGATGCCGGGCGCCTGTTCGATCTGCACGATATCTTCCCGGCTCAGCGACGACGAGACCTCGGTGGCCGAGGCACCGCGCATGACGATGGCGGTGTCCTCCGAGCCCGAGTTGCGCAAGGTCTGCGCATAGCCCTCGGCCATGGCCAGCAGCGCCACGAGCACGCCCACCACGCCCGCGATGCCGACGACGATGACCGCGGACGACCCCAGCCGCTGGCTCAGCGTGCTGATGCCGACCGAGGCGACCGAGCGCGTCTGCATGCCGCTGCGAAACAGGAACATCCACGCAACGAACAGCACCAGGGCGGCGAGTGCGCCCTGCCAGGGCAGCACGATCCAGGCGCCCAGCATGACGAGGGTCAGCAGCACGAGGCCGAAGTTCTTGAGGAATTTCATGTCATGCCCTCCCGGCCAGTGCATCGGTGATGTTCACGCGCATGGCGCGCAGCGCGGGGAAGGCCCCGACGGCCACGCCGAACAGCAGCGCCAGGCCCACGCCGATCAGCCAGCTGGTCAGCCCTGCCGCCGGCAGGTTCAGCGCGCCGCCGCTGCCGGCGGACACCGCCGGGCCGATGACGCTGGCCAGCGCCAGCCCCACCGCACCGCCGATCAGCAGCAACAGCATCGACTCGGCCAGCACCATGACCAGCACGCTGGGTCCCGAGAAGCCGAGCGTCTTGAGCACCGCAATCTCACCCGTGCGCTCGCGCACCGCCTGCATCATCGTGTTGCCAGCCAGCAGCAGCAGCGTGAAGAAGACTGCACCCATGATGGAGGTGACGATCAGGTTGATGTCGGCCACCTGCTTCATCCAGCTGCTCATGGCGGCCTGCTCGGTGAGCGTGCGGGTCTCGTGGTCGGAATTGGCGGAGATCTCGTCGATGGCCTTGAGCACGCGGTCCGCCTGGTTGACGTCCTTCACGCGACTCACGTACCAGCCCACCTGGCCCTTGTTCCATGGTGTGGTGTCGTCGAAGTACTGCCAGTTCAGCAGGAAGGTCTGGTCCCACCAGCCGCCGGTCTTCTTGTCGGCGACGTGGATGAGGCCCACGATGCGGAACGACCAGTTCTGGCTGCCGTTCTTGTCCGGGAAGATGGTCGACTGCATCGGCACCTGGTCGCCGACCTTCCAGCCGAACTTGCGCGCCAGGCCCTCGCCGATCAGCGCGCCATCCTTGGTCTCGGCAAAAGCCTTGCGGTGCTCGGCCGAGACTTCCATCTCCGGGTAGATGTCCAGGTAGTTGGGCGCGACGGCAAAGCTGAAGACCTGGTTCTCGGGCTTCTGGTAGGCCCCACCGAACCAGTTCGCATAGGTCACGTCCTTCACGCCGTCGATCTGCGAGATGCGCGCACCCAGCGACATCGGCAGCAGCTGGATGAAGCTGAGCTTGGCACCGGTCTGCAGTCGCTGGGCGCCGTTGGCGCTCTGCCCGGCCTGGTCGAAGCCCACGCGCACCGCGTCCAGCAGGCCGAACAGCAGGAAGGCCGTGACGATGGACACCAGCGTGAGGAAAGTGCGCAGCTTGCGCCGGAACAGCGCCGCCCAGATGAGGTGGAGGTATTTCATGGCCGCTCCTTCAGGCCGCCACGGCCTCGGCTTCGGTCACGAGCGTGCCCTTGTCCAGGTGCAGCGTGCGGCTGGCCCGGGCAGCGGCGCGCGGGTCGTGGGTGACCATCACGATGGTCTTGCCGTGCTCGCGGTTGAGGGCCTGCAGCAGCGTCAGCACGTCCTCGGCAGACTGGCGGTCCAGGTCACCGGTGGGTTCGTCGCAGACCAGCAGCGTCGGGTCCGACACGATGGCCCGCGCGATGGACACCCGCTGCTGCTGCCCGCCGGACAGCTCGGTCGGCTTGTGGGAGGCGCGGTCCGCCAGGCCCACGAGCTGCAGCGCAATGGCCGCGCGCTTGCGGCGCTCGGCGGCCGACAGCTTGGTCAGCAGCAGCGGCAGCTCCACGTTCTTCTGCGCCGAGAGCATGGGCATCAGGTTGTAGAACTGGAACACGAAACCCACGCGCGAGGCCCGCCACTTGGCCAGCGCCGCACCGGAGAGCTGGTCGATGCGCTGGCCGCCCACGGTGATGGCGCCGCCACTTGGCGTGTCCAGGCCGCCGATCAGGTTCAGCAGCGTCGTCTTGCCCGAGCCCGACGGGCCCATCAGTGCAAGGAAGTCGCCCTGGGCCACGTCGAGGTGGATGCTGTGCAGCACCTCGACCGACTGCTTGCCGCGGGTGTAGGCCTTGGAAAGGTCACGGATCTCGATCAATGCGCTCATGCTCAGTCCTTGCTCACGATGGGGGAACCCTGCTTCAACTCGGCCGGCGGTGAGACCACGACGGTCTCGCCCGGCTTGAGGCCGTCGGTGGCGAGGCGGAACTTGCCCACGTCACCGGCCAGCTTCACCGCACGCCGCTCGGCGCGGCCATCCTGCACGACGAACACGGCCAGACCGCCATCGCGGTCCACCAGCGCGTCCGGCGGCAGCAGCACACCCGGCACGGGCTTGGCCGCGGCCACGGGCTTGGCGGCCAGGAAACTCACACGCACGCCCATGTCGGGCACGACGCGGTCGTCCTTCTGCTCCAGCGCGACGCGCACCTTGACGGTGGCCTTGCCGCGGTCGGCGCTCGGGATGACGGCCACGACGTGGGCCGGGATCTTCCAGTCGGGGTAGGCGTCCAGCACGGCCTCGCAGGGCATGTCGGGCTTGACCTGGGCGATGTAGGCCTCGTTGACGTCGACGCTGACCTCCAGCGAGTCCATGTCGACGATCGTGCCCACGCCGGTGCGCGTGAAGCCCCCCCCGGCCGACAGCGGCGAGATGATCTCGCCGACCTGCGCCGCCCGGGCCGTGACGACGCCGTCGAACGGTGCCCGCACGGTGGCGTAGTCGAAGTTCACGCGGGCCACGCGCACCTGGGCCTGGGCAGCCTCGACCTGGCGCTGGGCGGCTTCGAGCTGGGCGCTGACGGTCTTGACGGCCGTGGCCGACTGCTCGCGCGACTGACGCGTCGTCATGCCGCTGGCGCTCAGTTCGGCCTGGCGGCGCTCGTCGGCCTGGGCTTGCGCCAGCTGGGCGCGCAGCTGGCCGAGGTTGGCTTGCGCCGTGTAGACCTGCGCCTCGGCGGCGGCAAGGCTGGCCTTGAGGCCGGTGTCGTCGAGCCGGGCCAGCACCTGGCCCTTCCTGACCCTGAAGCCCTCGTCGATCAGCACCTCGGTCAGGGTGCCCGTCATCTGGGCCGACACGGTGGCCATGCGCCGGGCCGTGACGTAGCCGGTGGCCTGCAGCACGGCGTCAGCCGCAGGGCCCTGCCCATTGGCTCGCACCGTGACCGTCAGCACGGGGATGGGCTTGTGGCCGGCCAGGAACCACCAGGCGGCGCCACCCGCCAGGGCCAGGGCCACGCCGCCGGCAACCACGCCCCAGACCCAGGTCGGCACACTGCGGCCCTGGTCCTCCCGTTGCGCACCTTCGATGCGCAGCTCCTTCAACAGTCCGGTATCGATGACGTGCTCCCGCAACGTGACGCCCGTTGGGCGATTCGTGACGGATTCTGCACAGATAACCCTGTCAGTCGACGGGGATTTCGATGAAAGGCGCCTGAGGCTGGCGAATCGACAGCGGCGGGGGACGAACGGCGGCGTTCAGCGCACTTCGCGCGCGAGTTTCAGCACCGGCGCGGCGAGGCTCAGGCCCCGCTTCTTGGACTCGCCATGGTTCACCGCGAAGGCCATGCCCTGCGGCTCGCTGATCAGCGCGATGCACACGCCCGCCCGCATGGCCTCGGGGCTGGTGGCCACGACCAGCACCGGGGCATCGCCCACGGCCCCGATCCATTGGCGCAGCGTGGCGGCATCCGGGTGGCCCAGCAGCAGCACCTGGCAATCACGTGCCGCGTCGCGCGGGTCGGTCAGCGTGCGCACGCGCAGTGGTGCGCCGCCCACCGGCCGGCTCGACAGCGCCCTCACCGCCTCCAGGCCCGCGGGCTGCAGGCCGGCGGCGCACAGCGACAGCGTCTGCCCCTCTGCCACGGGGGTGGGCCACTGCGTGTACTGGGCCAGGCGCAGCACGAACGCGGCGCGCAGCCGGTCTTCGTCCAGGCCTTGGGCCTCGGACAGTGCGGCGGCTGCGGCCAGCAGCAGGGGCGCCATCATCTTCACGGCCCCTCTCCGCGCCAGGTGAAGCCCGCCTGCCAGCGCGTGCCCTCACGGCGCAGCGGCAGTGTGTAGCCGGCGCCACTCGACTCGCTGTAGGCCCGCGCGCCGACGTTGTCGGCACCGATGAAGACGTCCCAGGCCCGGCTCGGCTGCCACAGCAGGTGAGCACGGGTCTGGGCATAGCCGGGCAGGCGCTCGTCGCCGAAGCGCGCCGACGTCGCCCAGCCGCTGAGCGACAGGCGCAGGTTCTCCACGGCCAGGGGCATCTGCAGGGACCATTTCAGCGTGCGGGCGGGGCTGTAGGCCTGCCGGCCACCGTCGTCCGCCCGGTTGCGCTGGCCCATGACGCTGAGCTGCAACTGCCAGCCGGCGCCCCACTGGCCGTTGACGCCCAGTTCGCCACCGCGGGACTGCGCAAGCGCCGAGTTGGCGTAGGGCTTGTTGGCTCCCCGCTCGATCAGGTTGACGAGGCGGGTGGAGAACACCGAGGCCTGCCAGGTCCAGCCCGCGGGGGCAGCCGGCAGCGGCCCCTGCCAGGCCAGCTCCAGCGTGCGCAGCCGTTCGGGCCGCAGCGGCTCGGCACCGGCGTTGGCGTTCAGCACGCTCTCGAAGCGGTTGGGCGCGCGGAAGGCCGTGCCCCACATCAGCTTCAGGCTCTGCCCGGGCTCGGGTGACCACACCCAGGCCGCCCGCGGGTTCCAGCTCGATTCGCCGCCCCGCGCACCGTCCCGGCGCACGCCGAGCACGAGGCGCTGCCGCTCGGCCAGGCGCCACTCGTCCTGCACGTAAAAGCCCAGGCGCGCCGAGCTGTAGGCCTGGTCGTCGGGCGCTTCACCCAGGTAGACGTAGCGGAAGCGCTGCAGGCTGTCGCGTTGCCAGTCCAGGCCGAGCGTGGTGGTGTGGGTGTCGCCCGTCGGCCCGCCCCAGCTCTGGCCCAGCCGCGCCTCGCCCAGCCACCAGCGGCCCAGCGCCTCGAAGCGGCTGGTACGGATCGCCGGGCCGGTGTCGTCGGCCTGCTCCGAGCGAAAGCGCGAGCCTTGCCAGGCCAGGCCGACATGGACGTCCCAGTCAGCCAGGCGCCCGTCCCAGCCGCTTTGCACGAAGTTCTCGCGCACCGAATCGACGCTGCCGGTGATGTCGCCGGACTTGGGCAGGAAGCTGTACAGCCCCCGGTCGCGCAGCACGCCGCCCACACGCAGCGACAGCCCGCCGTCACGCCCGCCGAGCAGCCAGCGGCGGGCTCGGTCCCATTCAAGCGGCTTGAGCTGGGCGTAATAACGCTCCGGCTCACCGAAGGACAGCGCCGGATGCGGCTCCTCGTCGCTGCTGAACGCAGCCAGCCACTCGGCCCCGCTGTCCAGCCGCTGTGCGTAGCTCAGGCGGGTGCTGACCTGGCCCTTGGGCGAGAACACCACCCGCGCCTGCGGGCCGGCAAGCGTGTCCGCCCGCTGGGTGACGATGTTGACCACACCGAGCAGGGCGTTGCCCCCGTACAGCGCCGAGCCCGGGCCGGGTGCGAACTCCACGCGCTCGATCAGGCTCACGTCCACGAAGAACTCGCGGTTGATGGGACCGGCGTCGTAGACGTTGTCGTTCAGGCGCAGCCCATCCAGCAGGAAGAGCACGCGGCCGTTGAAGTCGCCCGGCGCCACCCCCCGGACCGCCACGCGCGTGAACTCGCCGTCCTCACGCACTTCCAGGCCGGGGATCTGGCGCAGGATGTCACCGAGATCGCGCAGCCCCAGGCGTGCGATGTCCTGGCGGCTGACGACACGGGTCACGGCTGGTGCGAGGTCCGCACTCTGGGCCTGCCTCGAGGCCGTGCTGACGGCGACGTCCACGGCGGCGCCGCGCCGCTCGGTGCGCAGCAGGTCTTCGAGGCTGGGGAGGTCTGGAGGTGCGGTCTGCGCGACTGCCGCACCGCTCAGCAGCAGGCCGGTGCCAAGTTCAAGCGCCCACAGAATGCGCGCGAACTGCCCGGCGGTAGGTGTTCTTGCCAGCATGCTTGGCAGCGTACATGGCAGCGTCCGCAGCGCCGAGCAAGGACTGCGGGTCGGTTGCGTCATCAGGCACGAAAGCCAGGCCTACGGTGGCACCCACCGGCTGGACTTCGCCCTGGATGAGCAATGGTTCACGAACCGTGGCGATCAGCCGCGCGGCCAGTTGCTCGACGGCCTCGGGCTCCGCGACATCGGCCACCAGCAACGCGAACTCGTCACCGCCCAGTCGGAACAGGGTGTCACTGGCCCGCAGCACGCTGCTCATGCGGCTGCTCACTTCGCCGAGCACGGCATCACCGGCGCCATGGCCGAGGCGGTCGTTCACGGCCTTGAAGTTGTCGAGGTCGATGAACAGGAGGGCCAGGCGTTGCCCGCTGGCGGGGCCGGCATGGTGCAGGTCGACGAACAGCCGCTCCAGCGTGAGCTCGAAAGCGAGCCGGTTGGGCAGGCCGGTGAGCGTGTCGCGGTGCGCCAGCTGGTGCAGGGCCTGGCCGCTCTGGCGCTCCTGCGCAAGCTGCTGGTTCATGTCCTCGTGCCAGACCTGGATGCGGCGCAGCATGCCGTTGAACCGCTCGGCCAGGCGACCGACCTCGTCCTGCTCGCGCACCGGGGCGCGCAGGCTGTAGTCCTGCGTGGTGGCCACGCGTTCGGCCAGGCGGGACAGCGCCAGCAAGGGCGCAAGCGCCCGGCGCTGCGTCCAGCGCAACAGCAGGCTGGCGCCCACCAGGGACGGCCCCAGCACCAGCAGCGCACCAGCGCCCAGCCGCAGCAGCGTCGCATTCAGCGCTTCGAAGGATTCCGTCCAGGCCAGGCTGCCGATGCGCTCGCCCTGAAGCTGCACCGGCACGACGAGGCGCAGGCCTTGCCAGTCCACCTGCCGTGGCGCATCGACCCACGGGGCCGATGCCGCCGCCCCCGGCCAGTGGGCGAAGGTCTCGCCATTGGGCTCGCGCACGACCAGCGCCTGCAGGCCCTCGCGGCGGCTGAAGGCCACCAGCGCATCCCGCGTGGCCTCGCGGTCGTGGAAGGCCAGCGCCGGCGCCAGGTTCTCGGCCAGCAGTTGAGCCGACTGTTCGGCACTCTTGAGTTGGGCCTCGCGCAGGCTGTGGTGCACCCAGGCCGCCAGCGCCAGCGCACTGACGAGCAAGGCGGCCCCCATCACGGCCACGCTCAGGCGCGTGAGCCGCCGCACCAGCGAAGGTGCGCGCGTGGGCCGCATCTCAGCTGGCGACGAGTCCATTGCGGATGGCATACACCGTCAGTTCGGAGTTGTTGCTCAACCCCAGTTTCTCAAGGACTCGCGCCCGGTACACGCTCACGGTCTTGGGGCTGAGCATCAGCTCCTCGGCAATGTCGGACAGGCGCTTGCCCGACGCGATCATCACCAGCGTCTGCAGCTCGCGATCCGACAGCTTGTGGTGTGCCTGCTCGGTCACCGGCGCAGTCAGGCTCTCGACGAGCATCTGCGCGATCTCGGGCGTGACGTACTTGCGGCCCTGGGCGACCGTGCGCACCGCCTGCACGAGGGTCGCCGGGTCGCCGCCCTTGTTCACGTAGCCGTAGGCCCCGGCCCGCAGTGCACGGATGGCGTACTGGTCCTCGGGGTACATCGACACGATCAGCGTGCGCACCGGGTTGCCCTCTTCCTTGAGCACATGCAGCACGTCCAGCCCCGAGCGGCCCGGCATGTTGATGTCCAGCACCAGCACGTCGCAGGGGTTGTCGCGCCCGAGGGTGTGCAGCAGGCCGCGCAGCTCGGTGTAGTCACCGGCCTCGCCCACGACCTCGATGTCCTGGGCATCGGCCAGCGTATCGCGGATGCCGCGCCGGATGAGCCCGTGGTCGTCACACAGAATGACCCGGATCACACGCGCCCCCAGATGGACGTGCCGTCGTCCTTGCCGAAGTCGGTGCTGTCGTCCAGCGCGTCGATGGCATCCTGCGCCAGCGGCACCGTCAGGATCAGGCTGGTACCGCCACCGGGCGGGCTGGCGAGGTCGACCCAGCCGCCGACCGTTGCCGCACGCTCGTGCAGGCCCCGGATGCCGAAGGAGCGTTCCTTGGCCAGGTCACCCGGGCCCATGCCGCGGCCGTTGTCCCGGATTTCGAGCGTCAGCACGCCGGAATCCAGGCTCAGCTCGACGTCCACGCGCGTCGCCAGCGCGTGCTTGGAGACGTTGGTCAGCGCCTCCTGGGCCGTGCGGTAGGCCACGAGCGGCACGCCGGGCGGCAGGGCCAGGCGCTCGTCACCCAGGCGCAAGGCGGCCTCGATGCCGGTGCGGCGCTCGAAGCGGGCCGTCATCCACTGCAGCGCGGCCACGAGCCCCTGCTCCAGGATCGCCGGACGCAGGTTGTGCATGATGCGCTGGCTGGCGTCGATCGCGGCATTGACGGTCTCGAGCGCGGCCGCCACACGCTGCCGCACCTCCGGCTCCCGGGCATGGCGATCGATCCAGGCGAGGTCGAACTTGATGGCGGTCAGCGACCCGCCGACGTCGTCGTGGATTTCCCGGGCGATGGCGGCCCGCTCCAGCTCCACGCTCGTCTGCAGGTGACCGGCCAGTTCATGCAGGCGCTGCTTGGACTTGACGAGTTCCTGGTCGGCCGCCTGCCGGGCGCGTTCGTTCTCCGCGGCGTCGATGGCGTGGACGAGTGCCGGCGCGAGGCGGTTCAGGTTGTTCTTGAGCAGGTAGTCCGACGCGCCGTTGCGCATCGCCGCCACCGCCGTGTCTTCGCCGATCTCGCCGGACACCAGGACGAACGGCACCGTGATCTGGCGCGCCTTGAGGGCATCCAGCACTTCCAGGCCCGAGAAGCCGGGCAGGTTGAAGTCCGAGATGATCGCGTCCCAGGGGTGTGTCAGTGCAGTGAGCACGGCCGGCAGCGAGTCCAGCCGTTCCATGTCGACCTGGAGGCCGGATCGGGCGAGCTGGGCGGCAATGAGCTGATGGTCGAGCTCGGAATCCTCGACATGCAGCACGCGCAGAACCCGGGGGGTCTGCTCCAGACCGGAAATCGTCATGGGAGCGCAGTATGCCGCGCCCCGGAGCCCCCCGCCGGCGCCACCCCCGCGCCACACTCAACGGGGTTCAGACCGGTAATACGGCTCGTTCTTCCGACATCGTCAAGTCGACACCTGCCGAAAAAGGGGTGAACATGCCATGATGCATTCGCCCTGAGGGAAACCACAGGGCATTGGGACAAGAAGCAGCATCCCCTCGCGGAGTCACGATGCAGACAGAAACTTCCACTGCCGCAGAACTTGACGGAGCCGTGGCCGCCATGCCGCTGCTGGCGGCCGCGGAACTGCAGGATCACCTGATGACGGTGACGAACGATCTCGAGCGCCTGCAGCGCCTGCTGGACGATGCCGGTGAGGCCTTGTCCACCCATTTCTACAGCGCGTCCAACCAGACGATGGCTCTGCTGAGCAATAGCGACGGCAGCGCGGCCTCCGACGGGCTCAAGCAGATCATGCAGGACATCGCCGGTGCCATCACCGCCCTGCAGTTCCAGGACATGGCCACCCAGCTCATCGCCCACACGAGCCAGCGGCTGCGCAACTGCGCCGACCAGCTCGCCCGCGACACCTTCGGCATGGACGACGAGGACGGCGTGGCCGTCGTCGAGATCGCCCCGCTGCGCCCCAACCCGGTCACGCAAGACGAGATGGACGCCGGTTCCATCGAACTCTTCTGATCAACCTGTTCACTTCGGCCCCCCAGGCAACACGTCCTCTCGGAGAAAACACAAATGCACTCAATCCTCGCTGTCGACGACTCGGCCTCGATGCGCCAGATGGTGGCATTCACGCTCAAGAACGCCGGCTTCAACGTGGTGGAAGCGGTGGACGGGCAGGATGCCTGGGAGAAATCCGGCCAGCGCGACTTCGACCTCGTGCTGACCGACCAGAACATGCCCCGCATGGACGGCATCAGCCTGACCAAGAAGCTGCGCGAGAACCCCAAGTTCAAGACCACGCCCATCCTGATCCTGACCACCGAGTCCAGCGACGCGATGAAGCAGGCAGGCCGTGCAGCAGGCGCGACCGGCTGGCTGGTGAAGCCCTTCGACCCGGCCAAGCTGATCGAGGTGATCGGCAAGGTCATTCGCTGAAGACGGTTCCGGCACAGGAGCACCGCCATGGGTGACATGACCACCGAAGGCGCCAGCATCAGCGCTGGCATCGACCTCAGCCAGTTCTACCAGGTCTTCTTCGAGGAAGCCGGCGAGAACCTCGACAACATGGAGCAGCTGCTGCTGAACCTGAATGTCGACGAGGCCGACGACGAGGAACTGAACGCCATCTTCCGCTGCGCGCACTCCATCAAGGGCGGTGCGGCGACCTTCGGCTTCAGCGACGTTGCCGAGCTGACCCACCAGATGGAGACGCTGCTGGACAAGCTGCGCCGCCACGAACTGCAGCCGACCGCGCCGATGGTCGACGTGCTGCTGCAGTCGGGCGATGCGCTGCGCGCCCAGCTCGGCCGCCACCAGGGGTCCGGCGCGGACCCGGTCGACACGACCGAGCTGCTGTTCAACATCAAGAGTTTCGTCGAGGGCGGCAGCGCCCCGGTCGCCGCCCCTGCGGCAGCGGCACCCGCCGCCGCACCGGCCCCCAAGGCAGCCCCCGCCCCGGCGCCGGCTGCGGCCGCACCCGCCGGCCCCGGCACCCGGCTGCTGGAACTCCAGGTCGGCCCGCTGACCGACCCAAGCGTGGCCGACAACCTCGTCGAGCTGTTCAAGGAAATCACTGACCTCGGCACCATCGAACCGCTGGACGCCGGCCAGAGCTCCGACGGCATGCGCCGCTTCAAGGTGCTGACCAGCTCGACCGACAACGACCTGCTGGACCTGTTCACCTTCCACGTCGCCCGCGAGCAGGTCAAGCTGACGCCGCTCGGCCCGGGCTTCGGTTTCTATGACGGCGCGCCCGGTGCGCCTCCGGCCGAAGCGCCGTCGAGCGACCCGGGCTATGGCTTCTTCGACGATGCCCCCGGCGTGCCGGAAGGCACGGCCGCGTCCCCCGCACCGGCACCCGCCGCCGAGCCCAAGCCGGCCGCAGCCATCGTGCCGGCCCGCCCGGCCACGCCCGCCAAGACCGAGGTCAAGCCCGCCGGCGGTGGTCTGGACCAGACCACGCTGCGCGTGTCGATCGAAAAGGTCGACCAACTGATCAACCTCGTCGGCGAACTGGTCATCACGCAGGCCATGCTGGCCCAAAACAGTCGCGAGCTTGACCCGGCGCTCTACCAGCAGCTGACCTCGGGCCTGGCGGACCTGGAGCGCAACACGCGCGACCTGCAAGAGTCCGTCATGTCGATCCGGATGATTCCGATGTCGACCGTGTTCAACCGCTTCCCGCGCATGCTGCGCGACCTGGCCGCCAAGCTCGGCAAGAAGGTCGAGCTGGTCACGCAGGGTGAAGCCACCGAGCTGGACAAGAGCCTGGTCGAGAAGATCACCGACCCGCTGACTCACCTGGTGCGCAACAGCTGCGACCACGGCATCGAGATGCCGGCGGACCGCATCGCCAAGGGCAAGCCGGAACAAGGCACGATCACGCTGGTCGCCTCCCACCAGGGCGGCAGCATCGTCATCGAGGTGCGCGACGACGGCCGGGGCCTGAACCGCGAGAAACTGATCAAGAAGGCCCGCGAGAAGGGCATCGACGCCCCGGACACCATGACCGACGCCGAGTGCTGGAATCTGATCTTCGCCCCCGGCTTCTCCACCGCCGAGCAGGTGACCGACGTGTCCGGCCGCGGCGTGGGCATGGACGTGGTCAAGAAGAACATCACGTCGCTCGGCGGCACGGTCGAGATCGACTCCGCCGAAGGCTACGGCATGAAGGTGTCGGTGCGCCTGCCGCTCACACTCGCCATCATGGACGGCATGAGCGTGGGCGTGGGCGACGAGTGCTACATCCTGCCGCTGTCCAGCGTGGTCGAGTCCTTCCAGGTGCAGTCCGACACGATCAAGACGGTGGCCGGTTCCGGCCGCGTGGTCGAGGTGCGCGACGAGTACATGCCGGTCATCGAGCTGGAGAAGGTCTTCGACGTGCCGCGCTTCGACTTCGAGCACGTCAGCTCGATCATGGTCGTCGTGGAAGCCGAAGGCGGCCGCGTGGCACTGCTGGTAGACGAACTCCTCGGCCAGCAACAGGTCGTCGTGAAGAACCTCGAGGCCAACTACCGCAAGGTGAACGATGTGTCGGGCGCCACCATCATGGGTGACGGCCGCGTGGCACTGATCCTGGACGTCGGCAGCCTCGTGCGCCGCTCGCGCCACTAACCGAATCACTCTGAGGAGAGGACTGCATGGAAGCCAGCAACGTACCCGCCCTGCGCCAGCAAGGCGCCGTCACGGCCAAGTCCCACGGCCCGGCCAGCGGCGAATACCTCACCTTCCGGCTCGGTTCCGAGGAATACGGCATCGACATCCTGAAAGTGCAGGAGATCCGCTCCTACGAGCAGCCCACCCGCATCGCCAACGCGCCGGACTTCATCAAGGGCGTGGTCAACCTGCGGGGCGTCATCGTCCCGATCGTCGACCTGCGCCTGAAGCTGAACTGCCCGAGCGCGGAGTACAACAGCTTCACCGTCGTCATCGTGCTGAACGTGAAGAATCGCGTCGTCGGTGCTGTCGTCGACTCGGTGTCCGACGTGCTCGAACTCAGCCGCGAAGCCATCAAGCCCGCGCCGGAACTGAGCTCGGCCTCGGTGGACACCAGCTTCATCACCGGCATCGGCTCGGTCGGCGAGCGCATGCTGATCCTGATGGACATCGAAGGCCTGATGAGCAGCGCCGAGATGGGCCTGATGGACGCCGCCATCGCGGCCTGATCACGGCCACGGAGACATGACGGCTCCGTGCCGCGGCACCGCCCGCGGCGCGAGAGCCCCTGACGCCGCCGAGCCCCACGCCAAGATGGGCGCGGTGCGGTTGCTGCTTGCCCAATGCCAACTCTGGAGGCGTGCATGAGTCAACCCGTCAACTCCCTTGCCCGGCAGGTGTCGATCGGCGGCGCCGTCGCGGTTGCCGTCGTGCTGCTGGTGGTCAGCCTCGTGGTGGGGGCGCTGCTCAAGCGATCGTCCAACCAGCAGGTGCAGACCTGGGTTGGCGACAAGGCCGCGTCCCTGGTGGATGCCATGCAGGCCATGGACGAAGTGGCCGCCAAGCAGACCCAGCGCAGCTTCGGCTCCTTCCGCCAGGAGTTCGGCCCGAGCTTCACGCTGGATGAGGCCACCGGCGAGTTGCGGGACTGGGGCCCCAAGCTGAACGGCAATTTCACCCAGGTCGACAAGTTCGCGGCCGTGAACGGGGGCGTGGCGACGGTGTTCGCCGCCAAGGGTACGGACTTCGAGCGCATCACGACCTCGGTGAAGAACGAGAAGGGCGAGCGCGCGATCGGCACGCTGCTGGACCGCAGCAGCAACGCCTACGCGGCCATCACGGCCGGCAAGTCCTACACCGGCCGCGCGACCTTGTTCGGCCGGGCCTACATGACGCACTACGAGCCGATCAAGAACGATGCCGGCAAGGTGGTCGGCATCCTGTTCGTCGGCTACGACCTGGACGCTTTCGAAGCCGCCATGGACCGGATGGCGGCCGGTGCCAAGTTCTTCGAACACGGCGGCACCTTCATCGTCAACCTCACCAAGGACCCGGCGAAAGCCACGCTGGCGGCCCACCCGACCGCCAAGGGCAAGCTGCTGTCCAGCGTCGCACCCGGCTTCGAGAAACTGCTGGCGGAGCAGAAGGAGTCGGCGGTCGTGCTCGACGACATGCCCGACGTGCTCGGCAATGGCCAGACCGACAACTTCGGCATCGCGCGCAAGAGCGAGAAGACCGGCTACTGGGTCGTCGCGCAGGTCTCCCGCAGCGAAGCGCAGGCCGCCGGCCGCAGCACGCTGTGGTTCTTCTGGGGGGCCTTGGCCCTGACGACGGCCGGCCTGGGCTTTGGCCTCAGCTGGATGATGCGCCGCTGGGTGGCGCAGCCGCTGGCTGCCCTGCAGCGGGCGGTCGGCGCCATCGCCGAGGGCGACTTGAGTCAGTCGGTCAGCAGCAACCGCAACGACGAGATCGGCTCGCTGATCCAGGACACCGAGCGCATGCGCGAACGCCTGGCGAGCACCATCGGCACGGTGCGCCATTCGGTCGACAGCATCGGCACGGCCAGCGCCGAGATCGCCACCGGCAACTCCGACCTGAGCCAGCGCACCGAGCAGACGGCCAGCAACCTGCAGAACGCCGCATCGTCGATGAGCGAATTGACCGGTACGGTGCGCCAGACGGCCGAGGCCGCGCGGACCGCCAACCAGCTGGTGCAGTCGGCCGTGTCCGCGGCGACGCGGGGCGGCGAGGTCGTGGGCCAGGTTGTGACGACGATGGACGACATCAACACGGCGAGCAAGAAGATCGCCGACATCATCGGCACGATCGACGGCATCGCCTTCCAGACCAACATCCTGGCGCTGAATGCAGCGGTGGAAGCCGCCCGCGCCGGCGAGCAGGGGCGGGGCTTTGCCGTCGTGGCGGGTGAGGTCCGGTCACTGGCCGGCCGCAGCGCGGAGGCGGCCAAGGAGATCAAGAGCCTGATCGGCAACAGCGTCGAGCGGGTGGAGAACGGCACGCGCCTCGTGCAGACCGCGGGCACGACGATGGGTGAGATCGTCTCCAGCGTGCAGCGCGTGCAGGACATCATCGGCGAGATCGCGTCGGCCGCCACGGAGCAGAGCGAGGGCATCAACACGGTCAACACCTCGGTGGTGCAGCTGGACCAGATGACGCAGCAGAACGCCGCGCTCGTCGAGGAATCCGCTGCGGCGGCCGAAAGCCTGAAGGAGCAGGCTCAGCGCCTGGTCGAAGCCGTGGCCGTGTTCCGCGTGTCGGCACGCGATGCTGCCCCGGCCTTGAAGTCGGCAGCCGCCGCACCCAAGGCCGCCGTGCTGCCGAGCCCTGCCCCCAAGGCAACGTCGCCAGCCCGGGCCAGCGCAGCGGCCCCCACGCCACGCGCAGCCACCCCGAAGGCAACGCCGGCCCCGGTGGCCGCACCAGCCCCCACGCCGGCGCCCCGCCCTGCCCCCGCAACGACCGAGGAAGGTGACTGGGAAACCTTCTGAGGCCGCACCCCGGCAGCCGCTGAAACGACAAGGCCCGCACTGCGCGGGCCTTGTGCTTTGGGGGGCGCCGGCAAGCGCCCTGGCGCCGTCGTCAGAGGCGCTCGGCCACCCAGCCCGCGACGCTCTGCAGCGCAGCCGCCACGCCCGCCGGCTGCGTGCCGCCGGCCATGGCCAGGTCAGGCTTGCCGCCGCCCTTGCCGCCCACCTGCTGGGCGACGAAGTTGACGAGCTCGCCGGCCTTGACCTTGCCGATGCTGTCGGCCGTCACACCCGCGGCCAGCTGGACCTTGTCGCCGTCCACGGCCGCCAGCACGATGGCCGCGGTCTTGAGCTTGTCCTTGAGCTTGTCCATCGTCTCGCGCAGGGTCTTGGCGTCAGCACCTTCGAGCTTGGCCGCCAGCACCTTCAGGCCCTTGACGTCCACGGCCTGGGCCAGCAGCTCGTCGCCCTGGGCCGAGGCCAGCTTGCTCTTGGCGGCGGCCAGTTCCTTCTCGAGCTGGCGCACCTGCTCCAGCACGGCATGCAGGCGAGAGCCCAACTCGTGCGGCGAGGTCTTGAGCGTCATCGCGGCGCCCTGCACGGTCGTCTCGAGCGACTGCAGGTAGGCCAGCGCGTTGTCGCCCGTCACGGCCTCAACGCGGCGGATGCCGGCGGCCACACCGCTCTCGGCCACGATCTTGAACAGGCCGATGTCGCCCGTCGCCTTGACGTGCGTGCCGCCGCACAGCTCCTTGGAGCTGCCGATGGAGAGCACGCGCACGGTCTCGCCGTACTTCTCGCCGAACAGCATCATCGCGCCGGATTTCTGTGCATCGTCCAGCGCCATCACCTGGGCACTGGCACCCGCGTTGGCGAGGATCTCGGCGTTGACGAGGGCCTCGACCTCGCGGATCTCCTCGGCGGTCATCGGCGCGTTGTGGGCGAAGTCGAAGCGGGTGCGCTCGGCGTTCACGAGCGAGCCCTTCTGCTGCACGTGGGCGCCCAGCACTTCGCGCAGGGCCTTGTGCATCAGGTGGGTGGCGCTGTGGTTGCGTACGGTCTTGGCGCGATGTTCGGCATCGACCTTCGCGACGAACTCATCGTCTGCCTTGATCGTGCCTTCCAGCACGCGGCCATGATGCCCATAGACATTGGCCTGGATCTTGATCGTGTCCTCGACGACAAACCGCGTGGTTCCATTGCGCAACTCGCCAATGTCGCCCACCTGACCGCCGCTCTCGGCATAGAACGGCGTGTGGTCCAACACGACGACGGCATCGTCGCCCGGTTGTGCCTCGCCCACCTCAACACCGTCGACGTAAATCGCCGTGACCGTGGACTTGTCGAAGGTCAGATGGTCATAGCCGTGAAACTGCGTCGGCAGGCCGTCATAGGCCAGGCCCTGCGCCATCTTGAACTTGCCGGCCGCCCGGGCGCGGTTCTTCTGCTCTTCCAGCAGCTCGTTGAAGCGGGCCTCGTCCACCGTCACGCCACGCTCGCGGCAGACGTCGGCGGTCAGGTCGACCGGGAAGCCGTACGTGTCGTGCAGCTTGAAGGCGGTGTCACCATCCACGTTGCCCTGGGTCAGCGCGCCTTCGAGGATTTCCATGCCGGTGGCGATGGTCTGGAAGAAGCGCTCTTCTTCCTGCTTGAGCACCTCGGTCACGCGGCCCTGGGCCTGACGCAGCTCGGGGTAGGCGTCGCCCATCTCGGCCGACAGCGCCGCCACCAACTTGTGGAAGAACGGGGTGCGGGCACCGAGCTTGTAGCCGTGGCGGATGGCGCGGCGGGCGATGCGGCGCAGCACGTAGCCGCGGCCGGCGTTGCCGGGGATGACGCCGTCGACCACCGTGAACGAGCAGGCGCGGATGTGGTCGGCAATGACCTTGAGGGACGGGCTGCCCGCGTCGCAGTCACCGCCGCCGGCCGCTTCGTCGACCGCCTTCTTGGCCGAAGCCAGCAGGTTCACGAAGGTGTCGATCTCGTAGTTGCTGTGCACGTGCTGCAGCACCGCAGCCAGCCGCTCCAGGCCCATGCCGGTGTCCACCGACGGCTTGGGCAGCGGGTGCATCACGCCGTCTTCCGTGCGATTGAACTGCATGAAGACGTTGTTCCAGATCTCGATGTAGCGGTCGCCGTCCTGCTCGGCAGAGCCCGGGGGGCCGCCGGCCACGTCCGGGCCGTGGTCGTAGAAGATCTCGGTACAGGGGCCACAGGGGCCTGTGTCACCCATCATCCAGAAGTTGTCAGACATGTAGCGCGCGCCCTTGTTGTCGCCGATGCGCACGATGCGCTCGACGGGCACGCCCACGACCTTGTTCCAGATCTCGTAGGCCTCGTCGTCTTCCTCGTAGACGGTGACCCACAGCTTCTCGGCCGGCAGCTTGAAGTGGACGGTCAGCAGTTCCCAGGCATAGGAGATGGCGTCCTTCTTGAAGTAGTCGCCGAAGCTGAAGTTGCCCAGCATCTCGAAGAAGGTGTGGTGCCGGGCGGTGTAGCCGACGTTGTCCAGGTCGTTGTGCTTGCCACCGGCGCGGATGCACTTCTGGCTGGTGGTGGCGCGGGTGTAGGCACGCTTGTCGAAGCCCAGGAACACGTCCTTGAACTGGTTCATGCCCGCATTCGTGAACAGCAGCGTCGGGTCGTCACCCGGCACGACGGGGCTGGAGGCGACGATCTGGTGGCCTTTCGACTCGAAGAACTTCAGAAAGGTCTGGCGGATCTCGGCGGCTTTCATCCCAAGGCTTCCCGGAAAAGGTCAGTGACAAAGAGGGGCGATTGTAGAGAGGGGGCTTCACCTCCCGCGGGTAGAGTGAGCAGGGAGTCGACTGGAGAAGCCCCGAATGGACGCGAATTCCCCCCTGCTGGCCCTGGAGAACCCCGGGCTGCTGCGCACCCAGGCCCTGATCAATGGCGAATGGCTGAATGGCAGCACGCAATTTGCCGTGAACGACCCGGCCACGGGCACCGAACTGGCGCGGGTGCCCAACCTGGGTCGCACCGAGGCTGAGGCTGCCATCGCCGCTGCCGCGAACGCGCTTGTGGCCTGGCGCGCCAAGCCCGCCAAGGAACGCGCTGCCGTGCTGGTGCGCTGGCAGCAACTGCTGGTTAAGCATGCCGACGATCTGGCCCGGCTGATGACGGCCGAGCAGGGCAAGCCGCTGGCCGAAGCCCGCGGCGAGGTGGTCTACGGGGCCAGCTTCCTGGACTGGTTCGCCGAGGAAGCCAAGCGGGTCTACGGCGAAACCATCCCGACGACCGACCCGACCAAGCGCTACCTGGTGCTGAAGCAGGCCGTGGGCGTCTGCGCGGCGATCACGCCGTGGAACTTCCCGCTGGCGATGATCACCCGCAAGGTGGCACCGGCCCTGGCGGCGGGCTGCACCGTCATCATCAAGCCGGCCGAGGCCACGCCGCTGACCGCCCTGGCCGCGGCCGAACTGGCCCAGCAGGCCGGCATGCCCGCCGGCGTGCTGAACGTGCTGACGGCCGATGCATCGCAATCCATCGAGGTGGGCAAGGCGCTGTGCGAGAGCGACGTGGTGCGCCATCTGTCGTTCACGGGCAGCACCGAGGTCGGCCGCATCCTGATGGCGCAATGCGCGCCGACGATCAAGAAGCTCAGCCTGGAACTGGGCGGCAATGCGCCCTTCATCGTCTTCGACGACGCCGACCTGGAGTCGGCCGTGGACGGCGCCATCGCCAGCAAATACCGCAACGCCGGCCAGACCTGCGTCTGCGCCAATCGCCTGTACGTGCAGGCCGGCGTGTATGACGCGTTCCTGGAGAAGTTCGCGGCTCGGGTGGCGGCGCTCAAGACGGGCAACGGCTTCGAGGCGGGCGTCAACGTCGGCCCGCTGATCGACGCGCAGGCCTTGCAGAAGGTCGAGACCCACGTGGCCGACGCGATCGCGCTCGGTGCGCGCTTGCTCACCGGCGGCAAGCGCATCGAGACGGCTGGCGGGCATTTCTTCGAGCCCACGCTGCTGGCCGACGCGACGCCGCAGATGCTGTGCTCCCGCGAGGAGACTTTCGGGCCGGTCGCGCCGGTGTTCAAGTTCCAGACCGAGGCCGAGGCGATCGCGCTGGCCAACGCAACCGAATTCGGCCTAGCGAGCTACTTCTACAGCCGCGACATCGGCCGCATCTTCCGCGTGGGCGAAGCGCTGGAGTACGGCATGGTCGGCATCAACACCGGCCTGATCTCGACCGCCGAAGTGCCCTTCGGCGGCGTGAAGCAGTCAGGCCTGGGCCGCGAGGGCGCTCGCCAGGGCATCGAGGACTATGTCGAGGTGAAGTACCTCTGCCTGGGCGACATCCTGAAATAGCCCCGCGTCGAGCCGGATCGGCATGAAAAAAGGGGCCCTTTTGGGGCCCCTTTGCTTTGGCAGCGCCGATACGGCGGCGCTGATATTTCTGCGCTTAGAACTCGTATTTGGCCGTGATCTGGGCGGCCCACTGCGACTCGCCCTTGACCTGACGCTGCGTGAAGTCGTCCACCACCGGGTTGACCTGGTAGATGTACTTGCCTTCCGGGCTCAGGCCGACGTAGTTGACGAAGGTGCGACGCTGGCCGCCTGCCGAAGCAAAGGCCATCTCGTTGATGCGACCCCAACGGTTGTTGATCAGGTTGCCGAAGTTCAGGATGTCCAGCGTCAGCACGCCCTTGTGCTTGGCCGTGAAGCCCGGGATCTCCTGGCTCACGCGCACGTCGAAGCTGTTGGTGAACGGCGAGAAGGCGCTGTTGCGCTTGACCACGCCGCCCTTGGCATCACGCAGGGCCTTGTTCGCATCGACGATGCTCCAGAACAGGGTTTCGTTGGTCTTGTTCGTGGCGGTGTCGCCCAGGAAGACCACTTCACCCGAGCCGAAGCCCTTCGGGATGTACATCAGGTCGTTGCCGGCGACGCCGTCGCCGTTCAGGTCGTTGCGGTAGGTCCAGCTGTAGGGCTTGCCCTTGCGGCCTTCATAGAACACGCCGACCGTCGTCTTGTACTTGCCGATCAGGGCCTGCGACCAGTTCAAGGACGCATTGAAGCGGTCCTTCACCAGGTAGGCCGAGTTCGCATCGACGTTCTCGTTCGGGTTGAAGACCGAGCGGGCGTTGAAGTTGGAATTCGACACCGACGAGGTCAGCGGGCTCACTTCGGTCGCCGACGTGCGGGTGTAGGCCACCTGCCAGTTCAGGCCGCCGATCGGCTTGGCGCTGCCCAGGCTGAAGGTGATGGCGTTGCCACCGCCCTTGTTCGTGCCCGTGGCCAGCAGCACGTTGTTGTACGCGGCGTTGGACAGCGCACGGCTGCGGAAGCCCGCATTCGTCGCCGACGGGGCACATGCGGCGCCCGTCGTCAGGCCACCGCCCGTGGCGCTCCAGCACAGCGGGTTGTAGCCGGCCGGGGTGTAGTACAGCTCGCGGCCGTCCGTGCCCGTGGCGGTGGGGGCGCCCAGGTTCAGGTGCTTGTAGTAGATGCCGTTCTTGACCTTGGTGTTCACCCATTCGGCGCCAGCGACGAGATTCATCGGCAGCTCGGCGTCGAAGGCCAGGTTGATCTTCCAGACCGAGGGCTGGGCCAGCGACGGGTCGATCAGGTCGACGTTGACCGCCGAGCTGCCGAAGCCGGTGGTGCGCTGCTTGGTCGGGTCCGGGTTGAACAGGCCGTCGACAGCCGCCACGTTGCAAGCGGCGAAGCCGGTCGCGCCGCAACCGTAGAAGCCGGTGGCCAGACCCGTGTTGGAGAACGGATTGGACATCCAGACGTTGGCTGCCGCGCCCTGGAACAGACCGAAGCCGCCACGCACCTGTTGCTTCTGGCCCGCCTTCGGATCCAGCACGTAGTTGAACCACACGCGCGGCTGGACGAGGTCCTTGCCATCCGCCGTGACGGCATTGTTCAGGCCGAAACCGCCGGTGGCGCGGGTCACCAGGTTGCCGTTGACCGAACCTGCGACCGGTGCAGCCAGCACGGCGGTGTTCTGGGCCGGTGCGTCCGGGATGGAGGTGCGGTCATAGCGCAGGCCGGCACCCAGGGTCAGGCGGCTGCTGAACGTCCAGGTGTCCTGCAGGAAGAGGCCCGTGTTGGCCATCGACCAGCGGGCGATGCCGTCGTCCAGGGTCTTGCCGGGCAGCGGGGCCTGCACCTGGTAGGAGCTCGGGCGGCCGCGGGTGAAGTTCTCGAGCACGGCGGCTTCGACGAGTGCCGGCGTGAGCTGCGCACAGTTCACAGTGCCGGTCAGGCCTGCGGTCGTGTACGTGCCGGCGGGGCCGTTGAAGCAGTTGAACGTGTAGTTGCCGTTGACGTTCTGGAAGAAGCCGTTGTAGACCTTGTTGTTGCTGTAGTCGCCACCGGCCTTGAGCTCGTGATCGCCCAGCACCAGGTTGGCGCCGAAGTAGCCGTCGAAGGTCTTGGTGTCGAGGATGTTGAACTGACGGCTCAGTTCGGTACCGAAGTTCAGGAAGCGGCTGCCGGTGTTGATGCCTGCCGGCGAACCCGCGGGCGCAGCGCCGGTGAACTGCAGCGCCATGGCAGGCAGCTTGCTGTTGTTCTGCGGCTCGCTGTGGTAGTCGCGGTTGGACAGCTTCAGCTCGGTCGAGAAGTTGGGCGTCCAGTCGGCGAACCACTGGCCGACGACCGTTTCGATCGTCTTCTTCTGGTTCCACCACCAGGAGGTGAGGTTCAGACCCGTGGCGCTGTAGGTACCGAAGTTGGTTTCGGCCTGATCCGTCTTGGTGTAGCGGATATTGGCGCGGTGGTTCTCGTTGATGTTCCAGTCGATCTTCAGCAGCGAGTCCTTGACCGAGACCGGGGCCGGACCGTTCGGCGTGCCGATGTCCATGCCGTACTTGTCCTTGGCGATCTTGACGGCCTGGTCGATGGCGGACTGCGAGATGGCGACGTTCGTCAGCGGGCTGCCCACCGGACCGAACTCGGGCTGCGCGCGCGTGCTCTTGAGCTCTTCGTAGCTGGCGAAGAAGAACAGCTTGTCCTTGATGATCGGGCCACCCAGGGTCACGCCCTTGGTGTCTTCCTTGTAGGGCAGGAAGGCGAACTGCGTGTTGGTCACGCGGTTGAAACGCCGGCCGCTCATCTCGTCATTGCGGTAGACGTAGTAGACGCTGCCCTTGAACTCGTTCGTGCCCGACTTGGTCACGGCGTTGATGTTCGCGCCGGTGTAGCCCTGCTGGGTGACGTCGTAGTTGGAGATGTTGACCTGCACCGACTGGATCGCATCGATGGAGATCGGCTGCTTGATCGTCGGGAGGTTGTTGGACTCCAGGCCGAAGGTGTCGTTGATCTTGACGCCGTCGACGGTGATCGAGTTGTAGCGGGAGTTCTGGCCACCAGCCGAGATCTCGCCGCGCTCCTTGTCGGTCTGCGACAGGCGCGGGTCCTGGCGGGCATAGTCCTGCAGGTTGCGGGCGATGGAAGCGTAGGCGTCGAGTTCCTGGCGGCCCAGGTTGGTGCCGGCACCCGCGTTGGAGCTGTTGAACTTGCTGTTGGCGCTGGCAGCGGCGCCGGTCACCACCACGGCTTCGAGCGTCTGGCTACCCAGGCGGATGTCGAAGTTCAGGCTCTCGGCCAGTTGGAGATAGATGTCGTCCTGGCTGCTCTTGTCAGCGCCCTTGACGGCGGTGACCGAGTACGGGCCGCCCACGCGCAGGCCGCGAGCGCTGTAGCGGCCTTCGGCGTCGGTGACGAGCGTGTTGGACGAACCGGATTCACGGTGCACGATGGTCACCGTGGCGCCAGCAATTGCCTTGCCGTCGGGGCTCGTCACGCGGCCACCGATGGCGGCGGTCGTGTTCTGCGCCATCACGGGCGCGGCGGCCACGATGGCCACGGCGGCGCACAGCGCCGACAGCGGGAATCCAGAACCAATCCTGTTGCTCATCCCAATCACTCCAGTTGTACGCGCGGCAGCCGCGCGGCTGTTTGTCGAAAACGGTCATGCCGACGTCACAAAACGCCGGCGCGCGCTACTTGTCCCGCCCTGCAGAGGAGGGCAGCGCAGCGACAGTGGCGGAATTGTCATGACTTTCTGTGACAGAACTTTACGGGTAAGTCAGATGTGGCCAAATTTCGACATTCCCCGGGCTTTGGGTCCAGGTTCGCATGCATCAAGCCGGGGCAGCGGATCACCGCGCCGCCCCCCGGTAGACAACGCGCTGCATCGAGGCAGCCACAACACGTGCGACCGTGAAGGGGTCGAAAGAGGCCAAAAATTGCATCGATATGGTGCATTTTTTCTAAAATGTAAACTTCGGCGCGCTGGCATTTCTTGTCGCAAATCAGCGACAAACTTCGGGCTCAGAAAAGCCCCACCTTCGACCCGGCCTTGCACCGCACTCCCATGGTCTACATCCCCTCCCTGCGCTTCGCCCTGCCCGTCTTGTGGGCAGCCCTGCTGGCCGGTTGCGCCACGTCGATGCCCAGCGGCCCGACCGAACTGACGCTGCTCTCCATCAACGACTTCCACGGCAATATCCAGCCCGCCAAACCTACGCCGCTCACTCCGCGCTTGCCCGATCCGGTGACCGGCGAGCTCAAGGCCCAGGCCGCCGGAGGCGTCGCCCACCTGGCGACCGCCCTGGCGCAGCTGAAGTCACGCAACCCCGACGCGCTGGTCGTGGCAGGTGGCGACCTGATCGGCGCCTCGCCGCTCATCTCCAACCTGCTTCGCGACGAACCGACCTTGGCCGCCATGTCCGAGCTGGGCATCGTGGCCAGCGCGCTCGGCAACCACGAGCTCGACGCCGGACTGCCGGAGCTGCTGCGCCAGGCCCGCGGTGAATGCGCGCCGTCGGGCTGCCTGTGGCCGGGCTACAAGGGCCCTGGCTTCCCGTACCTGGGTGCCAACGTGCTGGACGCCACAACAGGCAAACCCCTGCTGCCCACCCACATCCTGAAGCAGGCCGGTGCACTGAAGGTCGGTATCGCCGGCGTCGCGACGCTGGATACACCCAAGGTCATCGTCGCCCGGGCGATCAAGGGCATCCGCTTCGCCGACGAGGCCGACACACTCAACGCCCTCGTGCCCCAGCTCAAGGCAGAAGGTGCGCAGGTGCTGGTGGCTGTCATGCACGAGGGTGGCGTCCAGGGCACGAGCGGCGCGGCCAACGACCCCACCTATGCCTGCCCCACGTTGACCGGTCGCGTGCAGGACATCGCCAAGCGCCTGGACCCGGCCTACGCGATCATCATCGGCGGCCACACCCACCAGGCCTACACCTGCAAGATCGACGGCCGGCTGGTCGTCCAGGCTGGCAGCTACGGCGGCTGGATCACGGAAAGCCGGCTGAAGTTCGACGCAGCGGGCCGCGTCACCGAAGCGACGGCCGTGAACCATCCGGTCCTGCAATCGGTCTACGCGCCCAACGCGGCGCTCGCGGAGCTCGTCGCCCGTGCCGCAGCGCTCACCGAAGCTGCGCGCACGAAACCCGTGGCCACCCTGCCCCGCGGCGCGACCCGATTTGCCAAGGAGCCGTACGGCGACGCTCCGCTGGGCAACCTGATCGCCGACAGCCAGCTCGCCTACGCCCGCAAGCAAGGCCCTGCCGACGTCGCCTTCATGAACCCGGGCGGCATCCGCGCCGAGCTCGTCGTGGAGGCCGGCAAGCCCACCACGATGAGTGACCTGCTGGCCATCCAGCCTTTCGGCAACGACATCGTGGCCCTGACCATGACCGGCCAGCAGCTGTACGACGTGCTGCTGCGGCAACTGCCCAAGGGAGATGGCGGCTCGCGCATGCTGCAGCCCTCGTCCTCGCTGCGCTACCGCTGGCGCATGGGGCCTGACGGCGCGCCGCAGCTCGGCGAGATCCTGATCAACGGCGAGCCCTTGAACCGCACGCGCGACTACCGGGTCGTGGTGAACAACTTCCTCTCAGAGGGCGGCGATGCGCAAGCCGGCTTCAAGCACGGCCGCGACCGCGCCGTGCTCGGCACGGACATCGATGCCCTCGTGGAGCTGCTGCGCGACAACCCCAAGGCCATCGATCAGGCCGCGCCCGGCCGGATCGTGCGCGAGTGATCGCGCCTGTCTGCCGTGCAGACACCGGCCTAGGGCAAACCTGTAACTGGTTGTAGCGACCCCGGCACCACACACGCGCGCGCCCCGTCCTAGACTCGAAGCGCCCGGCATCGGCTGCCGGACGCCAGCGAAACGAGGGAGCGATGGCGGGGTGGGAGACACCAGAGGGCGCGGCTGGCCTGCCGCAGGCCGGCCCTGCGCCGGCATGCGCCACGGTGGCTGCGGCCGCTGCGTCGCCGCTGATCCGCGAGGTGGTCGCGCACCTGCCTTGCGGCCTCGCCGTGTTCGATGCCGAACGGCGGCTGCTCGTGCACAACGCCGAGTTCGAACGGCTTCTGAACGTGCCGCCATCGCTGTTCGAAGAACCGGCATTGCGTTTCGACGACCTCATCGCCTTTTTTGCGGCGCGCGGCGATTACGGCGAGGGTGACCAGGCACGCACGACCACCGAAGCTGCCCTGGCGCTGGGGCGCGACACGCAGGCCAACCGCCTGGAAACCTACCGCACCGGCGACCGCCTCATCGAGGCCCGCACCGCACCGCTGCCCGACGGTGGCCTCGTGCTCACCTGCCTGGACCTGACGCCGCAGGCCCAGGCGCGCCTGGCCGCCGAGCGCGCATCGCAGGCCAAGACGCGCTTTCTGGCCAACATGAGCCACGAGATCCGCACGCCGATGAACGCCGTGCTGGGCATGCTGCGCCTGCTCCAGAAGACGCCGCTGGATGCCCGCCAGCGCGACTACGCCGTCAAGAGCGAAGGCGCGGCACGGGGCCTGCTGGGCCTGCTCAACGACATCCTCGACTTCTCCAAGATCGAAGCCGGCCGCCTCACGATGGACCCACACCCCACGCGGCTGGACGAGCTGCTGCGCGACCTCTCGGTCATCCTGGCGGCCAATGTCGACAAGCGGGACCTGGAATTGCTGTTTGATATCGACCCACAGCTGCCGCCGGTTATCGTGGCCGATGCACTGCGTTTGCAGCAGGTGCTCGTCAACCTGGCCGGCAACGCCATCAAGTTCACGCCTTCGGGGGAAGTCGTGCTCGGCATCCGCCAGGTGGCGCAAACCGAGCACGGCGTCACACTGGAGTTCTGGGTGCGGGACACCGGCATCGGCATCGCCCCGGAGCACCAGGCACGCATCTTCTCGGGCTTCAGCCAGGCCGAGGCCTCGACCGCGCGGAGATTTGGCGGCACCGGTCTCGGACTCGCCATCAGCCGGCGGCTGGTGCGGCTGATGGGCGGCGACATCCACGTCGACAGCCGGCCGGGCCAGGGCAGCCGCTTCAGCTTCACGCTCAGCTTCACACGGTCGCAGGACGAACCGGCCCCGCCACCCGGGCCGGCGCTGCGCGCGCTCGTGATCGATGACCATGCCGAAGCCCGGCGCGTACTGGCCGACCTCGCCCAGTCTCTGGGCTGGCGCGTGACGGTGGCTGGAAGCGGCGATGAAGCCTTACAGCTCGCCGCATCGACGCCGATCGACGTCGTGCTCCTGGACTGGGTCATGCCCGGGCTGGATGGTTGGCAGACCACCGTGCACCTTCGCCAGCGCCTGGGGTGCGAGCCCTTGATCCTGATGGTCACCAGCCACGATCGCGAACGGCTGGCCCAGCGCAGTGCGAGCGAGCAGGCCTTGCTGGATGGCTTTCTCGTCAAACCCTTGACGGCGAGCCTGCTCAACCAGGCAGTCATGGCCGCACGGCAGGCGCGCGCCAGCGCATGCACCGAGCCGGAACCGGCGCCCCAACGCCTGACCGGCCTGCGCCTGCTGCTCGTGGAAGACAACCCCGGCAACCAGCAGGTCACGTGGGAACTGCTTGAACTCGAAGGTGCGGAAGTCACGGTCGCGGCCGACGGCCAGCAGGCTTTGAGCCTGCTGGCCCAGACGCGCGGCCGGCGCAGCTTCGACGCCGTGCTGATGGACGTGCAGATGCCCGTGATGGACGGCACGACCGCCACGCGGCTCATTCGCCGCCAGCTTGGCCTGACGCTGCCCATCATCGCCATGACCGCCGGGGCCCTCGATGCAGAACGCCGGGCCTGCCTGGAGGCCGGCATGGATGAGCACATCGGCAAACCCTTCGACCCCGACATGCTGGTGACCGTGCTGCAGCGCCGGTGCGGCATGGCGGCGCCCACAGTCGACCAGTCGGCGCCGGCGCCCTTCGAGCTGCCGCCGGTGCTGCTTGCCGATGCAGGCCGCGCCGGCATCGCCCTCGCCGAAGCGCTGGCCCGGATGTCGGGCCGCGTGGAGCTGTTCGAACGCACGCTGGCCGCCTTGCACGAACAGGACCGCAAGCTCGCTCAGGCCCTGGCCGAAGGCGGGCGTGCCGCCGCACGTGGCCTGCATGGCTACCGAGGGCTGGCGGCCATGCTGGGTGCAGGTGAACTCGCCGCCCTGGCCGCCGAGGGTGAGCACGCCGGCGAACCCGACCCGGACTGGCGCCAGCGCTTCCTTGCCCGCCGCGAGGCTGACCTGGCCGCCCTCGACCGCCTGGCTGCCGACCTCGCCGTTCGAGACGCGCTTCACCAGCAGGGCAACCGCCCGGACCGCCCCGAGAGCGATTCGCTGCCCCGGCGGCTGGCAGCCCTGACGCAACTCCTGGACGGTGCAGATCTCGAAGCCTTGGACACCTACCAGGGCCTCAGGGCCGAGCTGCCCGAGCCACTGCACGCCGCGCTGGATGCCGCCATGGCGCAACTCGACTTCGCCACCGCCTCAGCCCTGTGCCGCGAGTTGACGTCCTCGCTGGAAGCCTCCGCATGATGCAGCTCACGCCGCCCGGCGCCACCCCGCTGCAGCACGGGCTCGCAGCGCACGGTCGGCGCCCACGACTCCTGATCGTCGACGACCAGCCTGCCAACATCCAAGCGCTGCATCGCGTGTTCGCCGGCGACTGCCAGGTGCTGATGGCCACCGACGGCGCCAGCGCCCTGCGCCTGTGCCGTGAGCGTCAGCCCGACCTCGTGCTGCTGGACGTGCAGATGCCCGGCATGGACGGCCACGAGCTGTGCGCCGAACTCAAGGCAGACGCCTTGCTGCGCGCGATCCCCGTGATCTTCGTGACGGCCCAGGACCGTCCCGAGGACGAGACCCGCGCGCTGGATGCCGGCGCGGCGGACTTCATCACCAAACCCTTCAACCCGACGGTGGTGCGGGCCCGCGTGCGCACCCAGCTCACGCTCAAGGCCCAGGCCGACCTGCTGCGCGAACTGGCCTTCATCGACGGCCTGACCGGCGTTCACAACCGGCGTCACTTCGACGACCGCTTCATCGCCGAGACCCGGCGCGCGCAGCGCAGCCGCTCACCGCTGGCCGTCGTGCTCGCCGACGTGGATCACTTCAAGCGCTACAACGACGCGCTCGGCCACCTGGCCGGGGACGACTGCCTGCGCCGTGTCGCCACCGCGCTGCGCACCTGCCTGAAGCGGCCCACCGACCTCTTGGCCCGCTACGGTGGTGAGGAGTTCGTGAGCCTGCTGCCGGACACGGACCTCGCGGGCGCCATCGGCGTGGCGCAGTTGATGGAGGACACGGTGCGGGCGCTCGCCCTGCCCCACCCGGGGGTGGAGGGGTGGGTCACGATCAGCCTGGGCGTGTCGGCAGGCGTGCAGGGCGCCGACCTGCTGGAGGCGGCGGATCGAGCGCTGTACCTTGCCAAGGCGGCGGGGAGGGGGCGGGTGAGTTGGGTGGAGGGGTGAGGGTCGAGGTTGCGCCACGGCACAGGGAATGCTCGGAATCGGTCGGACCGATTCCTCGGCCTCGCGCTGCTCGGCCCGTGCCCGCGGCACGTCCAAGGACAGCCACTAGCTGTCCTTGAGCGAACCCAGGTGGGTCTCATCCCAAGCCCCCACCCCAAATGCGAACGGCCCCACCAGGGGCCGTCTGCATTTGGAGCGGGTGATGGGAATCGAACCCACGTAGTCAGCTTGGGAAGCTGAAGTTCTACCATTGAACTACACCCGCGTTGGGCCAGGAGTTTAAGCGAAGCGCGCACACCACAGGCCGTGTAGGACAAGGCCGCGACCGAGACATCCGGATACAGGGTTGGCCGCCTGCGGTCCTAGCATCGCGGCCGCACTTGAACCATCCCCTGGAGAAGATGTCCATGAAGAACACCGCCCGCCGCGCCATCAGCTCGCTGCTCGTGGCCTCCCTCGTGTTCGGCGGCATGGCGCATGCCGCGCCCACGGCCCTGATCAGCACCGAGCAGGCGGCTGCCGCCCAGAACGCCGGCGCCCGCAGCGAGGCCCACGCCCGGCTCCAGGCGGCGCTGGACCGGGACGACCTCGCCGCCATGTTCAAGGCGCGCGGCGTGTCGACCGAAGAACTGCGCGCTCGCGTGGCCGCGCTGACCGATGCCGAAGCCCAGCAGATGGTCGAGCAGATCGACCAGGCGCCGGCCGGCGCGAGCGACGTCGTCGGCGTGCTGTTCACCGTCTTCATCATCCTGCTGGTGACCGACATCCTCGGGCTGACCAAGGTCTTCCCGTTCACGCGCTCGGTGCGTTGATCCGCCGCGCCGCCACGCTCGGCGCCGCGCTGCTGCTGAGCGGCTGCGCGGCGCTGTTCACGCCGCCCCAGACCGCCGCCCTGCTCCACCATCCGCCCGCCGCGCTGCCCGCTCAGGTGGCGCGTTCGGCCGTGCCCTTCTTTCCGCAGGAGCGGGACCATTGCGGCCCGGCGGCGCTGGCCATGGCGCTGGGCGACGTCGGCATCGCGGCCGACCCGGACCGCCTGGCCGACGCGGTCTTCCTGCCGTCTCGCGGTGGCAGCCTGCAGCTGGAGATGATGGCCGGCGCGCGCCGCCAGGGCGTCGTGGCCACACGCCTGCCCGGCGAACTGCAGGCGCTGCTCAGCGAGGTGGCCGCGGGCCACGCGGTCGTCGTGCTGCAGAACCTGGGCCTGGCCTTGCTGCCGCGCTGGCACTACGCCGTCGTCATTGGCTACGACCTGCCGGCCCGCGAGATCCTGCTGCGCAGCGGCACGACGACGCTGGAGCGCCTGCCGCTGCGCACGTTCGAATACACCTGGGCCCGCAGCGGGCGCTGGGCGATGACCGTGCTGCCACCCGACCGGCTGCCCGCGACCGTGACGCAGGACCAGGCGGTGGAGGCCGCCATCGGCTTCGAGCGCGCCGCGCCTCCGCAGCGCGCCGCTCTCGCCTACCGCACCGTGCTGCAGCGCTGGCCAGAGAACCTGCTGGCCGGCATCGGCCTGGGCAACACGCTGGCCGCGTCAGGCGACGCCCAGGGCGCCCAGGCGGCATTCCTTTCGGTCGCCGAGCGCCACGACAGCGCGGTGGCCTGGCTCAACCTGGCCCGCCTGCGCCTGGCCGCGGGTGACCACGACGGTGCCCGCGCGGCCGCACGGCGCGGCCTTCAACGCGCCGAGTCGGCCGAGCCCGCCTGGCTGCAGGCGGCACGGGAGGGGCTGGCAGCCACAGAGCACGGTCGGTGATCGGCGCAGGGCTAAAGTCGCGCGCATGACGTCTCCCGCCGCCGACCCGCGTCCGCCCTCCACCCTGTCCGTCGCCTGGCGACAGTTGCTGCGTGACTGGCGTGCCGGTGAGCTGCGGCTGCTGATGCTGGCCGTGGCGCTGGCTGTGGCCGCGCTGTGCGCCGTGGCCTTCCTGTCAGACCGGCTCGACCAGGGCCTGCGCCGCGACGCCGCCCAGCTGCTCGGCGGCGATGCCGTCGTGGCGAGTGACCAGCCCACGCCGCCATCGCTGCTCGACCTGGCGGCTCAGCTCCAGCTCGCCACGGTGCGCAGCGCCAGCTTCCCGAGCATGGCGCGGGCGACGGACGCTCAGGGTGGCGACAGCCGGCTCGTGGCCGTGAAGGCGGTCAGCGACGGCTATCCGCTGCGCGGCCGCGTGGTGTTGCGTGAGGCACTGCCGGGCCGGGCGGGCGCGCCGGCACCGGGCGAGGTCTGGGCCGATCCGGCGGTGGCTGACGGCCTGGGCCTGAAGCTCGGCGACACGCTGCTGCTCGGCGACAGCCAGCTCAAGCTGGCCGCCCTCATCGAGACCGAGCCTGACCGCGGCGCCGGCTTCATGAACTTCGCACCCCGCGTGATGCTGTCCGAGCGTGACCTCGCCGCCACGCGCCTGGTGCAGCCCGCCAGCCGCATCACCTACCGGCTCGCGCTGGTGCCCGCGGCAGGCGCCGCGCCGGATGCGATCAAGCGCTTCGTCACGGCTGCCGAGCAGCGGGTCGAGCAGGACAAGCTGCGGGGCGTGCGACTGGAGTCGCTGGAGTCCGGCCGGCCCGAGATGCGCCAGACGCTGGACCGCGCCGCGCGCTTTCTGCGCCTGGTGGCCATGCTGTCGGCACTGCTGGCGGCGGTCGCGGTGGTGCTGGCCGCGCGCGACTTTGCGGCCCGTCACCTGGACGCCTGCGCGATGCTACGCGTGCTCGGCCAGCCGCAGCGGCGCATCGCCTGGGCCTACGGGCTGGAGTTCACGCTGGCAGGCCTGGCCGCCAGCCTGGCCGGTGTGCTCGTGGGGCTGGCGCTGCACCAGGTGTTCGTGTCGCTGCTGGCGGGCCTGATCGACGTGACGCTGCCGCCACCGAGCGTCTGGCCCGCCGTGCTGGGCGTGGGGCTGGGCCTGTCCTTGCTGCTGGGCTTCGGGCTGCCGCCGGTGCTTCAGCTCGCCGCCGTGCCGCCGCTGCGCGTCATCCGCCGCGATCTAGGGGCGCCCAAGGCCGGCTCGCTGCTGGTGCTGGGTGCCGGCGTGGCGGGCCTTGCGGCCATCCTGGTGGTGCTGGCCGGCGACTTCACGCTGGGCGGCATCGCCGCAGCGGGCTTTGCCGGCGCGGTGCTGCTGTTCGCGCTGCTGGCGTGGGCGGCGGTGAAGCTGTTGCGCCGCATCGTGCCGAGCAACGTCAGCGGCGCCGGCGTGCCGCGCTGGCTGCTGCTGGCCACGCGGCAGGTGGCGGCACGGCCAGGGTTCGCCGTGATGCAGGTGTCGTCGCTGGCGGTGGGCCTGCTGGCCTTGGCGCTGCTCGTGCTGCTGCGCACCGACCTGATCGACAGCTGGCGCCAGGCCACGCCCGCAGCCGCGCCGGACCGTTTCGTCATCAACATCCAGCCGGATCAGTCCGACGCCTTCCGCAAGACGCTTGCCGACGCCGGCGTGCAGAACTACGACTGGTACCCGATGATCCGCGGCCGCCTGACGCAGATCAACGGCGAGCCGGTGCAGAGCCGCAAGTTCACCGAGGACCGCGCCCAGCGCCTGGCCGAGCGCGAGTTCAACCTCAGCCACGCGGGTGAGAGGCCCGCGCACAACCAGGTGGTGGCTGGCCGCTGGGGCGATGCCCGGCCCGGCGAGATGGGCATGAGCGTCGAAGAGGGCCTCGCCCAGACCCTCGGCCTCAAGCTCGGCGACCAGCTCGCCTTCGACATCGCCGGCCAGCCGGTGCAGGGCCGCATCACCAACCTGCGCAAGGTGGACTGGTCGTCGATGCGGGTGAACTTCTTCGTGCTGTTCGAGGCCGCCGACCTGCCTGACCTGCCCGCCACGCAGATCGCCGCCTTCCGCACGCCCCCGAGCGAGGCCGGCCGGGGGCTGGACCGGTCGCTGGCGCGGCAGTTCCCGAACCTCACGGTCATCGACGTCTCCGCCCAGCTCAACCAGGTACAGGGCGTGCTCGACCAGGTCATCCAGGCCGTGCAGTTCCTGTTCGGCTTCACGCTGGCCACCGGCCTGGTCGTGCTGATCGCCGCGGTGGGCAGCACGCGCGAGGCGCGCACACGCGAATTCGGGCTGATGCGGGCGCTGGGCGCGCCTGCCTCGCTGCTGGCACAGGTGCAGCGGGCCGAGTTGCTGGGCGTCGGCGCCCTCGCCGGCTTCCTGGCCGGCGCGGTGGCGCTGTCGCTGGCGGCCCTGCTGGCGCGCTACGTGTTCCAGTTCGAATGGCAGATCAAGCCCTGGGTGCCGTTGGTGAGCGCGGCACTCGGCGCCCTGCTGGCCTGGGGGGCGGGCTGGTGGAGCCTGCGCGGCGTGCTGCAGCGCCCGGTGGTGCAGACCCTGCGCGAGGCCCAGGCCGAATGAGGCCCATGCCCACGCTGACGGCAGGCGGCGTGGGCCGCTACCTGGCGCTGTCGGCGGGCATCACCGTCGTGTATTACCTGCTCGGGCGGCTCGGCCTGTTGATGGTGCTGCCGCCTTACCAGGTGGCGCCCATCTACCCGGCAGCGGGCTGGGGTCTCGCGGTGCTGCTGGTGGGCGGGCTGCGCTACCTGCCGGCCGTGTGGGTCGGCTCCTTCGTCGTGCAGGCGACGACCATGGGCAGCTTTGCGCAGCCGGTGCTCTACACGCTGTCGGCTGGCATCGCCTGTGGCGCGGCGACCCAGGCGGCGGTCGGCACGCTGCTGATGCGCCGCTGGTGCGGCCGGCCGATGCTGCTGGCCTCGCCGCGCGAAATTGCGGGCTACCTCGGCGCGGTGGGCCTGGCCGGGCTGATCAGCCCGACCTGCGCGACCTTGCTGTTTGCGGGGCTCGGCATCATCGGCGCGCCGCAGATGGGCATCGTCTGGACCGTCTGGGGCACAGGCGACCTGATGGGCGTGCTGATCGCCACGCCGATCACGCTGTCGCTGATCGGCGTACCGCGCGCGGCCTGGGCGACGCGCCGCCTGAGCGTGGGCCTGCCGATGCTGCTGACGACCTTGCTTGTCGGCCTGGGCGTTGCCGTCACGATGGAATGGGACCGCCAGCGCAGCCGCGCCGACTTCACCCGCGACGCCACCGCCGCCGCGCAGTCACTGGCGAGTCGGCTGCGCGAGCCGCTGCTGGCGCTGGAGGGCGTGCATGGCCTGATCCAGGTGAAGCCACGCCCGACCCGCGGCGAGTTCGAGCGCGCGACCCGCGGCTTACTGGGCGAGGACAGCCCGCTGCTGGCCCTGGGCCTGACGCTGCGGGTGCCGCGGGCCGACGTGGCCCGGTTCAACGCGGCAGCGGCCGCCGACGGCTTCCCGGGCGGCTACCGGGCCCATGACCGCCTGCGTGCGGGTGACCGGCAGCCCCCGCCGGACGAGGACATGCTGGCGATCCGCCTGATCGAGCCGCTGTCGCGCAATGCCGGCGCCCTCGGCGTGAATGTGCGCACGGTCCCCGGCGCACACGCGGCGGTCGACAAGGCTGCGGCGAGCGGTCGTGCGGTGGCCTCGGCCGGCTTCCAGCTTTCGCAGGACCAGGACGGCGCCGTGGGTGTCGTCATCTATCAACCCTTGTACCGTGACGGTGCCCAGCCCGGTGTGGCCTCGCTCGACGGCGTGGTATTCGCGACGCTTCGGCCTGATGTGCTGATGGCGCGCCTGGCGCCCGACTGGCCCGAACATCTGGGCGTGTGCCTGGTGGACACCGAGGCCGATGCGACGTTCCCGCGCCTGGCCGGACGTCTGGGCTGCGAGGCCGTGCAGCGCAACCCCGGCGCCAGCCTGCCGCTGGTGAAGCTGCCGCTGGAATTCGGCGGCCGGCAGTGGGAGGTGCGCGTGTACGACCTGCCCGGCACGCTGGTCGACCCGGGGCGGAGTTGGGCCTTCGCGCTGGTGGGCCTGGTGGCCACGGCGATGGTGGGTGCGCTGCTGCTGCTGATGTCGGGCCGCACCCAGCACGTCGAGGCCCTGGTGCGGGAGCGCACGCTGGCGCTGGAGCGCGAGATCGCCAACCGGGCCGAAGGCGAGCGCGCCCTGAGCCAGAGCGAGCAGCGCTTCCGCAGCATCTTCGAGACGGCGCCGATCGGCATCGCCTTCACCGACCTGAACGGCGGCTTCCAGGAGATCAACGCCCACTTCTGCCAGTTGGTGGGATACCCGGCGGACACGCTGCTGGGCCAGCGCTCGATCGACGTCACGCACCCGGACGACCGTCGCGAGGATGTGCGGCTCGCCCGGCGCCTGATACGCGGCGAGATCCCGTTTTACCGCCGCCTGAAACGCTACGTCCGGCCCGATGGGTCGATCGTCAACGCCCGGGTGCTCGTGAGCCTGTTGCGCGGCGATGACGGCCGGCCGTTCCGGCTGGTGGGTGTCGTGGAAGACATCACCGACCAGCTCCGCATCGAGGAACTGGACCGCGCCCGCGAAGCGGCGGAGGCCGCCAACCAGGCCAAGAACGAGTTCCTCTCGCGCATGAGCCATGAGCTGCGCACGCCGATGAACGCCATCCTCGGGTTCACGCAGCTGATGCAGATGGACACGCACGAGCCGCTGCCGCCCAGCCAGCGGGCCCGCGCGCATCAGATCGCGCAGGCGGGCTGGCACCTGCTGGAGATGATCAACGACACGCTGGACCTGTCGCGCATCGAGTCCGGCTCCCTGCGGCTGGACCTCGGCTCGCGAGACCTGCCGCCGCTGCTAGCGCGTGCGCTGGCGCTGGTTCAGGGCCAGGCCTCGGAGCGCGGGCTGGCGATCAGCCAGCGCATCGACCCGCGAGCCGCCCACGTCATCGGGGACACGACGCGAGTCACGCAGATCCTCACCAACCTGCTCAGCAATGCGGTCAAGTACAACCAGCCTGGCGGCAGCGTGAGCATCGAGGCCCGACTGGCCGAGCCCGGCTGGGTCGAGGTTGCGGTGCGGGACACCGGCATCGGGCTGACGGCCGAGCAGCGCGCCGGACTCTTCCAGCCCTTCAACCGCCTGGGCCGGGAACACACCGGCCTGCCCGGCACCGGTATCGGGCTCGTGATCAGCCAGCGGCTTGCCGAGATGATGGGCGGCAGCCTGCGCGCCGACGCGGTGGAGGACGGCCCCGGCGCCTGCTTCGTGCTGCGGCTGCCGGCAGCACCGGCAGCGTCCGACCCGCCGCGGGAGGCCAGCCCCGAGCCTGCCGGACACGCCCCCACCGGCCCACGCAGAAGGCTGCTCTACATCGAGGACAACGCGCTGAACGCCGACGTCATGCGGGGCATCCTGGAGCAGCGCCCGGGCGTGGAGCTGGAGGTCGCGACGACCGTGGATGCCGGCCTGCGTCTGCTGAAGGAGCGCCCGCCGGCGCTGCTGCTGCTGGACTGGCAGATGCCGGATGGCGACGGCCTGGACGTGCTGCGTCGGCTCGGTGAACTGGACCGCGTGCCGCCGGTGGTCGTGGTGTCGGCCAATGCCCAGCCGGAGCAGATCTCGGCAGCGCGCGCGGCCGGCGCCCGGCACTACCTGACCAAGCCGCTGGACGTGCGCGAATTGCTCGCCCTGGTCGATGAATTGTTGGCGGCTGACGGCCATGAGGACGGGGCAGAATGACGGCCGAGCCTTCTTCAACGAACTGCAGCGCACGATGAGTTCTACCGATCTTGTTCCCAGCACCGGTGCCCAGGCCGTGCAGGCCTTGGCCCGCCCCGATGGCCGCCAGTTCCTGACCTTCCGCATCGGCGAAGAGGAGTACGGCCTGGACATCCTGCGGGTGCAGGAGATCCGCTCCTACGAACCGCCGACCCGTGTGGCCAATGCGCCGCATTTCGTGAAGGGCGTCGTGAACCTGCGCGGCGTCATCGTCCCGATCCTGGACCTGCGGCTGCGACTGGGCCAGGCCGGCGAGTACAACGCCTTCACCGTGGTCATCGTGCTGAATGTGGCCGGCCGGGTGGTGGGTATCGTCGTGGACTCGGTGTCGGACGTGCTCGAAATTGCCGCGGACGACATCAAGCCCCGCCCGGAAGTGCCGGCCGCCCTGGATGCCCGCTTCATCACCGGCCTGGGCAAGCTCGGCGAGCGGATGCTCATCCTGCTGGACATCGAGGCCATGATCAAAAGCCCCGATTTCGGCCTCGTCGACTGAACGCCGCCCGGCGTCGGCGGGCCGCAAGTTAGTGTCCGCCCACTGTTTCAGCCTCGCGAACAATGCATTCCAAAAGCGGCCTCGTCTAACTTAGCACTCACCAAAGCAGAGTGCTAATATTGCTCCACCGCAGCAGCTGTCGCTGCGGTCAAGGAAGGAATCAAGACGATGTCTGCTGCCTCTGCCATTGCCGTCCGCGACCCCTGGGCCCTGGTGCCCTCGCTGGGCAATCTGGACGCCTACATCTCCGCCGTCAACCGGCTGCCGCTGCTCACGCCTGAAGAAGAGAGCGCCGCGGCCCGCAGCCTGCGTGACAAGGGCGACCTGGAAGCCGCCGGTCGCCTCGTGCTGTCGCACCTGCGCCTGGTGGTGTCCATCTCGCGCCAATACGTGGGCTACGGCCTGCCCCAGGGCGACCTGATCCAGGAAGGCAACGTCGGCCTGATGAAGGCCGTCAAGCGCTTCGACCCCGACCAGGGCGTGCGCCTGGTCAGCTACGCCATGCACTGGATCAAGGCCGAGATCCACGAGTACATCCTGAAGAACTGGCGCATGGTCAAGGTCGCCACGACCAAGGCGCAGCGCAAGCTGTTCTTCAACCTGCGCTCGATGAAGCACCAGCTGAAAGAGCACGCCGCCGAGGGCCAGACCCATCGCAACACGCTGAGCGAAGCCGAGGTAGCGCACGTCGCCCGCGAGCTGAACGTGAAGCGCGAGGAAGTGCTGGAGATGGAGACCCGCATGTCCGGCGGCGACGTGGCCCTGGAGCCGCAGACCGACGACGACGGCGAGACCTTCGCCCCCATCGCCTACCTGGCCGACGAGACCCACGAGCCCACCCGGGTCATCGAGGCCCGCTCACGCGATGCCATGGCGGGCGACGGCATCCAGCGCGCGCTCGACGTGCTGGATCCGCGCAGCCGCCGCATCGTCGAGGAGCGCTGGCTCAAGGTGAATGACGATGCCTCCGGCGGCATGACGCTGCACGAACTGGCCGCCGAGTACGGCGTGTCCGCCGAACGCATCCGCCAGATCGAGGTCGCCGCGATGAAGAAGATGAAGAAGGCCCTGACCGAAGCCGCCTGAGCTTCGCGCCACCCTCGCCCCAACACAAAGCCCCGCACTGCGGGGCTTTGTTCATCCAGCGGCACCCGCGGGTCCGGCTCCGCCGGCCCACCGGGTGTGCCCCCTGGAGGGAGCGGCCGCAGGTCGTCGAGGGTGGTCTATTTCTCAGCGAGCAGCAGCTTGATGTCGTCCGCCAAGGCCTGGGGACCGGCGCCGTAGCGCGCGTAAACGCGCACGCGGCCTTCGGTGTCGAAGATGAAGCTCGCCGCGGTGTGGTCCATCGTGTAGCTCTCGGGCGTCTTGCCAGGGACCTTGGCGAAAAACACCTTGAACTCCTTGGCAGCCGCCTGGGTCTGCTCGGCGCTGCCCCGCAAGGCCACGAAACTGGGGTCAAAGCTCGCCATGTAGGCCTTGAGCAGTTGCGCTGTGTCTCGTTCCGGGTCGATGGTCACGAAGATGCCCTGCACCTTGTCGCCATCCGCGCCGAGCGAGCGCTTGACCTCGGCCACTTCGGCCATGGTCGTGGGGCAGACATCCGGACACTGCGTGTAGCCGAAGAAGACCACGAGCACCTTGCCCTTGAAATCGGCCAGCGACCGGGCACGGCCGTCCTGATCCGTCAGGTTGAGTTGCCGGGCGTACTCGGCGCCGGTCAGGTCCACCCCCTTGAAGGCCTGTTTCTCGGGGCCGGACTTCTGGCAGCCCACCAGCATCAGGGCCGCCAGGGTAGCCAAAGCAAAACGACGGGTGCTCATGAGATGTAGTGGTCGATCAAGAGGGCCGCAAAGAGCAGCGACAGGTGCCAGATGGAGAACCAGAAGGTGCGACGCGCGAGCCTCTCGGAGTACTCGCGCCACAGCCGAAAGGCATAGCCGCAGAAACCCAGGCCGAGCAGCACCGCGCTGGCGAGGTAGAACCAGCCACTCATGCCGGTGAGATACGGCAGCAGCGTGGCCGCGAACAGCACCCAGGTGTAGAGCAGGATCTGCAGCCGCGTGTAGTCGTTGCCGTGGGTGACGGGCAGCATCGGCAGGCCGGCGCGGGCGTAGTCCTCGGCGCGGTAGAGCGCCAGCGCCCAGAAGTGCGGCGGCGTCCACAGGAAGATGATCAGGCACAGCAGCCAGGCCTCGAAGCCGACCTCGCCGCGCAGCGCCGCCCAGCCGAGCACCGGCGGCATCGCGCCTGACGCGCCGCCGATGACGATGTTCTGCGGCGTCATCGGCTTCAGGATCACCGTGTAGATGACCGCATAGCCGACAAAAGTGGCGAAGGTGAGCCACATGGTCAACACGTTCACGTACACGCCCAGGACGGCCATGCCGATGCCACACAGCACCGCCGAGAAGGCGAGCGTCTGCGGACGGCTCAGTTCGCCCTTGGCCGTTGCGCGCCAGGCCGTGCGTTTCATGCGGGCATCGATGCCGTCTTCGATCAGGCAGTTGAACGCGGCCGCTGCCCCGGCCACGAGCCAGATGCCGCCAATGGCGGCCAGCATGGTCAGCGCCTGCGACAGACTCGGCAATCCCGGCACGGCCAGGGCCATGCCGATGGCGGCGCAGAAGACGATGAGCTGGACGACGCGAGGCTTGGTGAGTTGGTAGAACTGCTGCCAGCGCGGGCTGTGCACCTGGGCGCTGGCGGTGGACGTGGAGGCCATGATCAGGAAGCGCTGCGCCGCAGGCGCGCGAGCAAGGAGGTGAGCAGGCCGAGCATCACCGCGGCACCCGCGGTGTGGGCCAGCGCGGCAACGAGGGGCCAGTCGAGGACGACGTTGGACAGGCCGGAGATGAACTGCCACGCGGCCACGGCGACAAGGCCTTGCGACGCCCGCGGCGCGTGCGGCCGCAGGCGCCAGGCCAGCAGCAGCAGCGCCGTGAACACGACGGCCGCACCGATCCGGTGGGCCAGGTGGATGGCCGCCAGCGCCTCGAAGCCGAGGTAGCCACCGCCCGCGCGCTGACCCAGCTCACGCCAGAGTTGGAAGCCCTGTGCGAAGTCCAGATGCGGCCACCACTGGCCGCCATGGCAGGTGGGGAATTCATCGCAGGCCAGCACGGCGTAGTTGGTGCTGACCCAGCCGCCGAGCGCCACCTGCATCAGGCCGAGCAGGAGCACCACGGCGGCCGCCGTGCGCAGCGCCCCCGGCACGGTAATCGGCTGCGGCCGGTAGGCTTCGTGCTGCCACGCCAGCAGCATCAGCAAGCCCATGCCGAAGAGCAGGTGCAGCGTGACGATGGCTGGGAAGAGCTTCATCGTGACCGTGAGCGCCCCGAAGCCGCCCTGCACGCAGACCCACAACAGCGTCAGTGTGGGCAGCCATGGCGAGGGCGCCGTTTCACCCGCCCGCCGGCGCAGGCGCCAGCTCAGCACCGCCATCACGAGGATCAGCAGCCCGACGCCGCTGGCGAGGTAACGGTGGATCATTTCGATCCAGGCCTTGCCATGCGTGACCGGACCCGTGGGCATCGCCGCCTGGGCAGCCTCGATGGGCTCGCGGGCACCGAGCGGGCTGGCCGAGGCATAACAGCCCGGCCAGTCCGGGCAGCCGAGACCAGAGTCGGTCAGGCGCGTGAAGGCACCGAAGACGATCAGGTCGAAGGTCAGGAACAGCGTGAGCAGGGTGAGCGCGCGCAGGCGGCCAGCCGGTGTGCTGGCGCGTGAGCGCTGGCGCCACCAGAGCAGCGGCCCGAGGGCCACGGCACCGCCGATCGCCGCGACCTGTCCGAGGGGAAGGAGCACGTCTTCCATGGCGGGTCAGCGGCCGGGGTTGTCCCAGCCTGCGCTGGCCTTCAGCAGCTTGACGAGATCGCCATGCAGCTTCTTGGGATCGGGGTCGGCTGGCGCACGCAGCATCCAGCGGCCCAGCGGATCGACGACGTAAAAATGGTCGGCCAAGGTCCTGCCGGCCGCCGGCTTGAGCCATGCCGACAGGCGGGCTTCGGGCACGCGCAGCACGGTGGCCTCCACGCCCTTCTGCAGCACCGCCGCCAGCACCTCGGGGCGCGGCGTACCGTTGTCCGGGATGAGCCAGATCTTGTCGACCCGGTCGCGCTCCTTGCCGAGCATTTCGCGCAGCTGACGTTGCACGAAGAGCTGGCGCTCGCAGGCGGCATCGCAGGCGGCCGGGCGCACCGCCACCAATAGCCACTGGCCGTGCAGCGACTGGGCCGGCACAGGCCGGCCTTGCAGATCGGTCAGCGGCAGGTCCGTGGGCAGGTCGACGGTCGGCGTGATGAGTTCACCGTAGGCCGAACCCTGGGGTTTGATGACGTAGAAGGTGAAATACGACGCGATGACCGGGGCCGCGCAGATGGCCAGCACCAGCAGCATCTTGAGCCGCCCGGCCCGCTGCTCGGGCGCACGCCCCAGGCTGCGCGGATCCGGCTGGCTGTGCACTGTGAAGCTGACAGGCTCAGGGCTGCTGGCGGCGGAACCGGGGGCGGAGGTGTTGGAACCAGACATAGAGAGCGACGATCAGCGCGCAAAGCGCGAACCATTGAAAGGCGTAGCCGTAGTGTTTGTGCAGGCCCAGGTCAGGCGCGGGCCAATGGCGAAGCAGGCCACCGTCGTCGGGACCCGCTGTTTGCACGACGGTGAGCGGCAGTAGCGCAAGGCCCGATTCGACCGCGAAAGCTGCCGGGTCGAGATTCTGCCGGATCGGCCCGCCGCCCCCGTCGCCGAGCTCGTAAAGCCGCGACGGCGAAGCGGCGAGACGGCCCACCACCTCGACGTCGCCGGCGGGCGTCGCCAACGGTGGCAGGTGATCGCGCTGGACGGGGTCACGAGGGACCCAGCCACGTTGCACCAGGATGGCGTCCGGCCGGCCTGCGAGGCGCAGGGGCGTGACGACATAGAACCCGGCGCGGCCGTCCATGGGGCGGTTGTCGAGCCAGACCGTGCGCTCGGGGACCCACGTCCCACGCAGCGTGACGCGGCGGTGCAATTGCGATGCAGGCATGCCCAACTCGGCATTGCGCAGCGGCACCCGAGCGCCCTCGGCGTCGATCGCTGCCTGCAGGTCGATCTTCTGCTGTGCCCGATCCAGTTGCCAGATGCCCAGACGCGCCGTCAGCAGGGCTCCGAGCAGTGCGGCCAGCAGCACGAGCACGCGTCGCATGCTCACGTCGAGACCCCAGGCTGATAATCGGTCGCCATGAAATTCGTGTTCCTGCTTGCCTTCATCGGCATCCTCGGTGCCCTCGCGGCCGCCGGCGTCTTCATGCTGCGCAAGGGCAAGGCCGAGGGCCGGCGCAGCCCGAACATGGCCCGGGCTCTCGCGCTGCGCGTGGCCTTGTCGGTGTCGCTGTTCCTGGTCATTTTGCTGAGCTGGAAGATGGGCTGGATCCAGCCGACCGGCCTGCCGGTGCGCAACGGCTGATTCCAAAAAAAAGCGCCGCGAGCGCGGCGCTTGTGCAAGGCCCGGGAGCCGCCGTCACATCCAGTAGACGACCACGTACAGGCCGAGCCACACCACGTCCACGAAGTGCCAGTACCAGGCTGCGCCCTCGAAACCGAAGTGGCGGTCGGCGGTGAAGTGGCCCTTCATCAGGCGCAGTGTGATGAACAGCAGCATCAGGGCACCCACGCAGACGTGGAAGCCGTGGAAGCCGGTCAGCATGAAGAAGGTCGAGCCGTAGATGCCGGAGCTGAGCTTCAGGTTCAGCTCGGCATAGGCGTGGTGGTATTCGTAGGCCTGGAAGCCCAGGAACGTGGCGCCCAACAGCACGGTGATCCACATCCAGGCGATGGTCTTGGCGCGGTGGCCGGCGATCAGCGCATGGTGGGCGATCGTCAGCGTGACGCCCGAGGTCAGCAGCAGCGCGGTGTTGATCGTCGGGATGGGCCACGGGCCCATCGTGCTGAAGGCTTCGACCGTGCCAGCCGGTGCCGCCGTGTAGCCGGCGGCGGTACTCGGCCAGATCGCCTTGAAGTCAGGCCAGAGCAGCGAGTTCTCGAGGCTGCCCAGCGACGGTACGGAGAACACGCGCGCCCAGTACAGCGCACCGAAGAAGGCTGCGAAGAACATCACCTCCGAGAAGATGAACCAGCCCATGCTCCAGCGGAAGGAGACGTCGATGCGGTCGCTGTAGAGGCCGCCTTCGCTTTCGCGGATGGCGTCACCGAACCACTGCTTGAGCACCAGCGCCCACAGGGCCAGGCCGCCGAACAGCGAGTACATGCCCCAGCCGTGACCATTGACCCACTGACCGGCACCCAGGATGACGAAGAACAGGCCCGTCGCGGCCATCACCGGGTGCCGTGAAGGCGCCGGGACGAAGTAGTACGGGGTCTTGCCCGGGGTTGTCGCTGCCGACATATCGTTCTCCTGGTTCTCGCTCGTTCTGAACTCTGTCGCGGCGCGCCTCAGGCCGCCGCCACGCCGCTGCCGATGACCCAACGGACCAACAGCACCAGCATCAACACCAACAGGGCGGCACCCAGCACGCCCGCGATCACGACATGCACCGGATTGAGCTTGGCCATGTCGTTCTCATGGTCCTTGCCCCGGCGCACACCGAAAAAACTCCACGCCACGGCGGAGACCGTCTGGCCGAACGACGCCTTGCGGCGCACGGCAGCTTTCAGATCAGCGCCGGGCTCGGTCACAGCGCGCCCGCCTTCTGGGGCGCCTGCCCGACCTTGAACCCGCCCTTGCCCGCCACCTCGAAGAAGGTGTAGGACAGGGTGATCGTCTTCACATCCTTGGGCAGCTTGGGGTCAATGACGAACACGACCGGCCACTGCTTGCTCTCGCCCGGTGCCAAGGTGTACTCGTTGAAGCAGAAGCACTCCAGCTTGTTGAAGTGCGCGCTGGCCTGCATGGGCGCGTAACTGGGAATAGCCTGCGCAGCCATCGTGCGGTCCTGCTTGTTGCGGAACTCGTACATCACCGTGCTCAGCTCACCGGGGTGCACCGTCATGTGGCGCACGGCGGGCTTGAAATCCCAGGGACCACGGGCATTCGTGTCGAACTCGACCGTGATGCTGCGGCTGTAGTCGATCTGGCCATTGCCGTTGGCCACGCCCTTGTCGGCGAGCACGCCCTGACGTTCGGCCAGGGACAGCACGTTGATGCCCAGGGCCTGGCAGATCGCCTTGTACAGCGGCACCAGGGCATAGCCGAAGCCGAACATCAGCGCGACGATCACCGCCAGCTTCACGACGAGCTGTCGGTTGTCGCGGCGCAGGGCGGCGAGGAAGTTCATGTCAGTGGCTGCCGAACAGCGCCATCTTGACCATGAAGCCCACGCCGAAGGTCAAGGCCACCGTGAACAGGATGAGCCCCAGCCGGCGGTTGGCCTTGCGTTGCTCAGGCGTCGTCATGGCCAGCCTCTCAAGCGACGATGCGGGTCGCCGAAGCGTCCAGCTTGGGCGGCTCTTCGAAGGTGTGGAACGGGGCCGGCGACGGCACTTCCCACTCCAGGCCTTCAGCGGCTTCCCACGGCTTCTGCGGCGCCTTGGCCCCCTTGCCGCGCATCATCGGGACGACGACGAACAGGAAGAAGTAGACCTGCATCAGACCGAAACCGAAGGCGCCGACGGAGGCGATCTGGTTGAAGTCCGTGAACTGCATGGGGTAGTCGGCATAACGACGCGGCATGCCGGCCAGCCCCAGGAAGTGCATCGGGAAGAAGGTCACGTTGAAGAAGATCAGCGAGCCCCAGAAGTGGATCTTGCCGCGGGTCTCGGAATACATCACGCCGGTCCACTTCGGGCCCCAGTAGTAGACGCCGGCGAACAGCGCGTACAGCGAGCCGGCCACC
>RXJW01000054.1 GCA_003963005.1 Burkholderiales bacterium
ATGGTTGCCCCATGCCCGCGCCGCCCACCGCAAGCTGCGTCTGGCCCGGCCGGGGTGAATCGGTATTTTCCTAGCCAGTAAAACTTGAGGGATGTTTTCTACAATGCGCCCCTTTCGCCCGAACTCGTCTGTCCGCCCCATGACCTCCACCCTGACTCGACTCTCCCTGGCCCTGGCGCTCGTCAGCGGCGCAGCGCAGGCCCAGCAGCCCGCGGTCATCTTCGACATGGGCGGCAAGTTCGACAAATCCTTCAACCAGGCCGGCTACCAAGGCGCCGAGCAGTGGAAGAAGGAATCGGGCAAGGCCTACCTCGAGTTCGAGATCAGCAACGACACCCAGCGCGTGCAGGCCCTGCGCCGCATGGCCGAGCGCGGCGCCAGCCCGATCATCAGCATCGGTTTCGCCCAGGCGTCGGCGCTGCAGCAGGTCGCCAAGGACTTCCCCAAGACCCAGTTCGCCATCATTGACGCGCAGGTCAACCTGCCCAACGTGCAGTCGGTGCTCTTCAAGGAGCAGGAAGGCAGCTACCTCGTGGGTGCCATGGCGGCACTGGCCAGCAAGACCGGCAAGGTCGGCTTTGTCGGCGGCATGGACATTCCGCTCATCCGCAAGTTCCAGTGCGGCTACGAGCAGGGCGCCAAGGCCACCAACCCGAAGATCGAGGTGTTCTCGAACATGACGGGCACCACGTCCACCGCCTGGAACGACCCCACCCGCGGCGGTGAACTGGCCAAGGCGCAGTTCGCCAAGGGTTCCGACGTGGTCTTCGCGGCTGCCGGCGGCACCGGCGTGGGCGTCTACCAGGCCGCCAAGGACGCCGGCAAGCTGGCCATCGGCGTGGACAGCAACCAGAACCACATCCAGCCCGGCACGATGCTGACCTCGATGGTCAAGCGCGTGGACGTGGCGGTCTACAACGTGCTCAAGGGCTGGAAGCCCGGCGTGCAGGTGCTCGGCCTGAAGGAAGGCGGCGTCGACTACGCGGCCGACGAGCACAACGCCAAGCTGCTGACGCCCGCGCTCAAGGGCAAGGTCGATGCCGTGAAGGCCGACATCATCGCCGGCAAGGTGAAGGTGGCCGACTACATGGCCGACAACGCCTGCAAGTACTGAGCGTGACGCCGCTCGCTGTCCGCCTTCAGGGCATTTCCAAGCGCTTCGGCGCCGTGCAAGCGAACCGCGAGGTGTCGTTCGACATCGCCGCGGGCAGCGTGCACGGCCTGGTCGGCGAGAACGGCGCCGGCAAGAGCACGCTGATGGCCATCCTGTACGGTTACTACCGCGCTGACGCCGGCTCGATCGAGATCCACGGCCAGCGCGTGGACATCGCCAACTCGCAGCAGGCCATCGGGTTGGGCATCGGCATGGTCCACCAGCACTTCATGCTGGTCGACACGCTGACCTGCCTCGAAAACGTCATGCTCGGCGCCGAGGGCGGCTTCTTCCTCACGCCGTCCAAGGCCAAGGTGCGGGCGAGGCTGGAGGCCTTGATGGCCGAAACCGGCCTGCACGTGCACCTGGACGCGGTGGTGGCCGACCTGCCCGTGGGCGAGCTGCAGCGCCTGGAGATCCTGAAGGCCCTGTACCGCGGCGCCAAGGTGCTCATCCTTGACGAGCCCACGGCCGTGCTGACGCCCCAGGAGACCGACCAGCTCTTCGTCACGCTGCGCCGCTTGCAGCAGCTCGGCACCACGCTCATCCTGATCACGCACAAGCTGCGCGAGGTGATGAGCCTGTGCAGCGCCGTCACGGTGATGCGCGCCGGCCAGGTGGTGGAGACGCGCGACATCGCCGAGTGGAGCGAAGCCTCGCTCGCCGAATCGATGGTCGGCCGCAAGGTCACGCTCGGCCGGCCGGAAGGGCTGGAGATCAAGACCGGCGACGTCCGCCTGCAAGCCACTGGCCTGGCGCTCAGGCATGCCAACGGCGTGCCCGCGCTGCGCGACGTGAGCCTCACATTGAAGGCCGGCGAGATCGTCGGCGTGGCCGGCGTCTCGGGCAACGGCCAGAGCGAGTTGCTGGAGGTGCTCAGCGGCCTGCGCGCGCCCGAGGGGGGCGAACTGCAGCTCGGCGGCCAGCGCTTCACGCCCGCCGCATGGCTGGACACCGCCCAGGCCCGCCCCCTGCGCCTGGCCCACGTGCCCGAAGACCGCCACGCCGTGGGCCTCGTCATGAGCTTCCCGGCCTGGGAATCGGCCGTGCTCGGCTATCACGGCCTGCCGAAGTACCGCCGCGGCGCAGCGATGAACCACGCCGCGATGAAGGCTGCCACGCGCGACATGCAGGAACGCTTCGACGTGCGCCCGCGCGACGAGCACCTCGGCTCCAGCAAGTTCTCCGGCGGCAATCAGCAGAAGCTCATCCTCGCCCGCGAGATCGGCGAGCAGCCCACCGTGCTGCTGGTGGGCCAGCCCACCCGCGGTGTCGACATCGGCGCCATCGAATTCATCCACAACCAGTTGCGCGCGCTGCGCGACGCCGGCTGCGCGGTGCTGCTCGTCAGCAGCGAGCTGGACGAAATCCTGGCCCTGGCCGACCGCGTGGTCGTCATGAACGCCGGGCGCATCACGGGCGAGCTGTCCATCGACGAGTGCGATGAGCGCCGCCTGGGCCTGCTGATGGCCGCCCAAGAAGAACGAGCCGCTGCATGAGCCAGCCTTTGCAACTTCCCCGCTGGATCGACATCGGCCTGCTGCCGCTGTGGAACCTCGCCATCGCGCTGCTGGTGGCGGGCATCGTCGTCATGGTCATCGGCCACAGCCCGTGGCAGGCGCTGAGCGTGTTGCTCAACGGCGCGCTGGGCAGCGTGCGCGGCCTGGGCTATTCGCTGTACTACGCCACCACCTTCATCTTCACGGGCCTTGCGGTGGCGGTAGCCATCCACGCCGGCCTGTTCAACATCGGCGGCGAAGGCCAGGCCACGCTCGGTGGCATCGGCGTCGCCCTGGTGGCGCTGTGGCTCGGCGCCACGCTGCCGGCCATCGTGCTGCTGCCGCTGCTGGTGGTGGCCGCGGCGGTGTTCGGCATGCTGTGGGCGGCGGTGCCGGCCTACCTGCAGGCCTGGCGCGGCAGCCACATCGTCATCACGACGATCATGTTCAATTTTCTCGCCGCGGGCCTGAATGGCTACCTGCTCGTGAACTGGCTGCGCCCGGCCGGCAGCATGTCGGTGGAGTCCGCCGAGTTCGCCGACAGTGCCCGCATGCCGGCCCTGCACCAGATCGCCGCGGCCTTTGGCGTGGAGCTGCCGTCTTCGCCGCTGAACCTGAGTCTGGTGATTGCGCTGCTGGCCTGTGTCTTTGTCGGCTGGTTCCTGTGGAAGAGCGCCGCCGGCTACGCGGTGCGGGCCGTGGGCAGCGCCCCGCGTGCCGCGCACTATGCCGGCATCCGGCCCCGTGCCCAGGTGCTGCTGGCGATGGCCCTGTCCGGCGCGCTAGCCGGCATGGTCGGCATCAACGAGATCTCCGGCGTGCAGGGCAAGCTGACGCTCGACTTTGTCGCCGGCGCCGGCTTCACGGGGATTGCCGTGTCGCTGATGGGGCGCAATCATCCGGTGGGCATCGTGCTGGCGTCGCTGCTGTTCGGGGTGCTGTACCAGGGCGGTGTCGAGGTGAGCTTCGAGTTGCAGGGCTTCAGCCGCGAGATGGTCGTCACGGCCCAGGGCCTGATCGTGTTGTTCTCCGGTGCCATGGCCACCGTCAGCGCGCCGTTGTTCGCTCGTGTGTATGCCGCCGTGAAGGGGGGCCGCTGATGGATGACGTCCTGATCGCCTCGGTCCTCGCCTCGACCCTGCGGGTGAGTGCGCCGCTGCTGCTGTGTGCGATGGCGGGTGTGCTGTCGGAGCGTGCGGGCGTGGTCGACCTGGGCCTGGAGGGCAAGATGCTGTTCGCCGCCTTCGCCGCCGCCGCAACCGCCGCCGTCACGCAATCGACCGGCCTGGGGCTGCTCGCGGCCATCGGCGTGGCTTGTCTCGCGTCACTGCTGCACGGCTTTGCCTGCGTGACGAACCGCGGCGACCAGGTCGTCTCGGGCGTCGCCTTGAACATGATTGCGGCCGGCCTCACGGTGGTGCTGGGCATCGCCTGGTTCCAGCAGGGCGGCCAGACGCCACCCATCGCGCCCGAGGTGCGTCTCACCGCGCTCGCGCCGGCGTTTGCCGAACCGCAGCCGGGCAACTGGTTCGCATCCATCTTCGGCCACGGCTTCCTGAGCCACAACATGCTCGTCTATGTGGCCTTCCTGATGGTCGCCGCCGTGTGGTTCTTCCTGGAGCGCACCCGCCCGGGCCTGCGGCTGCGGGCCGTGGGCGAAAACCCCGCCATGGTCGAGGCCGCCGGCATGTCCGTGCAGGCGCTGCGCTACCAGGCGCTGCTGATGAACGGCGTGCTCTGCGGCCTGGCGGGTGCCTACCTGACGCTCGCGCAGAACGCGTCCTTCTCGCCCAACATGACCGCCGGCCGCGGCTTCATCGCGCTGGCCGCGATGATCTTCGGCAAGTGGAAACCGCTGCCCACGATGGCGGCCTGCCTGCTGTTCGGCTTCCTGGACGCCGTGGCCATCCGCATGCAGGGCGTGCAGTGGCCGGGCATCGGCGAGGTGCCGGTGCAGCTCATCCAGGCGCTGCCTTACATCCTGACCGTCGTGCTGCTGGCGGGCTTCATCGGCTCGGCCATCGCGCCCAAGGCCCTGGGTCGCCCCTACGTGAAGGAGCGCTGAAGTGGACCTGAGCCAAGACCTGCTGGAGCGGCTGTTCGCCGAGTCCCTGCGCGCCCGCAGCTTCGCGCATGTGCCGTACTCGAAGTACGCCGTGGGCGTGTCCCTGCTGGACGAGCAGGGGCGCATCCACATCGGCGCCAACATGGAGAACGCGTCCTACCCGCAAGGCTGGTGTGCCGAAGCCTCGGCGCTCACGGCCCTGCGGATGGCCGGCGGTCAGCGCGCGCTTGTCGCCGTGGTGACCGGGCCCGGCCCCGACATCATCACCCCCTGTGGCGGTTGCCGTCAGAAGCTCCGGGAGTTCTCCGAGCCTGACGAACTCGTCATCATTGCCGGCGATCCTGGCGGCATCCGCCAACGCTGGACGCTGGCCGAACTGCTGCCCCACAGCTTCGGGCCCGCCCACCTGCACCTCTGAGGTTCCCATGATCGACAACAAGAAACTCGACGTCGCGATTCCCGCGAGCGTCGACAAGCTGCAATCCCTGTTCGGCAACGCGCCCGACGTCGCGGTGGTGCTCGGCTCCGGCTGGGCCGGCGCCGTGAGCCATGTCGAGGACCCGAAGAGCCTGCCCTACACCGAACTGCCGGCGTTCCCGCAGCCCAAGGTCGAAGGCCACGTCAATGAAGTCGTCGTGGGCCACATCGGCGGCCAGCGCGTGATCTTCCTGCGCGGCCGTGCGCACACCTACGAGACGGGCGACTGCACCGGCATGGCCGGCGCGCTGCGCACGCTCAAGCGCTGGGGTGTGAAGCTGCTGCTGCAGACCAACGCCTCGGGCTCGCTGCGCAGCCACATGCCGCCGGGCAGCCTGATGCTGATCGCCGACCACATCAACGCCCCGCAGCGCAGCCCGCTGGTGGGCGAGCAGGGCAGCCATCGCTTCGTCGACATGGTCAATGCCTACGACGCCGACCTGCGCAAGCATGCGCTGGCGCTGGCCAAGCGCGAGAACCTGATGCTGGGCGAGGGCGTGTACTGCTGGGCGCTGGGCCCGCAGTTCGAGACGGCCGCGGAGATCCGCATGTTCGCCGCCTGGGGCGCCGACGCCGTTGGCATGAGCACGGTGCCTGAAACCATCCTCGCGCGCCACGCCGGCCTGAAGGTCATGGGCATCGCACTGATGACGAACATGGCCGCCGGCCTGTCGGCCGAGGCGCTGACGCACGACCTCACCCTCAAGCAGGCCCAGGCCTCGGGCGAGCGCGCCGCCGGCTTCCTGGCCGCGCTCGTGGCCAGCCTGAAGGACCTGACGCTGTGACCCACGAGCTGAAGGCAGCCGCCCGCACGGCGCTGGCCTGCCTGGACCTCACCAGCCTGAACGACGGCGACACCGCCGCCGACATCGACGCGCTGTGCCGCCGTGCCCAGACGGCCCACGGCCCGGTGGCGGCGGTGTGCGTGTGGCGCCGCTTCGTGGCGCAGGCGCGGGCGGCCTTGCCGGCCTCGATCAAGGTGGCGGCGGTGGCGAACTTCCCCGATGGCGCGCTCGACGTGGCCCGCGCACTGTCCGACGTGGCTGACATCGCCCAGGCCGGTGGCGACGAAGTGGACGTGGTGCTGCCCTACCGCGCATTGCTGGCCGACCAGGCCACCGAGGTCGCCGAATTCCTGACGGAGGTGCGCTTCGCCAGCCGGCCGCTGACGCTGAAGGTCATCATCGAATCCGGCGAACTCGCGTCGGTCGACCGCATCGCCCAGGCCACGCGCCTGGCGCTCGCGGCCGGTGCCGATTTCGTCAAGACGAGCACCGGCAAGACGAAGGTGGGCGCCACGCCCGAGGCGGCCGCCGTCATGCTCAAGGAAATCCAGGCCAGCGGCCTGCCGGCGGCGGGCTTCAAGGCCTCGGGCGGCGTGCGCTCGGTGGCCGATGCCGCCGGCTACATCGCCCAGACCGAGGCGGCGCTGGGCGCCGCTGCCCTGAACCCGCAGCGCCTGCGCTTCGGCGCCAGCGGCCTGCTGACCGACATCGAAGCGGTCCTGGCCGGTGCCGCTTCCACGGCGTCCAACGCGGCCTACTGATCGTTCAAGACCATGCTTGCCCAAGAAATCATCCGCGCCAAGCGCGACGGCCAGGCGCTCAACGAAGCGCAGATCGATCATTTCGTCCGCGGGCTCGTGGACAACTCCTGGAGCGAAGGCCAGGTGGCCGCCTTCGGCATGGCCGTGTTCCTGCGCGGCATGGGCCGCGACGAAGCCGTGCTGCTGACCCGCGCCATGATGCATTCCGGCCGTGTGATGCGCTGGCCCGGCATGCCCGGCCCGGTGCTGGACAAGCACAGCAGCGGCGGCGTGGGCGACAAGGTCAGCCTGATGCTCGCGCCGATGGTGGCCGCCTGCGGCGGCTACGTGCCGATGATCGCCGGCCGGGGCCTCGGCCACACCGGCGGCACGGTCGACAAACTCGAAGCCATCCCGGGCTACTCCACCACGCCGGACCCGGTCCGCTTCGATCAACTGGTGCGTTCGCTCGGCTGCGCCATCATCGGCCAGACGGCCGACCTTGCTCCGGCCGACAAGCGCTTCTATGCCACGCGGGACGTGACCGCCACGGTCGAGAGCGTGCCGCTGATCACCGCCAGCATCCTGTCCAAGAAGCTGGCCGCCGGCCTCGAAGGCCTGGCGATGGACATCAAGTGCGGCAATGGCGCCTTCGCGTCCACGCCCGAGTTCGCCCGGGAGCTGGCGGAGAGCATCGTCGCGGTCGCCGGTGGTGCAGGCCTCAAGACCCGTGCGCTGATCACCGACATGAACCAGATCCTGGGCACCGACGTCGGCAACACGCTCGAGATCTGGGAGACGGTGCGCTACCTGAAGGGCGACGGCCCGCGCGAGGCGCGCCTGCACGAGGTCACGCTGGCGCTCTGTGCCGAGATGCTGGTGCTCGGCAACCTGGCGCCAGATGCCGCGGCCGCCCGCGTCAAGCTGCAGGCGGCGCTGGACAGCGGTGCTGCGGCCGAGAAGTTCGCGCAGATGGTGGCCGCCCTCGGCGGCCCGGTCGACCTGATGGAACGCCCCGCGCAGTACCTGGCGCCCGCGCCGGTCGTCAAGCCGGTGCCGGCGCCGCAGGCGGGCGTGCTGCAGGCCATGGCCACGCGGGACCTGGGCGTGCTGATCGTCGAGCTCGGCGGCGGCCGTCGCAAGGCGGGCGATGCGATCGACATGCGGGTGGGCTTCTCGGACGTGCGGCCGGTGGGCACGCGCTTCGCAGCCGGCGAGCCGCTCGCGATGGTGCATGCCGCCAACGAGGCCGCAGCCGACCGTGCCGTGGCCGCGTACCTCGCCGCCTGCACGCTGGGCGACGCCGACGTGGCGCCGAGCCCGATGGTGATGGCCGAGGTGGGCTGATGAGCGAGGACGATCAAGCCACACCGCCGCGCCGGGCGATCAAGAGCTTCGTCACCCGTGCCGGGCGCATGGGCACGGGGCAGATCAAGGCGCTGGCCGAACTCGGCCCGAAGTTCGTGCTGCCCTACCGGGCGGACAAGGTCGATTTCGCCGCCACCTTCGGACGCACGGCGCCGCTGGTGCTGGAGATCGGCTTCGGCATGGGCGGCGCCACCGCCGAGATCGCCGCCACGCTGCCGGACCACGACTTCATCGGCTGCGAGGTCCACGAGCCCGGCGTGGGCGCGCTGCTCAAGCTGATCGACGAGAAGCAGCTCGGCAACATCCGCATCGTCCAGCACGACGCGGTCGAGGTGCTGCGCGACATGGTCGGGGAGGGCGCGCTCGCCGGTGTGCACATCTTCTTCCCCGATCCCTGGCACAAGAAGCGCCACAACAAGCGCCGGCTCATCCAGCCGGCCTTCGTCGCACAGCTCGTGAAGCACCTGGCGCCAGGCGGCTACCTGCACTGCGCGACCGACTGGCAGCCGTATGCCGAGCAGATGCTCGAGGTGCTGTCGGCCGAGCCGGCCCTCCTGAACACCGCGGCAGGCTATGCTGACAAGCCCGCCTACCGGCCCCTGACCAAGTTCGAGGCCCGCGGGCTGCGTCTCGGGCACGGGGTCTGGGACCTGGTGTTCAGGAAGCGTTGATGTCAAGTCCCCTTCACGGCAAACACATCCTGCTCGCGATGACCGGCGGCATCGCCGGCTACAAGATCGCCGAACTGACGCGGCTGCTCGGCAAGGCCGGCGCGACCGTGCAGGTCATGATGACCGAGGCCGCCGAGCAGTTCATCACCGCGGTGACGATGCAGGCGCTGTCGGGCCGGCCGGTCTACACCTCGCAGTGGGACCCGCGCCCGGGCAACAACATGGCCCACATCAACCTCAGCCGCGAGGCGGATGCGATGGTCGTGGCGCCGGCCAGTGCGGACGCGATCGCCGCGCTGGCACAGGGCCGGGCGGACGACCTGGTCAGCCTGACCGCGCTGGCCCGCCGCATCGACGAATGCCCGCTGCTGGTCGTGCCGGCCATGAACCGCGAGATGTGGGCCCATCCCGCCACGCAGCGCAACATCGCCCAGATCAAGGCGGACGGTGCCCACCTGATCGGCCCGGCCAGCGGGGACCAGGCCTGCGGCGAGACGGGTGACGGCCGCATGCTGGAAGCGCTGGAGATCTTCGACGAGATCGAATCGCGCCTGGCGCCCAAGCCGCTGCGAGGCCGCAACCTGCTGATCACGGCTGGCCCGACCTTCGAGCCGATCGACCCGGTCCGCGGCATCACCAACCACAGCAGCGGCAAGATGGGTTTCGCCATTGCCCGCGCGGCGGCTGAAGCGGGCGCCATCGTCACGCTCGTGGCCGGCCCGGTGCACCTGCCCACGCCCCGCCATGTGCGCCGCATCGACGTGCAGACGGCCCGCGAGATGCACGACGCCGTGCTGCGCCAGGCGCCGGGTCAGCATGCTTTCATCGCGACCGCTGCCGTGGCCGACTGGCGGCCCGCCGAGGTGCACGAGCACAAGCTCAAGAAGGCCGAGGGCGGGGCCACCGCGCCCACCATCGCGATGGCCGAGAACCCCGACATCCTCGCTGCCGTGGCCCGGCTGCCGTCGCCGCCGTACTGCGTCGGCTTCGCGGCGGAGAGCGAAAAGCTCGCCGAGCATGCCGACGCCAAGCGTCGCCGCAAGGGCATCCCGCTGATCGTCGCCAATCTCGGCCCGGCCACCTTCGGCCGCGACGACAACGCGCTGCTGCTCATCGACGAGCAGGGCCAGCGCGAGCTGCCCGAGGGCGGCGGCAGTGCCGACAAGCTCAGCCTCGCCCGTGAGCTGATCTCAGAACTCTCCAGAAGACTCGGATGACCCCCATCGACCTGCAAGTGCTCGACCCCCGCATGGCCGAGCAGATCCCCGCCTACGCCACGCCCGGCAGCGCGGGCCTCGACCTGCGCGCCTGCCTGGACGCCGCCATCACCCTGGCCCCGGGCCAGACGACGCTGATCCCCACGGGCCTGGCCATCCACATCGGTGACCCGGGCCTGGCCGCGATCATCTTGCCGCGCTCGGGCCTCGGTCACAAGCACGGCATCGTGCTCGGCAACCTCGTGGGCCTGATCGACAGCGACTACCAGGGCCAGCTCATGGTGAGCTGCTGGAACCGCGGCCAGGCCGAGTTCACGATCCAGCCCTTCGAGCGCATCGCGCAGCTCGTCATCGTGCCGGTGGTGCAGGCGACCTTCCGCCGTGTCGACCGCTTCGAGGCCTCGGACCGCGGTGCCGGCGGGTTCGGCTCGACCGGCAAGGCCTGAAAGGACGGGTCATGCCATCCCGCTTGCATGCGGGATGTCCTTCGGCGGGCGTCGAACAGTGCGCAGGCACTGTTCTCGGCCCCGCCTCAGTGGATGGGTTCGTCCGGCGGTGCGCCGGTCTGGACCATGAAGATCGGCTCGCCGACCGAGCCAGCCTGCGCTTCCTCTTCGGTGGCGGCGCGCACGTCCAGCAGCGTCAGGTGCATGCGCAACCCGATGCCGGCCAGCGGATGGTTGCCGTCGAGCACCACGTGCTCCGGGTAGACCTCGGTCACGGTGTAGACAGCCTCGGCCGGCATGCCTTCGGTGGCGGCACCTTCAGGCAGACCCTCGAACTGCATGCCGGGCGACACGTCTTCCGGGAAGAGGGCGCGGGCCTCGAAGCAGACGAGGTTGGAGTCGTAGTCGCCGAAGGCCTCCTCGGGCTGCAGGGCGAGATCGGTCTCGAAGCCGGCTTCCTGGCCGTCCAGGGCGGCCTCGACCTTGGCGAACAGGTCGTCGCCCCCGACCATGAATTCCATCGGCTCGGCGAGCTCGTCGATGAGCTGGCCTTGGGCATCTTCGAGTCTCCAGCGCAGGGAGACGACACAGGGGCGGGTCACTTGCATCGGCGCATTTTCGCATCGGCACAATGCCCGCATGCAGATCGATCTCCCGACCCCCTTGCTCGGCGGCCTCAGCCCCACCCAGTTCATGCGCAGGCACTGGCAGAAGAAGCCCTTGCTCGTCCGCCAGGCCTTCACGCAGGCCAGGCCGCCAGCCTCGCTGAAGGAGCTTGCGGCGCTCGCCGGGCGTGACGACGTCGAATCCCGCCTCGTCACCGCGTTCGGGGGCGACTGGCAGCTCAAGCACGGCCCCATCGCCCGGCTGCCGGCGATGAGCAAGCCCGGTTGGACGCTGCTCGTGCAGGGGCTGGACCAGCACCTGCCGCAGGCCCGCACATTGCTGGACCAGTTCCGCTTCGCGCCCGACGCGCGGCTGGACGACCTGATGCTGTCGATCGCCAGCGACGGTGGCGGCGTTGGCCCGCATTTCGATTCCTACGACGTGTTCCTGATCCAGCTCGGCGGCCAGCGCCGCTGGCGCATCGGTGCCCAGCGTGACGCTGTGCTCCGGGACGACGTGCCGTTGAAGATCATTGCGAACTTCAAACCCGAGCAGGACTTCGTGCTCGATGCCGGCGACATGCTCTACCTGCCGCCTGGCTGGGCGCATGATGGGGTCGCCGTGGGCCCGGGCTGCTTCACGGCATCGGTGGGCTTCCGGGCTTCCACGGCCGACGGCCTGGCGGCGGAGTTGCTGCCGCGCCTGCTGGAGGACGTCGAGACCGCCGGCAAGCTCTACGCCGACCCGCGCCAGCCCGCCACGACCGAGCCGGCACGCGTGCCTGCGGATCTGCTGGACTTCGCGCGGCGCGCCGTGGAGTCCGCCGTGCAACGCCCCAAGGCCCTGGAGCGCGCACTGGGCGAAGCCCTGACCGAGCCCAAGCCGACCGTGTGGTTCGACGTCAGCGACCCGCTGCCGCCCGGGCAGGGCGCGGTGCTGGACCGCCGCAGCCGCATGCTCTACGACGATGCGCATGTGTTCCTGAACGGCGAGAGCTTCCGCGCGGCAGGCCGTGACGCGACCTTGATGCGCGCTTTCGCAGACCGACGCATGCTCACCGCCGCCGAGGTTGCCCGGCTGTCGGCCGGCGCGCGCGAACTGCTCGACCAATGGACAGAGGACGGCTGGGTGCAGCCGTTGACCGCATGAATGCACACACCTTTGCGGGGCGCAGCGAGTTCCAGCGCGTGATCCAGGAACTGTTCGCCTGGGCCGCTCAACACGGCTGCCGAGAGCTCCACGCGTGGGATGCCAGCTTTGTCGATTGGCCGCTGTCGGATGCGCAGCTGCTGGCATCACTGGCCAGCTGGGCACGCGCCGGCCGGCTGTTGCACTTGCTGGCGCTGCAGTACGACGACATCGCGCGGCGCCACCCTCGCTTCGTGCGCTGGCGGCGTGATTACGCGCACTGCGTGACGGCACGCGCGGTCGAACCCGAACTGCGTCTGGAGGCGGCGCCCGAGAGCCTGCTCCTTGCCAGCGGCGCCGCCGGCACCGTGACGCTGCGCCTGTTCGACCGGCATTTGTGGCGCGGGGAGGTCAGTGTGGAGGCGGGGGACCGCTTGCGCAGCCTGGAATGGTTTGATGCCACCGCACAACGTTCGTCCGAGGCATTTGCGCCGACGACTTTGGGGTTGTGACTGGATGCGACGTGCAAACCCCTATAATCATCGGCTAGGCGAGGGAAGCGCTCGAGGTTTTCCGCGTCTTGTTCTGTCGGGGTCGGCAGTCGGTGTGAAAAACGCACTGGCGCACGACCCCAAAATTATGGTGTGCACCGTCGTATCAACGTTTGAGGACAAGTATGAATAAGTCGATCCTGTTGGCTTCCCTGCTGGCTGCTGCTGCTCTGACCGCTTGCAGCAAGAAGGAAGAACCCAAGGTTGAGGCCCCGGCCCCCGTCGCCGCTCCGGCCCCGGCCGCTTCGGAAGCCGCTTCGGCTGCCGCCCCGGCTGCTGACGCCAGCGCCCCGGCTGCTGACGCTGGCGCTTCCGCCGCTTCGAAGTAATCGCTTCGTCCCCACGGAAAGAGCCGTCGCTGCGCAAGCAGCGGCGGCTTTTTTCTTTTTTGCGACGGTTTTCCGCGACTTTGGCCGGCAATTACAAATCTTTGCGCGGCGCTGGGAAGCGATCGATGCCCGCTGACTCAGCCCAGCGATAACCAGTCCAGCCCCAGTTTCGGGTCGGCGATGCGCAAGCTCGGCAGCGCGGCGCCCAGCACTGGCGCGAGCGCCGCCTGGGCGAGGGCCGGGGTGTTGTTCGTTTCGCTCAGATGCGCCGCGGCGACCCACCGCAGCCCGTCATGCCTACAGCGCGCCAGCAGATCGGCCGCTGCCGCGTTCGACAGATGGCCGTGGCTGCCCAGGATGCGCTTCTTGAGCGACGGGTGATACGGCCCCGTGCGCAGCAGATCCTCGTCGTGGTTGCACTCGAGCAGCAGGGCCTCGCATCGGCCCAGGGCGGTGCAGATGCTGTCGGGTGCGCAGCCCAGGTCCGTGACGATGCCCAGTCGCACGGCGCCATCGTCCAGCGCCAGCTGCAGCGGCTCGTTGGCATCGTGCGGCACCGAGAAGGGATGCAGGGCCATGTCACCGAGCGGGTAGGGCGCGTCGGCATTCACCAGGCGCAGCAGTCGGTGATCGAAGTCCTCGCTGCCCACGGCCCGCCAGGTGCCGCGGCTCGTGATGAGCGGGATGCCGTGGCGGGTGCAAAAGCTCAGCGCGCAGCCGACGTGGTCGCCGTGCTCATGGGTGATGAACACCGCATCGACGTCCTCCGGCTCACAACCCGCACGGGCCAGGCGCTTGACCAGTTCCCGCACGCTGAAGCCGGCATCCACGAGCAGCCGCGTGCTCGTGATGCCCTGGCTGGCCTCGACCAGCGTCGCATTGCCCGCACTGCCGCTGCCGAGGCTGCAGAAGCGCATCACGGCAGCCGCCCGGGTCTTACTTCAGGTCATCCATCAGCAGGCTGAGGATGCGCTTGGCGTTGTCGTCGGCGATCGGTTGGCCGCGGTCGTCCAGGATGCGCACGGTGCTCTTCACGCCGTCGGCCTTGACCGACACGCGGTAGCGCACCGGGGTGGCCGCCTTGGCGCCGAAGAGCTTCTGGAAGAAGTTGGGCTCGTCCTGGCCCGCCTTCTCGGGGTCGGCATAGCGCAGGAAGAACAGGCCCGCGGCACGGTCACGGTCCTCGATGGTGAAGCCATGGCGGTCCAGCGACAGGCCGACGCGGCGCCAGGCGCGATCGAAGCCGTCGTTGACGCTCAGGCTCTCCGGCACCTCCGACAGTGCGCGGCGCTCGGTGCGCGGGCTGTCGCCGCCCGCCCTGAGCGTGCTCGCGCTGGTGGCCGGAGCCGGCTTGCCGGCATCGGCCACGACAGCCTTGGCCGCGTCTTCCTTGCCGCCGAGCTTGAGCATCAGTCGCGACAGCATCTCGGCTTCGAGGTAGGGGTCGGCCGGGCGGTTCTGCCAGGCGGTGGAATCACGGCCCTGCGTGGTGTAGACCTCTTGCATGCCGCGGTGGCTGATGAAGATGTCGGTGCCCGTGGGGCTGCGCTCGATGCGCGTGCGGTACATGTCGCGCTCGCCGGTCGAGTACAGGCCGTCGAACACCTTGCCGATGGTCGAGCGGATGAAGTCCTGGGGCAGCTTGGCGCGGTTCTCGCCCCAGTTGGTTTCCATGATGCCGATCTCGGGCTGCTCCTTGACGACCTCGAGGCCGCGCTCCTGCCAGAACGTGCGGATCACGGGCCAGAGCTGCTCCGGCGTCGCGTTGGTGCGCAGCCAGCGGTCGTTGCCGGCGCGCTCCAGGCGCACATCACCGGCGGCGTTGGCAGCCACGCTGCCGGGCACCAGCGACTGGGCATTGGTGGAATTGGCCGGCTTCACCGCGGAGAGGGCCGAAGCCGTGATGGAGCCGCCCTGCACCTGGGCACGGTTGTCCTTGGCGAGCTGGGTCAGGTCCGGGGGCACGTCCAGACCTTGGGTCTGGCGGGATGCCGCCTTGTAGTCGACCTTGTCCGTCGACAACATGTTGTCGAGGGTGCTGCAGCCGGCAAGCGACAGGACGAAGGCCGTGCAGGCCAGACGGGTCGCCGTGGGGCGAAGCGAGGGAACAGACATCACGCTGGAAATCTCCGGGGAACAGGGGCGCCGGATCAAGCCGGCGCAGCCGCGCATTAGAGCAGACCTGCTTCGACCATCGCCTGACCGACGCTGGCCTGACCACTTGCGGTCAGCGGCGTGATCGGCAGGCGCAGCGCGGCGCCGCAGCGGCCGAGGCGTGACAGGGCCCACTTGGCCGGGGCCGGGCTGGGCTCGCAGAAGAGCTGCTTGTGCAGGCCGAGCAGCTGCAGATGAATCTTGCGCGCTTCGATTGCGTTGCCGGCGATCGCGAGGCGGCACAGCTCGGCCATTTGGCGCGGAGCCACGTTGGCCGTTACGCTGACGTTGCCATGGCCGCCCAGCAGCATCAGCGCGACCGCCGTGCCGTCGTCGCCGGAGTAGATGTGGAAACCGGCCGGCGCATGCTTGATGAGGTAGGCCGCGCGCTCGATGTTGCCGGTGGCCTCCTTCACGCCGAAGACGCCGGGCAGAGTGGCGCAGCGCAGCGTGGTTTCGGGCGCCATATCGGCCACGGTGCGGCCAGGCACGTTGTAGAGCATCATCGGGATGTCCACGGCCTCGGCGATCGCCTTGAAGTGCTGGTAGATGCCTTCCTGCGAGGGCTTGTTGTAGTAGGGCACGACGGAGAGCGTGCAGTCCGCACCGACCTCCTTGGCATAGCGGCTCAGCTCGATGGCCTCGGCCGTGGAGTTGGCACCCGTGCCGGCCAGGATGGGAATGCGGCCCTTCGCATGCTCGACGGCGACGCGGATGATCTCGCGGTTCTCCTCCATGCTGACCGTGGGCGATTCGCCCGTCGTGCCGACGACACCGACGCAGGCCGTGCCTTCCTCGACGTGCCAGTCGATCAGGCGACGCAGCGCCGGGTAGTCGATGCTGCCGTCGTCGTTCATGGGGGTGACGAGGGCGACGATGCTGCCGAGGATGGGCTTCATGGTGAGGTGGTCTTTGCGAATCTGAGGATTTTAGGCTGTGGGCGTCAGCGCTCGGGCGGCTGGATGGCCGCAACGCGCTGGACGAAGCGCGGGTTGACGCCGGGCTCGAACAGGTCTTCGTAAGCCACGATGCGCCAGTCGCCGAAGACGCGCAGCAGTTCGCCGCGCTGCAGTAGGAAATCCGGACGCGACGGGCGGCCGATGGTCTGTTGGCCGTCGGCAAAGGTTTCCCAGATGAACCAGCCTCCGGGCTTGACCGCACGTTTGAGCGTGTCGACGAGCGGGCGCCAGAGGTAGTTGCAGACGACGACCAGGTCGAAGGCTTCCCCCTCCAGCGGCCAGGCATCGTGCTCGATGTCGGCATCCAGGATGCGGGCTTCGTCGCGCAAGGGGGCGGTGGCGGTCGTGTCGCGGTCCACCCCGGTGACGCGCCAGCCCGTCTGGGCCAGCCAGCGCAGGTTGCGGCCGGAACCGCAGGCGACGTCCAGCGCCGTGCCCGGGGGCTGCGGCGCGAAGCGCTGGAGCCAGGCGGAAGGCGGTGCGCTCATCCGAAACAGGCCCAGATCTGCTCGCTGATCTGGATCATGACCGCCGGGTGGCGGTAGGCCAGTGCCGTCGCCGCCAGCACGGCGGCCACGAGCAGCGGCAGGATCCAGCGGCGGGGCTTCATGCCGGCTGCGGACGCGCGGCGCGCGGGATCGCGGTCTCGCGCACCGGGAGGTTCGCGAGCATGGCCATCACGCCGAGCGCGATGGCCAGCCACCAGACCGCGTCATAGCTGCCGGTGGCGTCATACAGCTTGCCGCCCAGCCACACGCCGAGGAAGCTGCCCACCTGATGGCTCAGGAACACGAAGCCACCGAGCATCGACAGATGCTGCGGGCCGAAGATCTGCGCCACGACGGCATTCGTGGGCGGCACGGTGGACAGCCACAGGAAGCCCATCACCGCGGCGAACACGTACACGCTCAACGGGCTCAGCGGCGTCGTGATGAAGATGCCGATCACCACGGCCCGCAGGCCGTAGATGGCCGACAGCAGGTAACGCTTCGGGAAGCGCTGGCCCAGCAGGCCGGCCGCGAAGGTGCCGAAGATGTTGAACAGCCCGATCAGCATCAGGGCGCCAGTCGACACGCCGATGCCCAGGCCGTGATCCTTCAGGTAGCTCGGCAGGTGCACCCCGATGAACACGACCTGGAAGCCGCAGACGAAGTAGCCCAGCATCAGCAACTGGAAGCTGCGGTAGCCGAAGGCCTCGCGCAAGGCCTGGCCGATGCTTTGATGGGCACCGGCAAACGCCGTGGCCTGGCGTTCCCGAACGCCGAGCGCCAGCGGCAGGATCAGCAGCGCGGCACCGGCCAGCAGGTAGAGGGCGCCTTGCCAGCCGAGATGGCTGATCAGCCAGGTCTCGACCGGGATCATGACGAACTGCCCGAACGAACCGGCCGCCGCGGCCACGCCGAAGGCCCAGGAGCGCTTCTCGGGCGACACCGTGCGCCCCAGCACGCCGTAGATGACGGCGTAGGTCGAGCCGGACTGCGCGATGCCGATCAGCACACCGGCGCCGAGCGTGAAACTCAGCGGGTGGCTGGTGCTCGCCATGAGCAGCAGCCCGCTGGCGTAGGCGAGCCCGCCGCCAATCAGCACCTTCCAGGCGCCGAAGCGGTCGGCCAGCATGCCGGCGATCGGCCCGGCGAGGCCCCAGGCGAGGTTCTGCACGGCCATGGCGAAGGAGAAGGTCTCCCGCGTCCAGCCGCGCTTGGTGATGATCGGCTGCAACCAGAAGCCGAAGCCGTGTCGGATGCCCATCGACATCGTGACGATGAGGGCCCCGCACAGCAGCACCTGCTGGACGGACAGCCCGGTGGGCGTGGCGCGGGAAGAATTCATCGCCGCACTGTAGTCATCAGCGCTTGGCCTTGGCTGACGCCTTGGTTTTGGCTGTCGAGGCCTTGCCCTTCTTCTTGCCCGTTGCCTTCCTGGCCGGCTCCGACGTCGACGCGACGGCCTGGGCGCTGGCGGCGGCGACATCCGCCAGGCGCGTGAGCAGCCGGCCCTGCTTGACCCGCAGCAGCGGCATGTTCAGCGTGCTCAGGTCGGCCAGCGGGTCGCCACCCAGCAGCAGGAAGCTGGCTTCGCAGCCCGGCTCGAAGCAGCCGAGCCGACGCCCCGGGAACAGGGCCCGGGGTGTGTCCTGCGTGGCCAGGCGCAGCAGCGTGGCGCGATCCAGCCCGAGTTCGTCCAGCGATTGGAGTTCGGCCCGCGCCGTGCCGATGAAGACGTCCGAGCCCATCAGCAGCGGGACACCGGCAGCCTGCAGGCGGGCGAGGTTGGCGCGCTGGATGTCCCGCAGCGCGGCGAGCCGGTCGGGCTCCAGCTTGAACAGCGCGGTGGCCGCGGTCGTCGTGATGACGGCGGTGTGCTGTCGCGCCGCCTGGGTGGCCGCCGCCTCGCTGATCGCGAACCGTTCCGGCGGCTCGTCCAGCGTGTTGGCATAGCCGGGCAGGTGGGCCACGGCGTCGACGCCGGCAGTGAGGGCGGCTTCGAAGTCGGCGGCCGTCTCGCCGTGGGCGACCACGCGGCGGCCGTCGGCATGGGCGAGCCGTGTCAGCTCGGCCGCGGTGTCAGGCCGCAGCCCCAGCCGGCCGAACATGCCCGCCTGCTCGCGCAGGTCCGCCCGCTCGCTGTGCGACAGCACGATGCGGATCCAGCGCCCGCCCCGGGCCTGGATGGCCGGCCATTGCTCGCGCGCCTGTTCGGGGCTGTCCACCCGCACGATCAGCTGCTGGGCCGCGGCCGCGGCGGGTGTGGGCTCGGGCAGCACGGCCGCGAGCGGGTAGCCGTCGGGCGAGGTGATGCAGGCGGTGACGAAGCTCACGTCAGGCGCCGCTGGCGTGGCCGCCAGCGGCGCGACCTCGGCGACACCCGCCGGGTCGCCGCACAGCATCGCCGCGTAGAACACACCCTCGTCGATGTACTGGTCGGCGTACTGGCGCCAGCCCCAGGCCGTCTGCAGGTTGTGGTTGTGCGCCTCGCCCAAGGGGTTGATCAGCACCTGCTGGCCGCGCAGGTCCATCTTGCGATTCACCTTGGCGGGCTTCTTCGCGACGAATACGCCGTCTTCGATGTACAGGTCGCCCCGCTTGATCTGGTGTCCGTCGAACCAGCGGGCGTTCTTGAGCTCCCAACTCAGCGGCACGCTGGCCTGGTAAGGCTGGGCGGCGGCGGGTTGGGCCGAAACCTGTGAAAAAATACAGGTACTGAGCAGGCAGGCGATCAGAAATCTCAAGCGACGGCACTCGGGCTTCGGGGGCCGCGCATCCTAGCCCGAGCGTCTACCGAGGAGTCAGGGCGGGCGCCAGGCCCTGCCGCGCTGACTCCTAGAATCCCGCCCCTATGTCCAGCCGTCCCTCTTCCTCCTCCGCCAGCCAGCCCGCCGCCTACGGCGAGGCCTCCATCCGCGTCCTGAAGGGCCTGGAGCCGGTCAAGCAGCGCCCGGGCATGTACACCCGGACCGAAAACCCGCTGCACTGCATCCAGGAGGTCATCGACAACGCCGCCGACGAGGCACTGGCCGGCTACGGCAAGCGCATCGACCTGACGCTGCACGTCGACGGCTCGGTCTCGGTCGCCGATGACGGCCGCGGCATCCCGTTCGGGCTGCACCCCGAAGAAGGCGTGCCGGTGGTCGAGATCGTCTTCACCCGGCTGCACGCCGGCGGCAAGTTCGACAAGGGCTCCGGCGGCGCCTACAGCTTCTCGGGCGGCCTGCACGGCGTGGGTGTGTCGGTGACGAATGCGCTGGCCAAGCGGCTGGAAGTGGCCGTCTGGCGTGAGAAGCAGGTCGCGGGCATCGCCTTCGAGCATGGCGACGTGGTCCAGCAGGTCGTGACCCGCCCGGCCGCCAGCGGCGACCGCAAGCAGGGCACGACCGTGCGCGTCTGGCCCGACCCGAAGTACTTCGAGAGCGCCGAACTGCCGCGCCACGAACTCGTGCACCTGCTGCGCTCCAAGGCCGTGCTGATGCCGGGCGTGACGGTGACGCTCAAGATCGAGAAGACCGGGGAGGTCACGACCTGGCTCTACAAGGCCGGCCTGCGCGACTACCTCTCGCAGTCGCTCACGGCCGAACCGCTGATCCCGCTGTTCGAGGGCGAAGGCTTTGCGACCGCCGGCGAGAGCGAGAACTTCGCCGAAGGCGAGGGCGCCGCCTGGTGCGTGGCCTTCACGGAAGACGGCGCACCGCTGCGCGAGAGCTACGTGAACCTGATCCCGACGGTCGCCGGCGGCACGCACGATTCGGGCTTGAAGGACGGCCTCTTCGGCGCCGTCAAGGGTTTCATCGAGATGCACTCGCTGCTGCCCAAGGGCGTCAAGCTCATGCCCGACGACGTGTTCTCGCGCGCCAGCTTCGTGCTGTCGGCCAAGGTGCTGGACCCGCAGTTCCAGGGCCAGACCAAGGAGCGTCTGAACTCGCGTGACGCGCTGCGCCTGGTGTCCGCCTACGTCAAGCCCGCCTTCGAGCTGTGGCTGAACCAGCATGTGGAGCACGGCAAGAAGCTGGCCGAGCTCGTCATCAAGCAGGCCCAGACCCGCCAGCGCGCGAGCCAGAAGGTCGAGAAGCGCAAGGGCTCGGGCGTCGCCGTGCTGCCCGGCAAGCTGACCGACTGCGAAAGCCGCGACCTGACGCTCAACGAGGTCTTCCTCGTCGAGGGCGACTCGGCCGGCGGCAGCGCCAAGATGGGCCGTGACAAAGAAACCCAGGCCATCCTGCCGCTGCGCGGCAAGGTGCTCAACGCCTGGGAGGTCGAGCGCGACCTGCTGTTCAAGAACAACGAGATCCACGACATCGCCGTCGCCCTGGGCGTCGACCCGCACGGCCCCAACGACACGCCCGATCTCTCGGGCCTGCGCTACGGCAAGGTCTGCATCCTGTCGGACGCCGACGTCGACGGCTCGCACATCCAGGTGCTGCTGCTGACGCTGTTCTTCCGCCACTTCCCGAAGCTGGTCGAGGCCGGCCATGTGTTCGTCGCCCGCCCGCCGCTGTACCGGGTGGATGCACCGGCACGTGGCAAGAAGCCGGCCGCCAAGCTCTACGCGCTCGACGAGGGTGAACTCGCGGCCACGCTGGACAAGCTGCGCAAGGAAGGCGCCCGTGAAGGCTCCTGGAGCATCAGCCGCTTCAAGGGCCTGGGCGAGATGAGCGCCGAGCAGCTGTGGGACACCACGCTCAACCCCGAAACCCGCCGCCTGTCGCGCGTCGAGTACGGTCAGTTCGACTTCGCCGCCACGGTGGATGCCTTCAACAAGCTGATGGGCAAGGGCGAGGCTGCCTCTCGCCGCGAGCTGATGGAGCTGCACGGCGACGCTGTCGAGGTGGACGTCTGATGCACACCGTCGTCAACGCGGCCCACGGCGCGCACGCCGCCACGCACGAGTTCTTCCGCGGGCGGCTAGTGCCGGCCTTCGAGGTGCCGGCGCGGGCGGACTACATCCTGCAGGCGCTGCAGACCGCGAAGCTGGGTGACCTGCTCGCGCCTGTCGACCACGGGCGTGCGCCGCTGGAGCGCGTGCATGCGGCGCGCTACCTGCGCTTCATCGAGGGGGCCCATGCCGAGTGGCGGGCGCTGGGCGGGGAGGGCGACGCCTTCCCGGCGGTGTGGCCGGTGCGCAGCCTGCGCACCGACGTCGAGCCCGCGAGCTTTGCCGCACGCATGGGCCTGTACTCGATGGACAGCGGCACGCCACTGACCGCGGGCAGCTGGACGGCAGCCTACGCCGGCGCGCAGGCATCGCTCACGGCGCTGGGCCGCGTCCTGGGTGGCGAGCGCGCCGCCTATTGCCTCACGCGCCCGCCGGGCCACCATGCCGGGGCCGACTTCTTCGGCGGCTACTGCTTCATCAACAACGCGGCGGTGGCGGCCCAGGCCGCGCGTGACGCGGGGCTTGCCCGCGTGGCCATCCTGGACGTGGACTACCACCACGGCAACGGCACGCAGGCCATCTTCTACGACCGCGCTGATGTCTTCTACGCCAGCGTCCACGGCGACCCGCAGACCGAATTCCCGTTCTTCCTCGGCCATGCCGACGAAACCGGCGCCGGCGCGGGGCAGGGCTTCAATGCCAACTTCCCGCTGCCCGTGGGCGTGGCCAACGACGACTGGTTTGCCGCGCTCGAGCAGGGGCTGGCGCGGCTCACCGCCTTCCGGCCTGACCTGCTGATCGTCTCGCTCGGTGTGGACACCTACGGCGGCGACCCGATCTCGCACTTCAAGCTCGACGAGCCCGAGTTCCGCCGGCTGGGTGCGCGGCTGGCGGCCTTCGGCGCGCCGACACTCTTCCTGCAGGAAGGCGGCTACGCGACCGAGGCCATCGGCCGCAACGTGGTGGCCGTGCTGAGCGGCTTCGAGGGCGCATGACGCTGCGCCTGCGCCCGACGATGCTGTCGGACCTCGACTGGGTCGTCTCGGTCGAGCGCGACGGGGCGAACCTGCCCTTCATCACGCCGTGGGAGCGGCCGCAGCACGAGGGCGCCATTCGATTTCCCGATTCGCGTCACTTCATCCTCGAGGCAGGTGATGGGCTCGACCGCGCTGGCTTCGCGATCCTGCAGGGCTGCCGCAACCCGAACGGCTCGGTCGAGCTGAAGCGCCTCGTGCTGCAGCCCAAGGGCCGGGGTCTCGGCCGTGCGGCCGTGCGCCAGCTCAAGGCGCTGGCATTCACGCAGCTCAAGGCGCACCGCTTCTGGCTCGACGTCAAGGCGCTGAACACCCGCGCCTACAAGCTCTACGAAAGCGAGGGCTTCGTCGAGGAGGGCCGGCTGCGCGAAAGCGTGCGGGTGACCATCGACGGCGCGGACGGCTACGACTCGCTGATCGTGATGTCACTGCTGGACCGCGAGTACCAGGCCCGCGTAGCGCTCGGCCAGGAGACGGTGTGAAGGCCGTCTGCCTCGCCTTGCTGATGGCAGCGGTCACGCCCGCGCAGGCGGAGCTGTGGGGCTTCGTCGACGCAGCCGGTGTCGCCCACTTTGCGCCGCGCCAGGTCGATGCCCGCTTCACGCCGGTGCTCGGCGGTGGCGGGGCGTTGCGCGTGCCCGGCAAGACCGACGGCGGTGCGCATCTGCTGACCTGGCTGGAGATCGCGCCCGAGGTGAAGGCGATGCAGCCTTTCGTGCGCGAGGCTGCCGCCCGCCACGGCGTGGACGCGGAGCTGCTGAAGGCGATCATCGCCGTGGAATCGGGCTACCAGACAGGCGCGGTCTCGCCGCGCGGCGCGCTCGGCCTGATGCAGATCACGCCCGAGACGGCAAGCCGCTACGCCACACCTGCTGACGCCGCGCGCCTGGCCGAGCCGCGCATCAACATCCACACCGGCGCCCGCATGCTGGCCGACCTGATCCGCCGCTTCGGCCGCATCGATGCGGCTCTCGCCGCCTGGAATGCGGGCGAGGGCGCCGTGCGCCGCGCCGGCAACCGTGTTCCCGACATCGACGAAACCCAGGCCCATGTGCAGCTCGTGCTCGAGCTCTACTGGGCCCTGCTGCAGCAAAGCCAGCCGGCCCGCGCGCAGCGTTTGACCTTGCACCCATGAGTTCCCAGACCACGATCGACTTCAACGCCCCGACCGAGGGCGACGGCGGCAATGCGCTGACCCTGGCCGCCTACGCGCAGCAGGCCTACCTGGAATACGCGCTCAGCGTCGTCAAGGGCCGCGCGCTGCCGTCCTACGCCGACGGCCAGAAGCCCGTGCAGCGGCGCATCCTGTACGCGATGAAGCTGCTGGGCCTCGGCTGGAGCGGCAACTCCGGCGCCAAGCCCGTGAAGGGCGCCAAGGTGGTGGGCGACGTGCTCGGCGATTTCCACCCGCACGGCGACCAGTCCGTCTACGACGCCCTGGTGCGCATGGCCCAGGACTTCTCGCTGCGCTACCCGCTGATCGACGGCCACGGCAACTTCGGCAGCCGCGACGGCGACGGTGCCGCGGCGATGCGGTACACCGAAGCGCGCCTCGCCCCGATCGCCCGGCTGCTGCTCGACGAGATCGACGAAGACACCGTCGACTTCCGCGCCAACTACGACGGCCGGCTCCAGGAACCGGTGGAGCTGCCCGCGCGGCTGCCGTTCGCGCTGCTGAATGGCGCGAGCGGCATCGCCGTGGGCCTGGCCACCGAAATCCCGAGCCACAACCTGCGCGAGGTCGCCGCGGCGGCGGTGGCGCTGCTGAAGGACGACAAGCTCAGCGACGATGCGCTCTTCGAGCTGGTGCCGGGCCCGGACTTCCCCGGTGGCGGCCAGCTCATCAGCGCCCCGGAGGAGATCCGTGCCGCTTACGTGTCCGGCCGCGGCAGCCTCAAGCTGCGCGCCCGCTGGAAGATCGAGGACCTCGCCCGCGGCCAGTGGCAGCTGGTGGTGACCGAGCTGCCGCACGGCACGAGTGCGCAGAAGGTGCTGGAAGAGATCGAGGAGCTGTCCAACCCCAAGGTCAAGGCCGGCAAGAAGACGCTGACGCCCGAGCAACTGCAGCTCAAGGCCAGCGTGCTGGCCGTGCTGGACGGCGTGCGTGACGAGTCCAGCAAGGACGCCGCGGTGCGCATCGTCTTCGAGCCCAAGAGCCGCACGGTGGAGCAGCAGGACCTGATCAACACGCTGCTGGCCCACACCAGCCTGGAGAGCAGTGCACCGGTCAACCTGACGATGATCGGCGCCGACGGCCGCCCGACGCAGAAGAGCCTGCGCGAGGTGCTCACCGAGTGGATCGGCTTCCGCCAGACGACGGTGCGCCGCCGCACCGAGCACCGGCTCGCGCACGTCAACGACCGCATCCACATCCTCGAAGGCCGGCAGCTGGTGCTGCTGAACATCGACGAGGTCATCCGCATCATCCGTGAGTCGGACGAGCCCAAGGTGGCGCTGATCGCCCGCTTCAACCTGAGCGACCGCCAGGCCGAGGACATCCTCGAGATCCGGCTGCGCCAGCTCGCCCGGCTGGAAGCCATCAAGATCGAGCAGGAGCTCACCAAGCTGCGTGACGAACGGGCCAAGCTCGAAGACATCCTCAGCTCGCCCGCCGCGCTGCGCCGCACGGTCATCAAGGAGATCGAGGCCGACGCCAAGCAGTACGGCGACGACCGCCGCACGCTGATCCAGGCCGAAAAGCGCGTGGTCGCCGAGGTGAAGATCGTCGATGAACCCGTCACCGTCATCGTCAGCCAGAAGGGCTGGGTGCGGGCGCTGAAGGGCCACGAGGTGGACGTGGCCGCTCAGACCTTCAAGGCCGGCGACGCGCTGTGGGGGCATTTCCGCTGCCGCAGCGTCGACCCGCTGATCGTCGTGGGCAACAACGGCCGCGTGTACTCGGTGCCCGTCTCGGCGCTGCCGGGCGGACGGGGCGACGGCCAGCCGATCACCACGCTGATCGAGTTGGAAAGCGGCTCGCAGATCGCGCACTACGTGGCGGGGTCGCCGACGCAGCGACTCGTGTTCGCCGGGACGACCGGTTATGGCCTGATCGCGCAGATCGGTGACCTGGTCGGCCGCCAGAAGGCCGGCAAGACCTTCCTGGCGCTCGACGAGGGCGAGCAGCCGCTGCTGGCACTCGTGCCGGCCGGCGACGTCGCACTGCAACTCGGCGTGCTCAGCGCGCAGGGGCGCTTGCTGACGTTCCCGCTGGATGAACTCAAGCACCAGCCCAAGGGTGGCAAGGGTCTGATGCTGATGGATCTGGAAGGCAAGGACAGCGTAGCGTCGCTCGCCTGTTTCTCCACGCAGTTGAGGGTGCTCGGCAGTGGCCGTGGCGGCAAGCCGCGTGAGGAGCTGCTCAGGAACCAGTCGCTGGCCTTGCATGCCGGCAAGCGGGCCCGCAAAGGTCGCGCGGTGGACGGGCTGATGAAGGTTGCCGCGCTGGCCAGCGACTGAGTCGCTGCCGGCTGTCGCCGCGGCCTGTGACGCGCGTCAGTCGTCCAGGCCCGGCAAAGGGCCGCTCGGGAACACCATGCTCTGCGTGGTGCGCACCACCACGCCGTCCTTGAAATGGACGTTGAACCGCATCCCGTAGCCGGACTGATCGGGTTCGATGGTCCAGTCCCAGACCTCTTCGCCGCTCTGACGGAACGCGACGCGGCTGCGCTCTCGCCCGAGCAGCCGGCTGACCTGCTCCGGCGTCATGCCAGGCTGGATGCGGGCTCGGCCGGCAGGCGTCAGGGCATCGATCACACCGAGCAGCCGGCCGTCTGCACCCAGCCGCACCATCCAGGTGGAGCGGCCCATGGGCTGCGTCGAGTACTCGAGCGTGCGGCCGCCATCAGCTTCGGGCCAGACGCGGCCGGGAGCGCCGTAGAGCGCCACGACATCGGCTTCGCGGCTCGCGCCGACCTGCAGTCGGGCATCCCGGTCCGGTGTGGCGCAGCCGGCGAGCAGCAGCAGGCACAGGCTCAGGGCGGTCAGGCGCATGGCGATGTCAGCGTCGGGCCAGGGCCCTGGCGCAGTGGCTCACCAGGGCCGGGCCTTCGTAGATGAGGCCGGTGTAGATCTGCACGAGGTCCGCGCCCGCCTCGATCTTGGCGCGTGCATCGGCGCCGCTCATGACGCCACCCACGCCGATGATCGGATAGCCCGCGGGCAGCGCCGCCCGCAGCAGGCGGATGACGCGGTTGCTAGCCTCGAACACCGGCGCGCCCGACAGGCCGCCCGTCTCGTTCGCATGGGCCAGGCCCTGGACCTTGTCGCGGGCGATGGTGGTGTTGGTGGCGATGACGCCGTCGATGCCGTTGGCCTTGAGCGTCTGCGCGATGACGGCCACCTGGGCTTCTTCCAGGTCCGGTGCGATCTTGACGAACATCGGCACCTTGCGGCTGCTCTGGGCTTCGAGCTTCAGCTTGCGTTCCTGCAGCGTGCCGAGCAGCGCGTCCAGCGCCTCGTCGCTCTGCAGTGCCCGCAGGTTCTTGGTGTTCGGGCTGGAGATGTTGACGGTGATGTAGTCGGCATGCGGGAACACGCCTTCCAGGCCGATCAGGTAGTCGTCCGCCGCGTTCTCGATGGGCGTGGCGGCGTTCTTGCCGATGTTCAGGCCGAGGATGCCGCCGGCCTGGCGGAAGCTGTGGGCCCGCTGCACGTTGGCCAGGAAGCTGGGCAGGCCTTCGTTGTTGAAGCCGAGCCGGTTGATGAGCGCGCGCGCTTCGGGCAGGCGGAACATGCGCGGCTTGTCGTTGCCCGGCTGGCCCTTGGGCGTGACCGTGCCGACCTCGATGAAGCCGAAGCCCATCGCGCCCAGGCCGTCGATGCAGCGGCCGTTCTTGTCCAGCCCGGCGGCCAGGCCGATGCGGTTCGGGAAGCGCAGACCGGCCACCGTCACCGGGTCGCTCACGCGCTCGCCGCACCAGAGCCACTGCGCCGGGGTGTTTTGCAGCCTGGCGATGCTGCCCAGCGTCAGCTCGTGGGCATGCTCCGGGTCCAGGCCGAAGAGGAAGGGGCGGGTGAGGGCGTAAGGGATCAGCGGCATAGCCCGCAATTCTCTCAGGGTGCCCGGTCCCGGTCCCAGGGCGGGACGTCGCCCATCTTCTCGAGCATGAAGTCGATCAGCGCGCGCACCTTGGGCGCCGGGTGCCGGTTGGGCAGGTAGACGGCGTAGAGCGTGTCGGCATCCGCCGGGCCGCCCACGGGCTGCCAGCCCGGCAGCACGGCGCGCAGCCGGCCGGCGCGCAGGTCAGGCCCCACGGCATAGGTCGGCAGCACGGCCAGGCCCATGCCGGCCAGGGCGGCCACCCGCAGCGATTCACTGCTGTTGGCCGTGAGCCCGCTCTCGAAGCGCAAGGCACCGCGCGTCTCCACGTCCGCCTCACCCAGTTCCGCATGCCGGAAGCGCCAGCGGTCGGGCGACTGCAGGTAGCCGAAACGCAGGCAGCGATGGGCGGCGAGGTCGGCCACCGTCCGTGGCTCGCCCGAGGCCGCCAGGTAGGCCGGCGACGCGCAGAGCACGAAGCGGATCGGCGCGAGCCGCCGGGCCACGAGGCCGTCCGACGGCCGGGCCGTCAGGCGCAGGACCAGGTCGAAGCCCTCCTCGGCCAGGTCCACGTAGCGGTCGTTCAGCCCGAGCACCACGTCGAGCTGCGGATGGCGGGCGCAGAACTCCGCCAGCAGCGCCGTGAACTGCAGGTTGCCGAAGGCGGTGGAGACCGACATGCGCAGCACGCCGCGGGGCTCGTCGCGCCGGCCGGCCAGGTCGGACTCCATCGCCTGGGATTCGTCCAGCAAGCGCAAGGCGCGCTCGTAGACCGCGCGGCCCTCCGCCGTCGGGCTGACGCTGCGTGTCGTGCGGTGCAGCAGCCGCATGCCGAGCTGGTCTTCCAGCCGCACCACCTGCTTGCTGACGGCCGACTTGGTGGTGCCGAGCAGCCGCGCCGCACCCGAGAAACCGCGGGCGTCCACGACGCGGGCGAAGGCTTGGAGGTCTTCGAGACGTCCCATCACTGTGCTCCGTTTGGAAACTCTGAATCGACTAGTCGGTGGATTGTGTCCTGGATCATCGATTTCTACAGTGGTCGCCTGCTTGTTCACCCCGGAGCCGACGATGGCCACCACCACCTTGCCCCCTTGCGCCGCGCGGTCCTTCAAGCCGAGCCTGCCGACCCGGCTGCTGGCCGCGCTGGCCGCCTCCAGCCTGCCCTTGCTGTTCATCGTGCTGTGGAGCAGCGGCTACGTGGCCGGCAAGCTGGCCCTGTCGCACACCGGGCCGCTCACGCTCCTGGCACTGCGCTTCGGTCTCGCCGCCCTCGTGCTGATCGCCGTGGCGATCGCCACCGGGGCGCCGTGGCCGCACCGGGCGCGCGCCTGGGGGCATCTGGCCGTGGTCGGGCTGCTGATGCAGGTGCTGCACTTCTCGTGCATCTACTTCGCGCTGCGGTGGGGCCTGGCGGCCGGTGTGGCGGGCCTGCTGATCGGTCTGATGCCGCTGGCCACCGCGGTCGGTGCGCACCTGTGGCTGGCCGAGCGCCTGGGGGCGCGGCAGGCGCTGGGCCTGCTGGGCGGCCTGGCCGGTGTGGCCCTCGTCGTGGCCGAGAAGCCGCTCGGCGGCGCGGGGCCGGCCTACGTCGCGGCCGGGGTCGGCCTGCTCGGCCTCGTGGCTGGCACGCTCTACCAGAAGCGCCATTGCGCCCACATGGACCTGCGCAGTGGCGCCGGCGTGCAGATGGCGGTCTCGGCCGTCGCGGTGGCCGCGGTGGCCGGGCCGGTGGAAGGCTTCGCCGTGGACTGGCAGCCGGAACTCGTCGGGGCCTGGCTGTGGCTGGGCCTGGTCAACTCGATCGGGGCTTTCAGCTTAATGTTCCTCATGATCCGGCGCGGCCAGGCGGGGCAGGTGGCGCGGCTGTTCTTCCTGATCCCCGGGGTGTCGGCGCTGATGGGTTTCGTGCTGCTGGGAGAGCGTCTGGCGTCGCTGGCCCTCGTCGGCTTCGCGCTTTCGGCCGTCGCGGTGTGCCTGGCCTCCGGGAAGCGGTGAAAATCGCGGGCTTGACCCGGGAGCCCCCTCGCATGAAAACCCTCGACAACCCCCGCCTCGACCGTGAAGCCGGTTCCCGCGACGAAACCCGCGACACCACCCGCACCGACGACACCCGCATCGGCGCCGTGCGCGCGCTGATCAGCCCGGCCCTGCTGCTGGAAGAGCTGCCCATCCCGGACGCCACGCTGGAACTCGTCGAGCAGGCCCGCCAGCAGATCAGCGACGTGCTGCACGGCCGCGACGACCGGCTGCTGGTCATCGTCGGCCCGTGCTCCATCCACGACCACGACCAGGCGATGGACTACGCCCGGCTGCTCAAGACCACGCGCGACGAACTCAGCCGCGACCTGCTCATCGTCATGCGCGTCTACTTCGAGAAGCCACGCACGACGGTGGGCTGGAAGGGCTACATCAACGACCCGCGCCTGGACGGCAGCTTCCACATGAACGAAGGCCTGCGCCTGGCGCGGCAGCTGCTGCTGGACGTGAACGGCCTGGGGCTGCCCGCGGGCACCGAGTTCCTGGACCTGCTCTCGCCGCAGTACATCTCCGACCTGATCGCCTGGGGCGCGATCGGCGCACGCACCACCGAAAGCCAGAGCCACCGCCAGCTGGCCTCGGGCCTGAGCTGCCCGGTGGGCTTCAAGAACGGCACCGACGGCGGCATCAAGGTCGCGAGCGACGCCGTGCTGGCCGCGAGCAGCGCGCATGCCTTCATGGGCATGACCAAGATGGGCACGGCCGCCATCTTCGAGACGCGCGGCAACCAGGACTGCCACGTGATCCTGCGCGGCGGCAAGGCGCCGAACTACGACGCCGCCTCCGTCAATGCGGCCTGCGATGCGCTCAAGGCCTCGGGCCTGCGCGAGCAGGTCATGATCGACTTCTCGCACGCCAACTCCAGCAAGAAGTACGAGCGCCAGGTGGACGTGGGCCGTGACGTGGCCGGCCAGATCGCCGGGGGCGACCACCGCATCACCGGCGTGATGATCGAGAGCCACCTGCAGCCCGGCCGCCAGGACCTCGCCGAGGGCCAGACCAAGGCGGACCTGAAGCCCGGCGTGTCCATCACCGACGCCTGCCTGGGCTGGGCGCAGACCGAGCCCTTGCTGCGCGAACTGGCTGCCGCGGTGCAGAAGCGCCGCGGCTGATTCACCGCCCCGGCCGCTCGCCGGCCCTGCCGACGGCGCGGCTGTGAAGGGGGGCGAAGGGGCGGCCTGGGGCAGCCCGGCGCCGGGCCCGTGCCGCGGCTGGCGACCAGTCGGACGCCGTTCGCGCCCGCGCGTCGCCATTCGTCGCAGGCCCCTCGCGCCACCGCCCGGCGGTTTCCATGATGCAGCCATCGACTGCTCAACCGGAGACCGCCATGAAGCCCCTCGCTGCCCTGACCCTCACCCTGGCCACGCTGCTGCCGCTGGCCAGCCAGGCCGCCGACCTCACGCTGGACGTGCAAGGCCTGGACACGCGCCGGCTGCAGGGCGCCCAGCTCATGGTGGCCGTGTTCGCCGAGCCCGCGCAGTGGTTGAAGCAGCCCACCCTGGGCCGCCGCTTCAGCCTGGAGGGCGCGGCTGACGGCCGCATCACCGTCGTGCTGAAGGACTTGCCGGAGGGGCCGATTGCGGTCACGGTGTTCCAGGACGCCAACGGCAACGGGCGCCTGGACATGAATGCGATGGGCATGCCGGTGGAGCCGTTCGGCTTCTCCAACGATGCGGTCGGGCAGTTCGGCCCGCCGACGTTCGAGCAGGCGGTCGTGCGCCCGGTGGCCGGGCAGCCGTTGTCCATCCGGCTGAACTGAGCGGAGGCCCTCATGAGCACGACCCGCCGCTCCCTGCTCACCGCACTGCTGGCCAGTGGCCTCAGCCCTGAACTGCTCGCATTGGGCCTGCCAGATGCCGGTTTCGCCGCGAACGCGCCCGAGCTGGCGCCGCTGCAGGGCCTGGCCGGGCAGGATCTGGACACCCCGCGTGCCGAGATCGAAGGCCGGCTGCCGGCCGCGCTGCGCGGGCGCCTGTTCCGCAACGGGCCCGGCCTGATGGCGCGCGGCGGCGAGCGCTACCGCCATTGGTTCGACGGGGATGGCTTCGTGCAGTCCTGGCAGCTCGAAGACGGCCAGGCCCGTCACCGCGGCCGCTTCGTGCAGACCGAGAAGTTCAAGGCCGAACAGGCCGCCGGCCGCTTCCTGCTGCCGGCCTTCGGCACGGCCATCCCCGCGCAGCGGCCGGTGCGCGGGCCGGACAACCTCAATGCCGCCAACACCAGCGTGCTGCAGCAGGGCAACGCGCTGTACGCGCTGTGGGAAGGCGGCAGCGCCTACGAGCTGGACCCAGCCACGCTCGCCACGCGCGGCGTGAAGACCTGGGCGCCCGAACTGCGTGGCATGCCGTTCTCGGCCCATCCGAAGGTCGAGCCGGACGGCACCGTCTGGAACTTCGGGACCTACAACGGCCGGCTCGTCGTCTACGAGATCGATGCCGCGGGCGCGGTGCGCCGGCATGCCGTGCTGGACACGACGGCGCCGGCCATGCTGCATGACTTCGCCGTGTCGGAGCGGCACCTCGTCTTCCTGCTCGCACCGATCGCCATCGACATGGCGGCCGTGCGCGCCGGCAGCTCGATGATCGACGCGATGCAATGGGCCGGCGAGCAGCCCACGCGCGTGCTCGTCGTGGACAAGGCCGACTTCAGCCGGCAGCGGGTGTTCGAGATGCCGGCAGCGCACGTCTTCCACTTCGGCAACGCCTGGGACGACGGCACAGTGCTGCGCGTCGACTACGTGCAGAGCACGCCGCTGCCGGAGTTCAACGTCGCCGCACGGCAGATCATGCGCGGCGAGCGCACCAACCGCGACGTCTCCACGCCGCGGGTGCTGGAGATCAACCTGCAGACCGGGCGGCTGAACGTGGCAAGCCGCAGCGAGGCGGTCGAGTTCCCGGTGGTGGATCCGCGGCGAGTGGCGCAGCGCCACCGTTTCGTCTGGTACCCGACGGCCATCGACACCGGCGAGCGCTGGGGCTTCAACGGCCTGATGCGGCTGGACATCGAGAGCGGGGCGCGGGAGGGCTTCAGCTTCGGCGCCGGCACCGTGGTGGAAGAGCACGTGATGGTCCCGCGGCCCGGCAGCAGCCGGGAAGGGGAGGGCTGGCTCGTCGGCACCGGCTACGACATGGGCCGCCAGCGCAGCTTCCTCACGGTGTTCGATGCCATGCGCCTGGCCGACGGCCCGGTGGCGCGCGCCTGGCTGCCGTACTGGGTGCCGTACGGCTTCCATGGGCGGTTTTACGCCGGCTGAGCTGCGCCGCGGGTGGTGAGGGGTCGGTGCCGGCGTTGGTGGCGTCGAGGGTTGGTGATGGCAGGTCTAGGCTGATCTCGGTCGTTCGCGGTGCGGGCTTGAGTGACCGCGTTCGCCGAAAGCAGTCGCCTTACGCACCTGAGCAAACCATCCATTCATGG
>RXJW01000181.1 GCA_003963005.1 Burkholderiales bacterium
TCCCCGACATCGCCGGCAGCGACTGGCTGCCCACGCTGGACCACGCGATGCGCAACTTCAAGGACGAGAGCTTCATCGGCCAGTACCTGAGCCCGAAGGTGATGCGCGACTTCCGGCTCTTCGCCATCCTCGACGACGAGGCGAAGACCGAGTACGAGATCTCCGCCATCCACGACGAGACCGGCTACCGCCACCTGCGCCAGGCGCTGTCGCGCCAGTACGACCTCTCCACCCGCGAGCCCAACATCCAGGTCTGGAACGTGAACCTGCGCGGTGACCGGTCCCTCACGCTGCGCCACGTGCAGCACCTCAACCGCCCGCTGCACGACAGCGCCCAGGAAGTGCTGCGCCACGTCGGCCGGCTCTGGGGCTTTGCGGTGAACCTGGAAAGCGTCAACGGCCGCGGGGACGTCACGCGGCGCTGGAACGTGCCAGCCCAGGCACTCTGAGCGCCGCGCGCAAACCCCCAGGGCCAACCGCGGGGTTGCTCGATATCCTGGGCCGAGCGGCACATTGACCGCGCCCGGAGACCCGCGATGCACACCCTTTCCCGACTCGTCATCCTCGCCGGCGCCGCCCTGTGCTGCAGCGCGGGGCCGGCCCTGGCCCAGGCCCGCCTGCCGACCATCCCGCCCGCCAGCTACACCCCCGAGCAGAGGCAGGCCGCGGCCGATTTCGAGGCCGCCCGCAAGGTCCCCGTCTTCGGCCCCTTCGAGCCCCTGATGTACAGCCCGCAGGTGATGACGCAAGCCCGCGCGATGGGCGACTACCTGCGCTACAAGTCCGCCATCGGCACGACCTTGAGCGAGCTGGTCATCCTCGTGACCGCCCGCGAGTGGACGCAGGACTACGAGTGGTACGTGCACTACCCCATCGCCCTGAAGGCCGGCATCAAGCCCGCCATCGCCGATGCCATCGCCGACGGCCGCCAGCCGGTCGGCATGAGCGACGACGAAGAGATCGTCTACGACTTCTCCATCGAGCTGCACCGCTACAAGCGCGTCTCGGACACCACGTATGCCCGCGCCGAGAAGCGCTTCGGCAAGCAGGGTGTCGTCGACCTGACCGGCGTCAACGCCTACTACACGCTGCTGGCCATGCAGCTGAACATGGCGCAGTACGAACCCCCGAAGGAGGCCAAGCGGCTGGAGCGGTTCCCGAAGTGAGCGCCGCGGGGCTCAGGAGGCCAGCTTCAAGCCGACGATGCCCGCCACGATCAGCCCCAGGCTGACGAGGCGGCCTACCGTCGCGGCCTCGCCGAACAGCACCATGCCCAGGGCTGCGGTGCCCACCGCGCCCACGCCCACCCAGACCGCGTAGGCCGTGCCCACGGGCAGCGTCTTCATGGCCACGCCGAGCAGGCCCACGCTGGCCACCATCGCGGCAATCGTCGCGACCGTGGGCAGCGGCCGCGTGAAGCCCTCGGTGTACTTCAGGCCAATGGCCCAGCCCACCTCCAGCAGGCCGGCCACGACGAGCAGCAGCCACGCCATGGGTCAGCGCCCCTTGGTCACGCGCTGGAACTTGTCCTGCCGGAAGTCTTCCGGCGCGGAGTCCAGCGTGTTCATGTGGATGACCAGCAGGTACTCCGACTCGATGGGATTGCCGTCCACCTGCTGCGGCTCGAACTCCCAGCCATCCAGCGTCGCGCGGGTGTAGCGGCGCACGCTCTCGGGCATGCCGGCATTCACGACGATGTCCACGGTCCGGCAGCGGCCGTTCACGCCGACGGTGCACACGCCCGTCACCTCGCCCTCCCAGCCACCGGTGGCGGCGATGTCGGCCGGGTAGGCGGCAAAGTAGCGCTTGATCGGCAGCGGCCCGATGGACAGCCCGTCCACCCGGACCGACCCACCGCCTTCGGCCTTGGGTGTGACGGTGAAGCGCATCTCCACGCCCGAGCGCATCGTCACCGGCTTGCCGTCCACCACGGGCGGCTGGATAGTGGCCTGCGCCACCCGCCGCTTCACGTTCTCGATGAAGCCGGCCGGGAACTGATCGGCCTCCACCACCTCCAGCGTCTGCGGCTTGCCGTCCGGGCCGAACAGCACGCGGCTCCACACGGAGACGGGATAGGGGGCGAGCGGGTCTGCGGCCAGCGCGGGCAGCACGGGCAGGGAGAGCAGGGCCCAGGCGGCCAACAGTCGGGTGAATATCATGTCCCCGATTCTGCCGCGATGTGCCCCGCTCGCCGGCGCCGTTAGCACCGCAGCTCGATATCCCATGCCGTCATCACGCCCCGGCTGACAGCGCCTCTTGCCCTGGCGGCTGCAGCCGCAGGGCCCGGGAGTTTTCCACCCGGCGCAGCCAGCCGCGCTCGATCATGGCGTCCAGCCAGGCCACGGCGAGCGGGCCGGCGAAGTGGTCGCGGCGTTCGGACCAATCGACGCAGTCGTAGAGCACCCGGCCGGACGCGACGGGGGCAACGTCCGCCAGGCCGGGCAGCAGTTCTCCCAGCGCCGCCGCACCGGCCGGCGTCAGCGCATAGCCGCCCCCATCGCAAGCCTTGACCCAGCCGCGTGACAGCAGCCTGTCACGCCACTGCACGCCCAGCTCGCCGGCCAGGTGCCCGTAGCAGCTGCGCGCGTGCCGCAACTCGCGCATGCGGGGCTGCTGCCAGCGGCGCAGGTCGGCAGCCGGCCCATCGGCCTCCCGGCCGTCGGCCACGCGCAGCAGGGCCTCTAGCGCATGCGCGACGTCGCCATCGGCCAGGCCAAAGTAGCGGTGGCGGCCCTGCGGACGCACGCGGGCCAGGCCTTCGTCCACCAGCAGCTTGAGGTGGGCCGACATCGTCGGCGCCGTGACCCCGGCGTGGGCGGCCAATTCGCCCGCGGTGTGCAGGCGCCCGTCGAGCAGCCGCGCCAGCACACGCGCCCGCGTCGGGTCGGCGATCGCGGCGGCGATGCGCGCCAGGCGAGGCTCGTGGGGGCTCACGGCGGCACCTGCGCGCGGTCGTGCAGGCCGTAGTCGCGCACGACATGCGCGACCCGCAACCGGTAGTCCCGGAACAGCCCGCCGCGGCCGGCGGCCTGTGCCTCGCGGTGTCGGCCCGTCTCGCGCCAGGCCCGCACCGCGGCCTCGTCGCGCCAGAAGGACAGCGACAGCAGCCGGTCGGGGTCCGCCAGGCTCTGGAAGCGTTCCACGGAGATGAAGCCGTCCAGGGTGCCGAGCCGCGGCTTGAGCGCCGCGGCATGGTCGAAGTAAGCCGCGCGACCGGCCTCGGTGGGCTGTACCTCGAAGATGACGGCGATCATGGCTGTACATCCTCGCAGAAGGTGCGCGCCTCACGCCGGATGAATCGCTGCGACTGCGCAAAGGCGAAGTTCGCCTGCGCCTCGGGGTCGGCTTTCAGCCGCGTACGGTAGGCCTCGTAGTCGGCCAGTGAATCGAAGCCGATCAGGCCCCAGGCCTCGTCGTTCGTGCCCTCCCAGGGCAGCCAGTAGCCAATCAGCCGGCCGCCGAGCCGGGGAATGATGCGGCCCCAGGCCTGCGCGTAGGCGCGGAAGGCCTCGCGCTGGCCGGGGTCGAGTTCGTAGCGGATGAAGCAGGTGATGACGGGCATGGTGCACTCCTCGGGGGTCGAAGGCGCCCACTGTGCGCGGCGCAGCTCCGCCAACGCTTCGCCGCGCAACGAAGCATGGGCCGAGTCGCTCAGGCCCAGGCCTTCACCAGCTGCCGCAGCGCTCCGGCCACCACGGCCGACAGCGCCGCCGTGCCTGCCGTCGAGTCGGACTGCAAGGCCACCACCACCCAGGGCGCACGGCCGCCGGGCGGGAACACCAGGCCCACGTCGTTGACGGCGCCGCGGCCGCCGGTGCCGGTCTTGTCGAGCACCCGCCATCCTGCGGGCACGCCGGCGTGCAGCCGGGCCAGACCCGTGGTGGAGGCCTGCATATCGGCCCACAGCCGCGCCTGGCTGGCCCGCGCGAGGCCCGGGCCGAGCAGCAGATGCTGCAGGCTGCGGGCGAAGGCGCGCGGGGTGCTGGTGTCCCGCAGGTCCCCCGGCGCGTTGTCGTTGAGCTCGGTCTCCCAGCGGTCCAGCCGCGTCACGTCGTCGCCCTGGGTGCGCAGCCAGGCAGTGAGGCCCGCGGGCGATTCGCAGCAGCGGCGCAGCAGCAGGTTGGCGCAGGGGTTGTCGCTCTCGACGAGGAGGCCCTGCACCAGGTCGGCCAGCGTCGCGCGGCCGTGCGGCAGCAGGCGGTCGAAGGCGGGGGCATGCGGCACGCGGTCGGTGGCCAGCAACGGCACGGTGTCGTCCCAGCGCCAGCGGCCCCGGTCAACGCCCTCGGCCACGCGCGCAGCCAGCAAGAGCTTGAAGGTGGAGGCCATGGCAAACCGCTCGTCAGCCCGGTGGGCCCAGGTGCGGCCACTGCCGGTGTCCATCGCGAAGAAGCCGAGACGGCCGGACACCGACGGCTCCAGCAGGGCGAGCTCCGGCCGCACCGTGGCGCCCGCCGAGGCCGGCAGGGCGGCAGAAAAGGCCAGGAGGTCGCGTCGACGCATGTCGGCATTCTGCGACGTGCCCGGGAGCGCCTCTCATCTGTGCATCGCACCCCGCCGTGGTGCACCGCGAGGCTCAGGCCGTCGGAAAACTGACCAACACGTCAGACTCGCGCAACACCCGACCGCCTGACGGCCGTCATGCCGGACCGCCATACAGACAATTCGCGCCGGTCCCGCCCCTGGGACCGCTTTTTTTGGAGTCGCTGTTGATGTACGCCCCCCGTTTGACGCTGCTGGCCCTGGCCGTCAGCGCCGCCCTGCCCGCCTTCGCCCAAGACGCCACCAAGGACCGCAGCCAGCTTGAAACCGTCGTCATCACGGCCGAGCGCCGTGCCGAGAACATCCAGGACGTGCCCAACGCCGTCAGCAAGATCAGCGGCGACAAGCTCGACGTGCTCGCCTCCAGCGGTCAGGACGTGCGCTTCCTGTCGGGCCGCGTGCCCAGCCTGAACATCGAGTCCAGCTTCGGCCGCGCCTTCCCGCGCTTCTACATCCGCGGCTACGGCAACACCGACTTCCGCCTGAACGCCTCCCAGCCGGTCAGCGTCATCGTCGACGACGTGATCCAGGAGAACCCGATCCTGAAGGGCTTCCCGATCTTCGACACCGCCGCGGTGGAAGTCGTCGCCGGCCCGCAGGGCACGCTGTTCGGCCGCAACACGCCGGCCGGTGTCGTCAAGTTCGACTCGGTCAAGCCCAGCCAGAAGCAGGACGGCTATGCCAGCGTGACCGTCGGCAACTTCGGCACCCTCAACCTCGAAGGCGCGGCCAACCTGCCGCTGTCGGGCGACTGGGCCGCGCGCATCTCCGCGCAGAGCCAGCGCCGCAGCGACTGGGTCGACAACACCGCCCCGGGTGCGGCCACGCCCAAGACCGAGGGCTACCGCGACACCGCCGTGCGCGCGCAGGTGCTGTACGAGCCGCACAAGCAGTTCAGCGCCCTGGCCAACCTGCACATGCGTGACCTGGACGGCAGCCCGCGCCTGTTCCGCGCCAACGCGATCAAGCGCGGCACGAACGACCTGGCCGACGGCTTCAGCACCGACACCGTCGCCTTCAACGGCGTCAACGCGCAGACCCTCAAGCAGACCGGCGGCAGCCTGCGCATGAAGTGGTCGCTGGACGGCGTGAACGTCTACTCGATCACCGGCTACGAGCACGTCAAACCGCTGTCGCGCGGCGACATCGACGGCGGCGTGCCGGGTCAGGCCGGCGTGCCCTTCCAGTCCGAGACCGGCAGCGGCATGAACGGCCACCGCCAGCTGACGCAGGAGGTGCGCCTGGAGTCCAACACCAGCAGCCCCCTGAGCTGGCAGGCCGGCGTGTACGCGTTCGACGAGAAGTACACGATCGACAACATCACCTACAACACGACGACCCACGCCGACGTCGATCACATCTACACCGAGCAGTCGAACAAGGCCTGGGCGGTGTTCGGTTCGGTGAACTACGCCGTCAGCAATGAGCTGAAGCTGCGTGCCGGCCTGCGCTACACGAAGGACAAGAAGGACCTTGCCACCACCCACGCCGGCACGGGCCTCTTCAACACCTCGGCCGGCACGACCGCCAGCACCGATGACGGCAAGTGGAGCGGCGACCTGTCGGCGACCTACAAGCTCGACACCACGACCAACCTGTACGCCCGCTACGCCAACGGCTTCCGCGCGTCGTCGATGCAGAACGCCTCGGCCTTCGCCGGCCAGTCCCAGGCAGGCCCCGAGAACGTCAACTCCTACGAGGTGGGCTTCAAGAGCGAACTGCTCAAGCGCACGCTGCGCCTGTCCGGCTCGCTGTTCACCTACACCGTGAAGGACCTGCAGCTCACGGCGGTCGGCGGCAGCAACAACGCCACGCGCCTGCTCAATGCCAAGAAGGCCACCGGCAACGGCGCCGAGCTGAACCTCGAAGCCCTGATCACGCCCGACTTCCTCGTCACCTTCGGCGGCTCGCTGAACAACACGAAGATCAAGGACGCGGCCCTGGGCGTGCCCCCGGGCGGCTCGCTGAAGGTGGCCGGCGCCTTCCCGACGGTGAAGGACCCGATCGTCAACGGCAATGCGCTGATCGACGGCAACCCGCTGCCCAACGCGCCGAAGTGGACGGCCAACCTGACCGCCCGCTACAGCATCCCGCTGGCCAGCGGCGACGAGGTCTACGTCTACACCGACTGGGCTTACCGCTCCAAGGTCAACTTCTTCCTGTACGAGGCCACCGAGTTCACCGGCAAGGCCCTGACGGAAGGCGGCCTGCGCGTGGGCTACCTGTGGGGCAATGGCAAGTACGAAGCCGCCGGCTTCGTGCGCAACATCACCAACCAGATCCGCGTGACGGGCGCCATCGACTTCAACAACCTGACCGGCTTCATCAACGAGCCGCGCACCTACGGCGTGCAGTTCAAGGCCATGTTCTGAGGCCTGGCTTCAGCCGTGCGAACGCCGCCTTCGGGCGGCGTTTTTCATGGCCCCGGCCGAGCGCGATCAAGGTGGCACAAGCAACGTGAAACGCCCTCGACCCAGCAGTTTGCGGAAGTCGCGGTCAAAGCTCACCAGGTGTTCACCCCCCTCGTCCACGGCAGCCGCCAACCAAGCGTCGGGCAGATCGTTGCCCTGGAGTTGCTTGGCCAGGCACAAGGCCTGCAGCTTGGGCCACTCGGGTCCCAGGCTCGCCAGGCGCACCCCAGGGACGGTCAGCAGCGCATCGATGAAGGCCACCGCGTCCGGAATCGGTGTCGGCACGACGAAGATCTTCGGGCTGGTCACCAGGCGCAGGAAGCTGGCGATCACCATTGGCATGACCGTGAAGGCCGCGCCGCCAGGAACCTGTTCAAGCGCGTCTTCCAGCCAGGGACGGGCCACGGCATGGTGGGGGTGATCTGCCCTGAAGGCAGCCACCAGCACGTTCACGTCAGGCGTCATCGCCCAAGGCGTTCAGCAGGCTCTTGTTACTGCTCGCATCGAGCCCGGCGACCAAGCCACCGCGCCCTTTGAATACCGGCAGTCGCACGCTGCGGCGCACAGGCTTGTCTGCCTGAGCGCGCAGCCGTGCCTGCAAGGCTTCTTCGATCAGGCGCGTCAGACTCATGCGCTGATGCGCGGCAAGGGCCTTGGCCTCTGCCAGCAACCGGTCATTCAGGTCCAGCGTCGTCTTCATGAACCTGATGGTACAGATTTCTGTATCGAAAATCAGGCCTTCGGCACACGCCAGATGGCGCACAGCTTGTTGCCGTCGGGGTCACGCACGTAACTCAGGTGCATCGCCCCCAGCGCCCCCTCACGCAGGCCAGGGGGCTCTTCGATGCTCACGCCGCCATGGGCCACGGCCACGTCATGGAAGGCCTTGACCTGCTCGGCCGACTCGCACTTGAAGGCCACTGTGCCGCCGTTGGCGTGGCACGCCGGCTCACCGTTGATCGGCTGGCTGATCGCGAAGGTGTTGCCCGCGTGGCGGTAGAACACCCGTTCGTGGCCGGTAGCCGCCGCGCTGCGAAAGCCCTCGGGCGCACCGAGCACGGCCAGCACCGCGTCGTAGAAGCGCTTGCTGCGCTCGATGTCGTTGGTACCGACCATGATGTGGTTGAACAAACGGGTCTCCGCAAGGTGTTGTGACACCCTGCATTTTGGACAGACAGATGAGGCCCGTGTCGCGCTAAGGAATAGGTGTGGAATCCCTGGCGAGCGTCGCAAGACTGGCCGCGCAGGCGCCTATAGCTCGTAAGAGAAGCGGATCTCCTGATCCCCCGTCTCCGCCATGGCCCAGCCCCAAAGGTGCTCCGCATAGGTGGCATAAGCCGCAGTTTGATCGCCGCCAATGATCATGCCGCACCAACTCATTCGCTCATCGCGTGGATGTCGCTTGTGCAGGCGCACTGCAGCTCCCGAATCGCCCGCTCGGCTGACAGGCTGCTGGATGTACATGGGCTGCCTATGCCCAAGCATGAGCATGTCACCCATGTATGACATTTCGCCGTCGCTTCCCAGGTCGATGGACTTGCGCACCGTGATTGCAGAAATCCGCGCGAGGGTGTCGCGCGTGCGACCGGAGCCCCGAAACTGCACAAGATCATCTTGCGAGAGTGTGGATATGGCGGCGATATCTGCCTCCCCCGCATCGATACGACCTCTACCACGCGGAACATGTGTGCCAATTTCGATCAACGAGGCATCAAGGGCGCTGTAAGGCGCGGATATCGATGCATGGGAGCCCGGCCTTGCGAAGTGCGTCGCGATGCCCAAGTCCGCCAAATCTGGTCGGCCAAGCAATGACCGAAGCCATATCCGCCAGCCGTCTCGTCTCTGATCGCTTGCACACACTCGAGCATTCAAAGCCGCAACATGGCCACATGTCAGTCCCCAACAGCGCCCGTCGCGGGCACTTACGACCCCGCACAAGGTGCCGCAGCCCTGTTTGCCTTTGGCCTGATCAACGATGCGATCACCACTCGACAAATGGCCTCGAGCCGGCCCGCTACGCCGGTACTGAACGACAGTTCCCTCAAACGAGGTGTTTTCGTCATACCTGGCGTGCCAATACTCCGGGTCCACATCGATCAGGATCCGCAGACGTGGACGCTGGTCTTCGATGTAACGGAAAGTGGCGGGTGTTCCTGCGAGCGTGGACAGATCATGCTGTTGATCAATCCTCAAGTAGCGCGCCTCACCGTCAGAGTACCAAAAGCGGTTGCGCGAGCGGGTCCCGTCATGGGTTACCCGCGGGCTGACTTCAAAGCTCAGATGCTGTCCGGTTGTTGCCCCACGATCAACATACGTATACAGCACGTCGTTGAAGAAACTCCTCAACCAGCCCTGAAACGCAACGTACCTCAAGTAATCGATCATAAGAACTGCGGCTCAGTGACCGGCGATCTTGGTTGCCGAAGCAAAGAGTGTTTGCCAGCCGATGCCGACAGGAAAGAGGGCCGCCAGTTGTACGAGCAATGGCTTCTTGGCGTCGAACGAAGACTTGTAGACAGCAGGCAGAAGCACGATACCAACCAGCAAACCGAAGGCCACCCGCCCGCCAAGACTGGACCAATCCAGGCTCCAGGCACCGACTTCAACGTATTTGCGAAGAAATGGCTCGGCCACTACACCGGCAGAGACGGCGAGGTATTGCGGTAGTACGGGCTGCTTCGGCGCTGCCGCGTGCCCGCGGGCGACAACGCCACGGTTTGCAGATTGAAGATCGAAGTAACGGATCAGTCCATTCACGTCCGGGTGCTCCTGTGGATCAGCAAAACGGCGACAAGCGACAAGCATCCAGCCGCGTGGGCCCACGGTGGAACATTTTGACCAACCGTGCCGTCATCACAGAGAAAAGATCTTCCCTGGATTAAGGATGCCCCGCGGGTCCATCGCTGCCTTCACCGCCCGCATCATCGCCACCGCCTCCTCGCCGGTCTCGTCGAGCAGGAAGCCCTGCTTGTGCAGCCCGATGCCGTGCTCGCCGGTGCAGGTGCCCTCCAGCGCAATCGCCCGCGCCACCATCTGTGCGCTCAGGCGCTCGGCGGTGGCGAGTTCCTCGGGCTGGTTCGGGTCCAGCAGGTAGGCGAGGTGGAAGTTGCCGTCGCCCACGTGGCCGACGATGAAGTAGGGCAGGCCGGCCGCTTCGACCTCGGCAATCGACGCATTGATGTTTTCGGCCAGGCGCGAGATGGGCACGCAGGTGTCGGTGGTGACCGCACGGCAACCCGGGCGCATCTGCAGGCCCGACAGGTAGGCGTGATGGCGCGCCGTCCACAGCCGCGTGCGGGCCTCGGGCGTGGTCGCCCACTCGAAGGCCTCGCCGCCGAAGTCGGCCGCCACGTCCTGCACCACCGCCGCCTGTTCGGCCACACCCGCCTCGCTGCCGTGGAACTCCATCAGCAGCATCGGCGCTTCCTTCAGGCCCAGCTTGTCGTGCGCGTTGACGGCCTTGATGGCGTTGGCATCGAGCAGCTCGCAGCGCGCGATCGGCACGCCGATCTGGATGACCTGCATCGCGGTACGCACGGCCGCGTCGATGCTCGGGAAGAAGCACACGGCGGCCGACACGGCCTCCGGCAGCGGGTGCACCTTCACGGTCAGTTCCGTGATGACGCCGAGTGTGCCTTCACTGCCGATCAGCAGGCGCGTCAGGTCGTAGCCGGCGCTGCTCTTCTTCGCGCGCGAGCCGGTGCGCACGACCTCGCCGTTCGCATTGACGAAGCGCAGGCCCAGCACGTTCTCGCGCATCGTGCCGTAGCGCACCGCATTCGTGCCGCTGGCGCGCGTCGCCGCCATGCCGCCCAGGCTCGCATCGGCCCCAGGGTCGATCGGGAAGAACAGGCCCTCGTGCTTCAGCGCCTCGTTGAGCTGCTTGCGCGTGACGCCGGGTTGCACGGTCACGGTCAGGTCTTCGGCGTCAATGCGCAACACGCGGTTCATGCGAGACACGTCCAGGCTGATGCCGCCACGCACGGCCAGCAGGTGCCCTTCGAGCGACGAGCCGGCGCCGTAGGGGATGACCGGCACCCGATGCTCGGCGCACAAGGCCACCACGCGGGCCACTTCGGCCTCGGTGTCGGCAAACACCACGGCCTGTGGCGGTGGCACATCGAACACCGATTCGTCCCGCCCGTGCTGCTCGCGTACCGCCAGCGCGGTCGCGCAACGGCTGCCGAACTCGGCCTGCAAGGTGGCCAGCAGCGCCGCGGGCAGCGGCGGCACGACGGCTTGCAGAACGGTGGGCGCATTCATTCGACATCTCCTGATGCAGATCAGTGGATTGTGTTGCAGCCGCGGCCCTGCGGTGCCAGGATGGCCCGCGTCCTCTCGGGAGACCCATGATGACCCTGACTTGGTTGCTGTTGATCGCTGCCGTCGCGCTGCTGGTGATCGGTGCCTTGCGCTGGGACCTGCTCGTGGCGCGCTGGCGTGAACTCGCCACACCGCGGCCGGGCACCCCCCAGGCGCCGTCGGCGGTCGATCACCGGGCTGACCATGCCGGCCTTCACCCCCACGCTGCACCGGTCCACAAGCCTGCGCTGCGCCGCAGCGGCCGCCGCCACTAGGCATTGCCCCTGGCCGGGGTGCCCAGCGCAGGGGCGGCGCAAAATCCGCGTTTTCCGCTTTCCGCACCCACCATGGGCAACCGCCTCACCCAGATCGCCACCCGCACCGGCGACGACGGCACCACCGGCCTCTCCGACGGCAGCCGCGTGCCCAAGACCCACCTGCGCGTGCAGGCCATGGGCGACGTCGACGAACTCAATTCCAACCTCGGTGTGCTGCTCGCCGAGCCGCTGCCGGACGACGTGCGCGACCTGCTGGTGACGATCCAGCACGAGCTCTTCAACCTCGGCGGCGAGCTCTCCTGGCCCGGCGGCACGCTGCTGAAGGACGCTGCCGTGCTGCGCCTGGACGAAGCCCTGGCCCACTACAACGAGCACCTGCCGCGCCTCAAGGAATTCATCCTGCCCGCTGGCTCCCGCAGCGCCGCCCTCGCCCACGTCTGCCGCACGGTGGCCCGCCGTGCCGAACGCGCCGTGCTGGCGGTCGCCGCCGCGGAGACGATCAACGCCGCACCGCGCCAGTACCTCAACCGGCTGTCCGACCTGCTCTTCGTGCTGGCCCGCGTGCTCAACCGCGCCAACCTCGACGGCCTGGGCGGCGATGACGTCTACTGGCAGAGCGAACGGATGAAGCGGCTGGATGCGTCCGAGCACGGCCGCTGACGCGCCCACCATGCAGATCACCGGCCAATGCCACTGCGGACGCATCCGCTTCACCGCCCTGATCGATCCGACCCGGGTGTTCGCCTGTCACTGCGCTGACTGCCAGACGATCTCCGGCGGCCCCTTCCGAGCCGTGGTGCCGGTGCCTGCTGCGCAGGTGCAGATGGAGGGCAGCCCGAAGCACTACGTGAAGGTCGCCGCGAGCGGCAATCGCCGGGCCCAGGCCTTCTGCCCCGACTGCGGCACGCAGCTCTACGCCACCGAAGCGGAAGGCCCGCAAGTCTTGAACATTCGCCTCGGCTGCGTCGCGGAGCGGGCCCAGCTCGCGCCCGTCGTCCAGGTCTGGCAGCAGTCCGCCATGCCCTGGCTGCACGAGCTGGACGGCGTGCCCGCCCACCTCCGCGGCCGGGACAGTCCGCTCGCCTAGGTTCGGCGCCGCAACACCCGCCACGCCAGCCACGCCCAGCGCAAGCCGCGCCAGAAACGGCCCCGCTGCTGCGGCCCGCTCGCCACGAAGAACGCCGCGCCCCCGCCCACCGCGGCCAGCACCGTCGGGTCGGACAGCACGCGGCGCCATGCCCTGACGCGCACCGCCCAACGGTCAGCCCGGCCGCCCAGGTCGTCCACGGCCAGCACAGCTTGCCCCCGCACGACCTCGGAGGCGAGCAGCAGGTTGGCCTTGCGCTCGGCACGCGCCACCGGGTCGTCAGGGATCCTCGGCATCATGGCCCGGGCGTGCGCCGCAACGCGTCGGCATCGGCCTTGAGTTCTCCGATGCTGGCCTGGAAGAGCGTGGCCGGCTGGTCGATCAAGGCCTTGACCTTGAACACCGCCCACCCCGCTGCGGCCACCAGCACGACCGTGCCGCTGCCCAGCGCAAGCAGGCGATGGCTGTCCCACAAGGCCACGGTGATCAGCAGGATCACCATCAGCAGCCCGAAGCCCGCCAGCAGCGCGGCGAGCACGGCCCACAGCAGCAGGCTGGCGATGCGGTCCTTCTCCTCCTGCGCCTCGATGGCGAACAGCTCGAGGCGGATGCGCCCGAGCGTCAGCAGCGAGGCACTGAGCCGCCGCAGAGGCGCGGAGACGGGTTCGGTGTCGTCGCTCAAGGGGTGCCTGGGCTCAGCGGCGACCGATCAGGACACCCAGGGCGAGACCGACGGCCGCGGCAACGCCGATGGCCTGCCACGGCTTGGCGTGCACGTAGTCGTCCGTCGCGGTGGCTGCGTCCTTGGCGCGCTGGATGGCCTCGTGCTGGGCGTCCAGCAGCTTCTCCTTGGCACCGGAGAGCCGGTCCTGGATGCGATCGCGCAGCGCCTTGACCTCGCTGTCGGCCTGGTTGGTGGTGGCCGTCATCAGGGCATCGATGTCGTCCATCACGGCGCGGAAATCGGCAGCCAGCTTTTCCTTGGCTTGGGCGGTGTCACTCATCACAGGCTCCTCGGACAGGGTCAAACACGGAGCAAGCCTAACGCGATCGCGCGCGAACGATATGACGCTCCTCAAAGGACGCGGGCTTCTCCTACAAGCTCGCCACCGCCTGGCGAAGCCGCTGCGCATAGGCCTCACGCAACGGCGCCGGCCCCACGATCTCGACCTGCCCTGCATGCCGCAGCAGATCCATCAGCAGCTCGGTGTCGTCCACATAGGGCAGGCGCAGGCGCCAGCGGCCGTCGGGCAGGAAATCGCTCTGCTGTGCCGGATGCCATTCTTCCCGCGACACCCAGGCCGCCGTCTCGGCACTGAACACCAGCTCGGCCTCGCGCGGCGTGCCGCCGGCGAAGATGCCGTAGCCCTGGTCCAGCTCCGCCTCCAGTTCGGCCAGGGGCACGGCCTTGGCGTCGGTCTCCAGCAGGGTGGCCGACTCGATGCCGTCCAGCGCAAAGCGGCGATAGCCGTTGCTGGCATGGCACCAGGCGTCCAGGTACCAGGCATGCCGATGGTGCACCAGGCGCTGCGGCGACACCTCGCGCTCGCGGCTCTCGGCGTCGCGCTTCTTGCGGTAGCGGATCGCCAGCCGTTTGCGCTTCACCACGGCGCTGCCGACCGTCTCGAAGCTGTCGCTGGCCATGCGCCGCCGTGCGGTGCCGATCAGCTTGACGCGCCGGCGCAGCTCGTCCGCCTCGGCGGCATCCACGCCCAGCATGCCGGTGATCTTGTCGAACATGGGCTGCAGGTGGCGGCCCACCACGCCCTGCTCATCCAGGCCGGCGAGCATCTGCTGCATCGTCAGGAGCGCATGGAGTTCGGCTTCGTTGAACCACACCCCCGGCAGCTCGTGCTTGCCGCCCCGCCACTGCTGGCCGAAGCGGTAGCCGTTCTCGCCGGCGTCGTACTCGATGGGCGCATCCAGCCGTTCGCGCAGGTAGGCCAGGTCACGCTTGAGCGTCGCGGGCGACACCTCCAGCGCCTCCAGCAGCGTCGCGAACGACACGCAGCCGCGGGAACGGATCAGGTGCTCGATCTTGTAGAAGCGCTCGGTGCGGTCCATGCTGAATAAATCCACAGTGTTTTCGGGGTGGATCATCTCATGAGCGACCTGGCTCACAGACTGCTTGCAAGGCCCGCGACTTCATCGGCGTGCCTCGCAACCAGGAGCCCGACATGCAAGCCGTCCTCAACCGCCCGACCGCCCCGCAATCTGCCCTCGTCCAGTTCGCGCTGGACATGGACGACACCCCCGCCGCCACCCGCGAGGCCAGCGCCCACGAGCGCACCGGCCTGGCGCTGGGTCGCGACTATGCGCTGCACGGCATCACGCCGCCCATCGCCCACCTCTACCCGCAGTCGCCGCTGCAGCGCGGCTGGCTGGCCGCCCGCGGCCGCCCGGTGCGCACGCCTGCCACGCCGCAGGTCGAACGCTGGCTGGCCCTGCGCACCCACGCCTGGGCCCGCGGCCGCAGCTTCGAGGACATCCAGCTCACGCCCCACCACCTCGCGCAGCTCGACGTCAGCCACTGCCCGATCACCCGCGAGCTGCTGGGCGACGACAACCGCAGCATCGACCGCGTGCGCGACGACGCCGGCTATGCGGCCGGCAACCTCGCCGTGATGAGCCAGCGCGCCAACCGCGCCAAGGGCAGCCGCAGCCACGGTGCGCTGCGCGAGATGGCCGACAGCTGCGCCAGCGGCCCTATCACCCGCATCGGCGGCCTGAGCCATGCGGAGTGGCAGCGCCTGGCCGTGCTGGCCAGCTTCGTCACACCCTTGAGCCATGAGCAGGCGGCGCAGATGCCGCTCCACGTGCTGCCGCCGAACCGGCTGCGCCTGTTCAACCCCATCCAGGCCCTGCAGGCCCTCATCACACGGCAACTGGCCACGCCGGGCTGGAGCGCCCGCCTGAGCCGCCTGGAGGCCCTGTTGCCGACCGACGCCCTGCGCACCGACTTCAACCGCTTCCTGCTGGCCCTGGCGCCGCGGGTGCTGGCCGCCGCCGAGCTACAGTCACCGCATGAAATCCGCTGGGCGCTGGAAGACGCCTGGGCCCTGCCCCTCGTGCAAAAGCGCTGGACGCGGTTGGCGCTGCAACTGGCGCCCGAGCAGGCCGAAGCCCTGGTCGAGCGCGCCGCGGCCAAGAAGCTCAGCACGGTGCACGTGCAGCGCCATGACGACGCCACGGACGGCTGGGCGCTGGCCACGGGGGGCTATCTGGCCTAACCCCTGAGCCGGGGGCATGTCATGGGCAGGTCACGGGCGGACGCCAGAGTCGCGGTCAGCCCACTTCAGCTTCGAGATGACCATGACGAAGACCCTGCTCACCCTGGCCCTGGCGGCTGCCGCGTCCCTGCCGGCCCAGGCGGCCCTCACCGCCGGCGACATCGCCATCATCGGCCGCATCAACAACGGCGCGCCGGACTCCTTCGTGTTTGTCGCGCTGAACGACATCGCCGCCGGCGAGGTCATCTACTTCACGGACAACGGCTGGACGGGGTCAGCCTTCCGCGGCTCCAGCGCCACCGACGGCGACGGCAACGAGAACCTCACCCGCTGGACGGCTACCGCCACGGTCTCCGCCGGCACCATCATCTCCAGCCTGTCCAGCAGCTTCACGGTCAGCGGCGCCATTGCCGGGTCGACCTCGGGCGCCTACAACTCGCTGTCGCTGAGCCAGACGGGCGACCAGATCTATGCCTTCCAGAACAGCAACACCAGCAATCCGCTGTTCAACACCGCAACCCAGACGCACCTGTTCGCCTTCGACGACACCAACGGCTTCGAAAATGCGACGGACTCCGCCACAGGCAACATCACGCCCGGGCTGACCCTCGGCAAGACGGCGCTGACGCTCCCGTTCATCAACAACACCACCGTCCACGTCAAGACTTCGGTGCTCGCCGGCCCGGCGCAGACCAAGGACGGCTGGCTCGCCACCTTCGCCGATCCGAACAACTGGGAAACCGTCGGTGGCCTGCCCACGGGCAATATCGCCGTGGCCGTGCCTGAGCCGGAAACCTACGCGCTGATGCTGTCGGGCCTGCTGGCCGTGGGCTTCATGGCCCGCCGCCGCCGCTGAACGCCTCCGGCAAGAACGAAAGCGCCCCACGGGGCGCTTTTTTCATGGACTGCGCTACGCAGCCGGGCTCAGACCAGCGAACGGTGCAGCCGGATCTCTTCGATGCGCGCACCGCCGACCTCGGTCGTACGGGCACTGCCCAGCTCGCGCTTGAAACCGGCCAGCTCGAAGAAACGCAGCGCACGCTCGTTGCGCAGGTAGCACCACAGCGTGGCCTTGGTGCAGCCTTCTTCCTGCAGACCGTCACGCGTGGCATCCCACAGCGCCAGGCCCACGCCCTTGTCCCAATGGACCGGGTCGGCGAACAGGGCCCAGACCTCGCCGGTCGTGGCGGGTGTGCCCTTGTCGCGGGAGCGGTCGAAGCCGGCGAAGCCCATGATCTTGTTGTCGAGATGGGCCACGATGACCTGCGGCTCGCACAGATCGATGGCTTCACGCCAGAAGGCCTGGCGCTTCTGCACCGACATCGCATCCAGCGCGGCGGCCGGGAGCAGGGCCTTGTAGGCGTCCTGGCTGGCGGCAACGTGAATCTCGGCGATGGCCTTGGCATCGCGCAGGGTGGCGGGGCGAACCTGGATCACGGACATGGAACTCTTGAGCAATGGCGCAACAACGAAAGGGCGCGATTGTCCGTGCCCATTGCGGTGCAGCCGGGTCTTGACAGAAATTTTTCTGCCCGTCCCGTGATCAGCCGGTCACCCCGGCGGCGACCGCCGGCCCTTCACATGCTCGACCAGGCCCCGCCTCAGCCAGCGAACAGGCGTGCGCTGCAGATCGGCCAGCAAGGCGTGATCGACCGGCTGTTCGCCCAGGTCCATCGCGAAACGGCGGCCCACCTCCTGCTGCACCTTCAGCAGCAGTTCCGCCGTGACGCGCGCATCGGCCATCGCCCGGTGCGCCCGGCCCGCGAAGCGCAGACCATGGAACTGCGTCATCGCGCCCAGCCCGTGGCTCGGAGCCTCGGGCCACAGCCGCCGCGACAGCAGCACGGTGCAGGCAAAGCGGTGCGCCGGGTCCGGGTCCAGACCGGCACGCTCCCGCTCGGCCTGCCAGAAACCCCGGTCAAACGCCGCGTTATGGGCGACCAGCGGACAACCCGCGGTGAAGCGGACGGCCTCCCGCATGACGCTTGCCGAGTCCGGCGCATCCGCCAGCATGGCGTTGGTGATGCCCGTGAGCGCCTGGATCTGCGGTGGCACCCAGGCCCCGCTGTTCATCAGGCTGCTCCAGGCGTCCACCACCGCGCCGCCGCGCACCAGCACGGCCGCGATCTCGGTCGCCCGCCCGCCGCTGGTGGGGCCCAGGCCCGTGGTCTCGAAGTCGACCACCGCGATGGTTTCCATCATCAAGACCGCCGCGGTGGATGCTTGATGGCGTTCAGCGCGAGCTTGCGCTCGACTGCGGCCTCCAGATCCACGCCACTGTGATCGGCGATCTGCAGCAGGTAGAGCAGCACGTCGGACAGCTCTTCGCCGAGGTGCTGACGCTGATCGTCGCTGAGCTGCCCCGACTGTTCCGGCGTGAGCCACTGGAAGATCTCCAGCAGTTCGGCCGCCTCGACCGTCATGGCCATGGCGAGGTTCTTGGGGGTCTGGTAGGGCTGCCAGTCACGGTCGGCGGCGAACTGGCGCAGGCGGCGCTGCAGCGCGGAGATGTCCATGCGGAAAGTGTCCAACGTATTCCAAACGGTATTCAAGATTTGAAGGTGGTGGTCGTAGTAGAGGGCGCTGCGCGCTGTGGACAAGGCAGAAAAGTGGCCGCCGCACAAGCACTTGGGCTGCGCGCAAGCCTGTGCGCTACCCCCCGGACGGCCGCGCTCGCGTTTGGGAACAACTTCGGAAAGACGCGTCAGGCTGTGGATATCTCGGCACTTGTCCCAGCGCCATCCACAGACTTGGCCCCTGATGCGCCAAGCCGGTGCACAACGGCACGGCCATCGGCCTTCCTCGAGCTTTCAGTGTTGTTTCTTTACGTTGAATCAGGGGAAAAACGAACGACCGTTCGAAAAACCTGGGGCTAGAGTTGCGCTCCCCGAATTTGTTGCGACCGTGCTGTGCTGTCGCCTAGGAGACAACGATGAAACCCTTCCTCACCCGGATCGCCGCCGCCTCGGTGGCGCTGTTGAGCAGCCTGCTGGTGGCAGGCTGCGGTGGTGGTGCCACGGCAGACACCACGCCGGCCGTCAAGATCTCGTCGGTCAAGGTGTTCGGCGACTCCCTCCAGGACAGCGGCACCTTCGGCTACAAGTTCACCGTCCAGAGTCCGGACAACCTGATCTACGCCGAGCGCATCGCCGCCAACTACGGCCAGACGCTGTGCAACTTCTACGTGTTCACCGGCACGACCTTCGCGGCCAACACCGCCAAGGCCGGTTGCACGAACTTCGCGATCGGTGGTGGTCGCATCACGTACACGGGGGCTGGCGCCAGCGCCCAGAACCCGCTGAACGTCGGTGTCCAGATGGCCACCTACGCGTCCATTGGCAGCTACTCCGCCAGTGACCTGGTCATCGTCGATGGCGGTGGCAACGACGCTGCGGACCTGGTGGGTGCCTACCTGTCCATCGTGCCGGGCAATGCTGCTTCCACGGCCCAGTTTGCCGGCCTGCTGGGCACGCTGCTGAGCCAGGCCCAGATCGGTGCGGCGCTGCAAGGCGGACAGTCCACGATCAACCAGATCGGTGCCACCTACATGACCGCCCTGGCGGACAAGTTCGCCGGCCAGATCAAGGCCAGCGTGCTGGACAAGGGAGCCACCCGGGTGGTGGTGCTCAACATCCCGGACATCACCTTCACGCCGCGCTTCCAGACCGTGCTCGATGCCGTTGCCGTGAAGACGGGTGGCGGTGCAGCGATCCGTGCGCAGCTTCAGGCGCTGTTCCAGAGCTGGATCTCGGCCTACAACACGCAGCTGGCCACGAAGTTCGCCGGCAACGACAGCGTCGTGCTGATCGATTTCTACAAGGCCTTCCAGGACCAGGTCGCGGCGCCGGCCCAGTACGGCCTGACCAACGTCAAGACGCCGGCCTGCCCGATCAAGGGCCTGGGCAGTGACGGCCTGCCGACCTATGACTTCCCGACCTGCACGGCCACGGCCCTGTCCGCCGCACCGCCGGCCGGTGTCAGCGGTGGTGCCGACTGGTGGAAGAGCTATGCGTTCTCCGACAGCTTCCACCCCACGCTGTACGGCCACCAGCTCACCCAGCAGCTGATCGCCAAGTCCCTGGCCACCAAGGGTTGGCTGTAAGCCGCGGCCCGCATCTCTCGGAGACAACCCATGAAAACCAAGTTCCTCCTCGGTGCCATCGCCGCCCTGCTCGCCACCGGCTCGGCCTTTGCGCAATCGGCCGGCAGCATCGTCGTCTACGGCGGTGCCGCCCAGATCACACCGCACATTGAGAGTGGTGACCTGAGTGCGCCCAGCCTGCCCGGCACCAAGATCGACGTCAAGAAGGCCACGTCCTTCGTCGGCGGCATCACCTACTACTGGACCGACAACATCAGCATCGACCTGCCGATCTCGGCGCCGTTCAAGCACGACGTCATCGGCGCCGGGGCGATCGATGGCGTCGGCAAGCTCGGCACCGTCAAGTCGTTGCCGGCCACGTTGCTGGCCCAGTACCGCTTTGGGGATGCCGGCAGTGCCTTCCGTCCCTTCGTCGGTGCAGGCGTCACCTACGGCTACTTCTTCAAGCCGAAGGCGACGGCGACGCTGTCCGGTATCACCGGTGGCACGCCGAGCAACCCGACCACGCTGTCGATGAAGAGCCGCTTCGGCACCACGCTTGAACTGGGTGCTGCTTACAACCTGACGAAGGACTGGTCGGCGAGCCTGTCGTTCACCAAGACCTTCATCAAGACGACCGGCAGCCTGTCCACCGGGCAGACCATCGAGACCACGCTCGACCCGGTGTCCATCAAGTTCGGTGTCGGCTATCGCTTCTGAGGCCGCTGCCGCCGCATGACCAGGGAGGCCGAGGCCTCCCTTTTTCATGCCGTCGCGGTCGTGTCGAGTACGGCTGGCGCCAGCACGGCTCTAGCCGCCCGGCGCCTGTCACGCGGCAAGCGGCTACGTGCGCGGTGCGAAGATCTCGCTGAGCCGGTCGGGCGTGCCTTCGCGGCGAACCAGGTGGGGGTAGCGCAGGCCACCGCGGTAGTCCAGGCGCACGGTGCGGAACTGGTCGCCGTCGCGCAGCAGCAGCTCGATGGGCGCGCGGCCCTCGGTGTTGGCCGTGATGGCGGCTGCCAGCAACTCGGGCTCGTAGGCCTGCTGGTTGACGGCCACGAGCAGGGTGTGCGGCGCGATGCCGGCAGCGAAGGCCGGGCTGTCCCACAGCACCTCGCTCAGTTTTCCGCCCTTGGCGACGCGCAGGCCAAGGGAGAAGCTGAAGTCGCTGCCCTCGTATCGCCCAGGCTGGCCGCTTTCGTTGCGGGCAAAGGCGCTCTCCTCGGCCGTGTACACCAGTTGCCAACCGCTGCGGGCAAGACCATCGAGCGGCGCACCAGGCCCGGTGCCGTCCAGCCGTTCGCGCAGGAAACGCCGCCAGTCGTGCGGCTGCACCGCGTGGAGCGCAGCCACCACGTCGTCGAAGGTGTAGGGCAAGGGCTCGATGCGGCCGTCGTGCACGCCGAAGAACGTCCGTGCGAAATCGTCCAGCGAGCGCGCGCCGTTGCTGCGCTCACGGATCAGCGTGTCCGCATCCAGCCAGAGCAGCGTGGCTTCGGGGTAGTAGTCAGCGCTGCGCTGCCAGCTCGGCCAGTCCTTGGCGCGTGCAGCGGTGAGCAGCGGCTCGGTGGTGGTGTCCTGCAGCGAGCGCCACAGGCGACCACGGCGGGCGTCCATCGTCGCGGCATCGCGGGCGAGGCGGTCGCGGGCCTGCTCCGGCGTGGCCAGGCCACTGCGCGGCGTCAGCACGTCGCCCCAGTAGGTGGTCATGCCCTCATAGACCCACAACAGGCTGCCTTGCATGGGCTGCTCGTAGCTGGCGGTGAGCAGGTCGGCCGGGCGGCGGAACTTGCCGCACCACGAGTGCGTGTATTCGTGCGGCAGCAGGCCGCGCGAGCGCAGGCTCTTGTCCCAGTCCTTGAAGTAGCCGCGCCGGACGCCGTTTTCGCTGGATTCGTGGTGCTCCAGGCCGATGCCGCTGAATTGGTCACTGATCGCCAGCAGAAAGTCGTAGTGCCGGTAGTGGCGAGAGGCGAACAGCCGGTCCGCCTGGCGCACGAGCGCACGATGCGCGTCCAGCGTCTCGGGCGCGGCGGCGACGTCCTCGGGCCGGTCACCGAACACATGCAGTGTGACGGGGCGTGCTTGTCCGGCCGGATCGAGTTCGACGCGCAGGTAGTGCCGCCCTGCAAACAGCGGGGAGTCGATCAGCCGCTCCAGCGATGCCGGGCCGAAGGACCACCAGCCGTCAGCGTCGGACTGCGCCGGCCGACCATCCGCGCCCCGCAGGGCCGTGGCGGCCTGCCAGCCGCCAGGCAGGCGCAGGCGCGCCACCGTCTCGATGGCTGACGCCGCGTAGCCGGCGGGGTAGAGCAGCACGGTCTCCCACTGCACGCCCAGGATGGCGGGCGTGAGGGTCACGCGGGTGCGGTCACTGCTGCTGCCCGCGAAGGCCGTGACATGCTGGAAGCGCAGCCGCAGGCTGCTCACACCGGCCGGCACCGTCAACCGGAAGGCGGAGGCATCCAGCGGATCGCGCTGCCAGGCGATGCGAGCCCCGTCCTCGCTCTCGATCACCAGCCCGGCGAGGCGGCTCGGGTCACCATTGGGCCCGTGGGTACCGGGCAGCCATTGGGCCAACCGCAGCGTGAGCGGGCCGGGGCGCACCGCCAGGCGCTGGCGGACCTGCAGCAGGCGCCGGTCGAGATCGGTCGCGTCGACCTCGATCTCCAGCCGCCCGGGGGAGGCCCCACGTGCGGTCTGGGCCCAGGTCGGCAGGGCACCGAAGCAGGGGAGGGCCAACACGAGGCGGCGGCGCGTGGCCGAGCGGAGTCCAGTCATGGGGCGCTTAGGGCAGTGGCAACGGGGCGCAGCCTAACGGATCCCGGTGGCGCTGGTCACCCGGGTCTTCGTCACTCTTCAGGAGCTTGCATGCCGGTCCGGTCGGGCGGCGGGCGGGCACGGCATGACGCGCAGACCAGCTCGCCCGTCCGTGAGCGAACAGAAGGGCTGACTGTCAGGTTTGCCCGATCTGCGGCGACGCTGTCGCATGAAGCTGATCACCTGGATCCTCACCCTCGCCACGCCACTGGCTGGCGCCCAGCAATGCCCCGCATCCACAGTGCAAAGCGGTACGGCCGTACCCCGTGTCGTCGAGCTCTACACGTCGGAGGGTTGTTCGTCCTGCCCGCCTGCCGATCGCTGGCTGAGCAGCCTGCGGGGCCAGACAGGCGTGATCACGGCCGCGTTTCACGTGGACTATTGGAACGGGCTGGGCTGGCCGGACCGCTTCTCCAGCCCGGCTTTCACGGCGCGCCAGCGCGAGGGCATCGGCATGAACGGTGCCCGGTACGCATACACGCCGCAGGTGGTCGTCAATGGGCGTGACTGGCGCCTTGCCAGCCTGCCGCCCGTGCCGGCCGAGGCAGCGCGCGTGCGACTGGCGTGGCAGCGCAGCGGCAGCGGCGCCCTCACGCTGACCGCCGAGCCCCTGCCGGGCGCACCGGCCCAGGTGCTGCTGTGGTGGGCGCGCCTGGAGGACGCCCACACCAGCCGCGTCCGTGCCGGTGAGAACCGCGGCGAGACCCTGCACCATGACAGCGTCGTGCGTAACTATGCGCGCCTGCCCGTGTGGCAGGCGCGCGAACCCGGCGCATGGACGGTGTCCTCGCAGCCGGCCGAGCCCGGCCATGCCAGCCGCTGGATCGCAGTGGCCACCGACGTCAGCAGCGGCGCGGTGCTCCAGGCGGTCGAGATCGGCTGTTGACCCTGTCCATGACCCCACGCGATGCCCTGCTCGCCGACATCCGCAGCGGCAAGCGCTGTGCCGCACAGCGGCCCCTCGGGCCCCGTCGGCGGTGCTGGCGCGCAGCCCGTGACCCCCGGCATGCGCCTGCTCAGGCGATGCCGACCACCTTGTGCATCTGCACCGACAAGCGCCACTGCGGATGCTGCATGCAGTAGGCCACCGCCGCCTGCGTGTGCTCGCGCTTCAGCACCGAGTCCATCGGCTGCAGGAAGAAGTGCTGGAAGTCGAGCCCGGCAAAGCGCTCCGGCCGGGCCAGCGGCTGCGGGTAGACGAGCTTGAGCTCGTGGCCTGAGGTCAGCACGAGCGGCGCGTCGGCCTTGGGGCTCACGCAGATCCAGTCCAGCCCGGGCGGTGCCGGCTGCGTGCCGTTGGTCTCCACGGCGATCTCGAAGCCGCGCGCGTGCAGCGCGTCGATCAGCGGCGTGTCCAGCTGCAGCAGCGGCTCGCCGCCGGTGCAGACGACATAGGGCCGCCCGCCCGCCGCATCCTTCGGCCAGGCCGCGGCGATGGTGTCGGCCAGCGCATCCGCAGTCGCGAACTTGCCGCCCCCCACGCCGTCGGTGCCGACGAAATCGGTGTCGCAGAAGGTGCAGACGGCCGTGGCGCGGTCCTGCTCGCGGCCGCTCCACAGGTTGCAGCCGGCAAAGCGGCAGAACACCGCCGCCCGGCCGGCCTGCGCGCCCTCGCCCTGCAGCGTGAAGAACAGCTCCTTGACGCTATACATCTCAACCCCTCGTCCGTCGGGTCCGCCGGCCGATCCCCCGAGGGGATCGCGCTGTGGCTTGGGGCGGCCCGGCGCTCACAGCGCTGCTCATACCGGAATCAACTCCTCCGCATCAGCGCGGCTCACGATGGCGCCCGAGCCGCGCGTTTCGTACAGGTCCACGCGGTCGATCTCCGGCAGCACGGCGCCGCCCTCACGCAGCACCCAGGCAGCCACGCTGGCGGCGTCGCCGTCGGGCAGGTCGGCGATCTCGTACAGCGGATGGTGGTCCAGCCGCTTGAAGATCGGGTTGAAGCGCTGCTTCACGTCGCCGAAGTCGACCGTCCAGCCCATCACCGCATCCAGCGGTGCGGCCAGGTGCAGCCGCAAGGTGAAGGTGTGCCCGTGGATGCCGGCCAGCGGGTGGCCGCCGGGGGCCTGGCGCAGGCGAACGGCGCTGTCGAGCGTCATCTCCTTCCAGATGCGGTAGCTCTGCCCGTTGAAGTTGGCGCCACTCGAGCCGGTCTCGTAGACCGTCACCCAGCTCAGCTCCGGCAGCACGGGCTTGAGCCGCTCCCATAGCCACGCGGCCACGTGCTCGCTCGTGGGATTGGACAGGCCCGGGATGTCGTTGAGGCAGCGGTAGTTCAGCTCGAAATGCAGCGGTGCCCAGACCTCATCGAGGTGGTCGTAGTCGATGGCGAGGTCCCGCTCGCCCAGGTCGGCATTGGCATGCAGGATCACCTCGAAGCCGTGGCCGTGCATGCGCCCGCACTGGTGGCCGGCGGGCACGTTGGGGAGCTGGTGCGCGGCCTGGAAGCGGTAGCGGCGCCACACATGTGCGTGGCCGGCACCGTCGAGGTCGACGCCGCTGTGTGTCGTGCTCTGCACGCCGACCTGCACGATGCCGGGCACGTCGGCGGCCAGGCGGCTGCGCACCCAGCGCGCGAGGTTCTCGTCGGTCGGCTCGCTGAGGTGGTCGTTCAGCAGCGCATGGTCCAGCGGTGCGACGGTGCTCGTCATGCGGTCGCGCAGCGCCGGCACCTCGCCACCGGGAAAGGCCGCCCAGCCCGCCGGCAGTGCGGTGCGCACGGTGGCGAAGTAGCTGTGGCCGTGCAGCCCATGGCTGCGGTGCGACGGGGGCAGGGCGGGAATGCGGCAGGCGGCCTCGAAACCCGCGGAGGCGCAATGCAGGATGTGCAGGGACATGGCGCGATTGTCGCGCCCCGGCCCCGGGCCGGGCTGCCGGGCGGTCTATCGTCGGGGCCGCAGACCCGCCGCGCTTGACTTGAAGCCGGCTTGAACTTTTAGGCTCCGCGCCATGAACCTTGCCGACTCCGTGACCACCGCGCCCGCCGAGCGCCTGTTTGCCCCCGGCCGCCGCGCCGCCTGTGTGGGTGCCGTGGCGCTCATTTCCATGCTCGCCTTCGAGGCGATTGCCGTGGCCACGGCCATGCCGGCGGTCGCCGCCGCGCTGGACGGCCTGCCGCTGTACGCGCTGGCCTTCGGTGCGACGCTGGCCACCGCCGTGCTCGGCATGACCGCTGCGGGCCAGCTCTGCGACAAGCGCGGGCCCTACCAGGCGTCTCTGGCGGGCCTGGCGGCCTTCCTGGGGGGCCTGCTGCTCGCGGGCTTCGCGCCGTCGATGGGGCTGCTGGTGTTGGGCCGGGCCCTGCAGGGTCTCGGCGGCGGGGTGCTCAGCGTCGCGCTGTACGTGGGCGTCGGGCGGGTCGTGCCGGCCGCCTTGCATCCGCAACTCTTCGCGATGTTTGCGGCCGCCTGGGTGCTGCCCGGGCTCCTCGGGCCCGCGATGGCGTCGGGCCTGGTCGCCTGGCTGGGCTGGCGGGCGGTGTTCCTCGCGGTGGCGGCGGCCGTGCCGGTGGCGGCGGTGCTGATGCTGCCGGCGCTGATGCGGGCGGGCTCCGGCTCGGGCGAGCCCTTGCGCTGGGGCGCCATGGGCTGGGCGCTGCTGGCGAGCGTGAGCGCGCTGATGCTGCATGCCGCCAGCCAGCAGCACGGTGCCTGGGCGATGGGCCTGTTCATGCTCGGGCTGGCGGGCGCCGCCGGGGCTGCCCGCCAGCTGCTGCCGTCGGGCACGCTGCGGGCAGCCCAGGGCCTGCCCACCGTCATCGCCCTGCGAGGCCTCATCGCCGCGGCGTTCGCCAGCGCCGAGGCCTTCCTGCCGCTGCTGCTGACCGGTCAGTTCGGCTGGACCCTGACACAGGCCGGCATCGCGCTCAGCGCCGGCGCGGTCACCTGGAGCCTCGGCAGTGCGGTGCAGGCCCGCCTCACGACCGATGCCGCGCGCCGGCGCCTGCTGCCGGCGGGCTTCGGCCTGGCGGTCGCCGGCCTCGGTGTCGTCATGCTGCCGCTGCTGTGGCGCGGCCTGCCGGCGGGCCTGGCCCTGGCGGGATGGGTGGGTGTGGGCTCGGGCATCGGGCTGTCCTTCCCGATGCTGTCCGTGCTGCTGCTCAGGCTCTCCCCGCCCGAGGCACAAGGGGCGAACTCGTCGGCACTGCAACTCTCGGATGCGCTGACCAGCAGCGCCGCGCTCGGCCTGGCCAGCCTGCTGTTCGACCCGGCCACACGCCAGGTGCTGCCGGTGCTGGCGATGTCGCTGGCCCTGGCGGCGGTGGCCGCCGTGCTCAGCCCGCGGGCCTGGGGGACTGCCCGCGCGGCGTGAGGCTTCAGGCGCTCGGTGGCGCGCGCAGGTCGCTCGCCCGGCGGCCGCGGCGGGACGCCGCACGGCGCAGGTGGGCCAGGGACTCCACGCGCTTGAGCAGTTCGCGGTCGTTCCAGGGCTTCTTGAAGATGCCGTAGACGCCCTCGATCTGCCCCACCCGGCCGTGCAGTTCGTCGTGGCCGGTGATGGCGATGACGGGCAGGTCTTCGGTGACGAGGCTGCCGTGCACGTCGGCGATCAATTCGAAGCCGTCCTTGTTGGGCATCTCCAGGTCGGTGATGAGCACGGCGATCCCAGGCTTTTCCTCGAGCTGTGCCAGGGCTTCGTTGCCGTCATTCACCTGCACGACCGTGAAGCCTGCGCCTTCCAGCAGGCGCTTGAGCTTGGTGCGCACCACGGCCGAGTCGTCGGCCACCAGCACGATGGGCGGGCCTTCGGGTACCACCGGCGCGGCCGCCGGCGGCTGCATCGGGGTCGGGGCGGTGACGAAGGCGCTGGCCATCGACGGGTTGGCACCCGGCGTGCCCGGCAGGGGCGGCAGCACCACGGGGGCGGTCGCCCGCGGCACGCCTTCGGGCGGGCGCGGCGGCGGCGTGTAGTCACGCGTGGGACGGTAGTCATCACGCTTGAAGGCCGCAATGAGCACGATGATGGCCAGCGGTATCGCGATCAATACCGGCATCAGGTAGGCGCCCAGCAACTCCTGCAACTCGTGAAACATCTCCATCCCCGACGTGTAACAACAGGCAGCCTAACACCCACGGGAGCGCTGGACTACCGAGGAAAGCCGGCATAAGCGCACGAGCCGGCATGCGGTTGCACCTGCTTACGCCCCGGGCAGGGTGTGTGGTGCGGGAACGTCAGCACCGGGTGGGCGACGCCGGACCCCACCGCGCAGCCCGGGTGGCGAGCGCGTGACAAGTTCGCGCCAGCCGGGGAGGCCTACACCGGGATTCAGGGAGTCGTCAACCCACGCCTATAGGATGTGGCGTCATGCGTTGTCTCTTCCCGGCTCTGCTGTGCCTGACGCTGCTGTGCAGCGGCATGAGCACGCGTGCGGATGCGCAGGTCGGGCCGATGGAAGTGCAGTTCCGAAGCGTGGCCGTGCCGCAGAACACGGTGCCCGCCATCGCGCAGGACCGGGCCGGCTTCCTGTGGATTGCGACGAACAAGGGCCTGACCCGCTACGACGGCTACCGGCTGCGCGCCATCGAACTGCCCGGCGACACGCCGGCCAGCCGCAGCCTCGGCTGGGTGCGAGCGCTGGCACCGGGAGCCGACGGCCGCATGTGGGTGGCGACCGAGTTCCAGGGCCTGATGGCCTACGACCCCGTACACGACCGCGTCGAGCGCCATGGCAGCGCGCAGGGCGCGTCAGGCCCGCATGCGCCGATCCGGGCGTTGGCGCAGGGGCGCGACGGTGCGGTCTGGGTCGGCACCCTCGGGCAAGGCCTGGTTCGTTACGACCCCGTCACGCGCCGCCACGAGCGGCACCCGCTGCGATGGCACGACCAGGACGAGCCGCGGGTGCTGGCGCTGCAGGCAAGCCGGGATGGCACGGTCTGGGCCGGCCACTGGCGAGGCCTGGCTCACTGGGTGAACGGCGTCTGGCAGGACGTGCCGCTGCCCGATCTGCCGGGCGGCATGCCGGTGTTGGCCCTGGCCGAAGACCGCATCGGGCGTCTGTGGCTGGGCACCCAGGACGGGCATCTCGGCGTCGTGGCGCAGGGCGAAGTCCGTTGGCTGCAGAGCCTGGCGATGCCGATCAACGCGCTGGCCGAGGCCGCCGACGGCCGGATCTGGGTGGGCGGCAAGGTGGGGCTTTTCTGGGTGAACCCGGACAGCGGCGCCGTCGAGGCGACGCTGCGCCATGACCCGCGGCGAGCAATGGGATTAGCGGGCAACGACATCAGCGGCCTGCTGCGCGACCGCAGCGGCGCCATGTGGGTGAGCGGCTACGGGCTCGGCGTGCAGAGGCACCTGAGCCATCCGGCGCTGGCGGTGCGCGGTCCCGATGCCGACCCGGCCAGTCCGCTCGCACAGGCCGATGTGCGGACGGTGCTGGCGCTGCGCAACGGGGAGGTGCTCGCGCCGACGCAGGCGGGTCACGTCGTGCGGCTCGACGGCCGTCCGGGGCGACAGCTCGACACGCTGGGCGAGTGGCCGCGAGAGCGGCGCACCGTGGTGGAGATCCTTGCCGAGGCGCCCGACGGCAGCGTCTGGCTCGCTGCCGCCGGGCGGCTGGAACACCGCCTGACCACAGGCGCGTTGCTGCGCGAGTGGCCGTTGGACGGTGGCCGCGCCCAGCAGTTGCTCGTGCGGCCCGATGGCAGCGTGTGGATTGGCACGCAGGAAGGCCTGTATCGCCTGGCCAACGCCGCAGCGCCCCAGCTCCAGCGCATCGGGCTGGCTGGTGGCGCGTCGCTGCAGGGGGGCATCCATGCGCTGCGCACCGCACCGGACGGGCGGCTGTGGGTCGGTGGGCAGCAGGGCCTGTTCCGCGAGCAGGACGCGGGTGACGGCCGCCTCGCGGTCGTGCCTCAGGCCCCGGCCGAGGGGCTGGCCAGCCCCATCGTCATGGGCCTGCTCTGGGGACGCGATGGCCAGCTGTGGGTGGACACGCCGGTGAGCGGCCTGCACCGTCTCAAGGGCTGGGATGGCGAGGGCCGTGCCCGCTTCGACCGCATCAGCGAACGTCATGGCATGGAAGGCGTGTTCGGCGGCAACCTGCACGAAGACGGCCAGGGCCGCATCTGGAGCCAGCTCTACGTCTATGACCCGGCCGCAGACCGACTCGACAGCTTCGGCGCCGCTGAGGGCGCGAACTTCGGCAGCTTCTGGTTCTTCGCGAGTACGCCCTTGCCGGGTGGCGGGCTGCTGTTTGGCGGGAGCCGCGGCCTGCTGCGGGTGCAGCCCGAGGCCTGGCAGGCGCTGCCGTCCAATCCACCACTGGTCGTTAGCAGCCTGCGGGTGAACGGCCAGCGGGCGGAGCTGCCGCAACCGGGCGCCGAGCTGCACCTGCCGCCGGGCAAGCGCAACCTGTCGGTCGAGTTCGCCGCGCTGGAATATGCCGACCCGGCCAGGCTGCGCTACGAATACCGGCTGGAGGGCCTGGAGACCGACTGGGTGCGGGTGGACGCCAGTGGCCGCAACCCGAGCTTCGGCCCCTTGCGGCCGGGCCACTACGTGCTGCATGTGCGTGCCACCGCACACCACAATCTCTGGGGCAGCGAGGCCTTGCAGCTGCCGATCGACCTGGAGCCGGCCTGGTGGGAGACCGACGTGGCCCGCATCGGCGGCGGACTGCTCACCGCCGGCCTCATCTGGGGCTGGATGCGCTGGCGCACCCGTTCGCTGCGCCGGCGCGAAGCGGAGCTGCAGGCGCTGGTGAACGAGCGCACGGCCGAGCTGCGTGAGCTGAGCCTGACGGACGCGCTGACCGGACTGCGCAACCGGCGCTATCTCGAATTGCGGCTGGACGAGGACCTGGGGCTGTGCCTGCGGCGCTTCGAGGCCGGCGGGAACGACGGTGCCGAGCCGCGCGTCGGGCCGGATGCCGACCTGCTGCTGATGCTGCTGGACCTGGACCACTTCAAACGCGTGAACGACCTGCACGGCCACGCCGCGGGGGACGCCGTGCTGGTGCAGCTCGCGCAGCGCCTGCGGCAGGTGTTCCGCGAGACCGATTCGCTGGTGCGCTGGGGCGGCGAGGAGGTGCTGGCCCTCGTGCGCGAGACCGACCGTCGCGATGCCGCCGACCTGGCCGCGCGCGTCTGTGCGGCCGTGCGCGAGCATCCGTTCGAGATCGCGGCGGGGCAGACGGTGTCGGTGACCGTTTCCATCGGTTTCTGCGCCTTCCCGCTGGACCCTCGCCAGCCGCGGCTGTGGGACTGGCGGGCCTGCCTCGGCCTGGCGGATTCGGCGCTGTACGCCGCCAAGGCGCAGGGGCGTGACGGCTACGTCGGTGCGCTGCGTGCCAGCGGCCTGTCGCCGCGCGAGGCGCCCCAGGACCTGGCCGCCTGGCGCGGCGAAAAACGGCTGCACATGGTCAGCAGCGCCGACGTCCCGGCAGCCGAGCCCGCTTGAATCAAACGAGCTTGAACAGCCGCTTCAGCGCTGCCGGCAGCTCGACGCGCCAGGCGGCCTCGTTGTGCTCCGCCGCGTCGACGATGTTCAGCGACAGGGCATCGGCCGTCATCTTGCCGGTCAGGAGCGTGTGCATGCGCCGCGTGCCGCTCGCCATGCCGCCCCCTTCGCGGCCCCCGCAGTACAGGTGAATCCGGGTGTCGGCCGGCAAGCTGGCCGCCTCGGTCTCCTCAAACAGTTGGGGCGCCGCCCAGTACGACGGGCTGAACAGGCCGTAGCGGCTGAAGAGGTCGCCATGGCGCAGCAGCGCAGCATGGCTGATCAGGCCGCCGAGCGAGCTGCCGATCAGGGCGGTGTGCTCGCGCTCCGGCAGCGTGCGCCAGCGCGCGTCGATGAAGGGCTTGACGGTGCGGGCGATGAATTCGAGGTAGGCCGGACCTTCGGCCCGGCCAAGCGCCGGGTGATCGTAGGGTGCCAGCTCGGTGTTGCGCCGCGCGCCCCCGTTGTCGATGCCCACCACCAAGGCCTCGAAGCCGGTGGACTGGGCCAGCGCAGCCAGGGTTTCGTCCACGCCCCATTCGCCGGCATAGCTGGTCGCGGCGTCGAACAGGTTCTGGCCGTCGTGCATGTAGATGACCGGGTAGCGGCGCGTCGTGTCGGTTGCGTAACTGGGCGGCAGGCACAGCCGCAGCGTGCGGCTGCGGCCCAGTCCCGGCATGGGCAGCGGGTCGGGCAGCACCTGAACGCTCGGCAGCGCGGTGGACGTGGCCGCCCAGGCGGGGGCGGTGGCCAGCAGGGGCAGGGTCAGCAGCAGGCGGCGTTGCATGGCGGGTGATGGACACTGGGTGGCATGAAGACCCCCAACGCTATCCGACGCGGCCTTGCCGTGCTGCTCGTCACGCTCGCTGCCGGTGCCGGCGCGCAGGCGCTGAGCGCCGAGGAGGCGCAACTCCTCGCCCGGGTGCGGCAGCACACGCCCACCGCCCTTCAGTTGCTGGAGCGCAGCGTGCTGATCAACAGCGGCACGCTCAACCCGGCCGGCGTGCGCGAGGTGGGCGCGCTGTTCCGCAAGGAGTTCGACGACCTCGGCTTTGCGACGCGTTGGGTCGAGATGCCCGTCGAGATGCGCCGCGCCGGCCATCTGGTGGCCGAACGCATCGGCGGCCAGGGCCAGCGTGTGCTGATCATCGGCCACCTGGACACCGTGTTCGAGAAGGACAGCCCCGTGCCACCCTGGAAAAGCGACGGCCGGCGCGTGCACGGCCAGGGCGTGTCGGACATGAAGGGCGGCGACGTCATCGTGCTGCTTGCGCTGCGGGCGCTCAACGACATCGGGGCGCTCAACGGGCGCACGGTGCGGGTTGTCTTCACGGGCGACGAGGAGCGCGTCGGCCACCCGACCGAGGTCGCGCGGGCGGCGTTGGTCGACGCGGCCAGGCAGAGTGACGTGGCCCTGGCCTTCGAAGGCGCCACGAAGGACGACGCGGGCCGCGACGCTGCCACCGTCGGGCGCCGCGCCTCGGGCGGCTGGCACCTGACCGTGACCGCGCGCACCGGCCACTCGGCCGGCGTGTTCGGGCGTGACGGGTTCGGCGCCGTGTACGAGGCTGCGCGGGTGGTCAACGCCTTTCGCGAGCAGCTCATCGAACCCGACCTGACCTTCAACGCCGCCACGATGGTGGCCGGCACGAGCGTCAAGTGGGACGACGCCGAGAGCCAGGGTCAGGCCTTCGGCAAGACCAACGTGATTCCGCGCGACGCCACCGTGCGCGGCGACCTGCGCTACCTCACTGCGGAGCAGGGCGCCCGCGTGCGCGAGCGCATGCAG
>RXJW01000140.1 GCA_003963005.1 Burkholderiales bacterium
GGCAGACGTCGACGCAGTCGGTGTACTTGCAGCGGATGCAGGATTCGGTGACGACGTGGGTCATGAAGGGCTCTTGGAGGTGAGGGGGGCCTGGACTGTCTCAATCTCAGGCAAAACCGCGATTTTATCGGGCGCGGCGCCGGGGCGACGCGGATCGCCGACATGGCCTGCGCCTGTCCCCACGGTGACGACGGTCGGGCGGCCCCGGTGCAGCAGTGCGGCGCGGGCGAGGTCGGCGAGTGCGTGCTCGCTGGCGATGGCGTCGGCACAGCCCGCACGGCTGACGACGAGCGCGGGCGTGTCGGCTGCCCAACCGGCAGCGAGCAGTTGGCGGCCGAGCGCGGCGAGCTGGCGGCCGGCCATGTAGAAAACTTCGGTGTCGGCGTGCTGGCCGGCGCGCAGCTCTCCCCGTTCGGTCATGGCGGTCGTCAGGCTGACCGAGCGGCCACGGCCCCGTCGCGTGAGGGGCCGTTGCGCCTGCGCGGCGGCAGCCAGGGCCGCGGTGACGCCAGGCACGACTTCGCTGTCGATGCCGGCTTCGGCCAGCGCGAGGAGTTCTTCTTCGAGGCGGCCGAAGACGCTGGCGTCGCCCCCCTTGAGCCGCACGACGAGGGCATGCTCCTGCGCGGCCTTGACCAGCATTGCATTGATCTCGGTCTGCTTGGCCGAGTGCTCGAAGCCGCGCTTGCCGACGTCCAGCCAGCGGGCTTGTGGGGCGAGGTCGCGCAGGGCCGGGTCGGCCAGGGCGTCGGCGAGCACGATGTCGGCCTGGGCGAGCCAGCGCGCGCCGCGCAGCGTGATCAGGTCGGCCGCACCCGGGCCGGCGCTGACGAAGACGACGCGGCCCACGCCGGACCTCATCACCAGGCCTCGTCCGCCGTGGCCGGCTGGGCGTCCACCAGCAGCGCGCCGCTGGTGCGGTGGCTGGCGGGGTCGACGACGATCAGCGCACCACCGACGCGGTTCTCGATGAAGGGCTCCACCGGCAGCTCATGCTGCACTTCCATCTGTACGCGGCCGATGGTGTTGACCGGCAGCTCGTGGGCGTCCTGTGGCTGCAGGGTGTGGATGTCCAGCACCGAATCGATGGCCGAGATGCGGGCCTGCACCCAGCGGTTGCCGTGGCGCACCCAGTACTTGCGGCCGGGCTTGGCGGCTTCGGTGTCGAGCCACGCCAGCGTGGCCGGGAAGTGCCTGGTGGCGGTGGCCGAGCCCGGTGTGGCGATCCAGTCGCCGCGGCTCACGTCGAGCTGGCGGTCGAGCACGAGGCCGGCGGAGTCCCCCGCCTGGGCGCTGCCGACCACTTCACCGGCCAGGCGCACCTCGGCGACGACCGCTGTCTGCTTCGACGGCAGCACCTCGATCGTGTCGCCCGCCTTCACGGCCCCGTGGGCGATGCGGCCCCACAGCACGCGCGGCTGAAAGCCCGTGCCGGCGGATTGGTAGGCGTCCTTCTGCACGTACTGCACGGGCAGGGACAGCGGTGCATCGGTGCGCTCGGTGCTGGTGGGCAGGCGCTCCAGCACCTGCAGCAGGCTTTCGCCGTTCCACCACGGCGCATCCAGCGGCTGGGTCACGTTGTCGCCGCGCAAGGCGCTCACCGGCACGGTCGCAGCCACGTTCAGGCCGGCCGCGGCAGCGAACTTCTCCAGCGCCGCCTTGACCTTGGCAAAGCCTGCGCCGGGGTCGTCGAGCGCGTCGATCTTGTTGACAGCAAACACCAGGCTCGGCACGCGCAGCAGTTGCGCCAGCAGGGAATGGCGGCGGGTCTGCGGCAGCAGCGCGACCTCGTCCTGCGTCAGGTCGAGCTTGGTGATATCCACCAGCACGACGGCCGCGTCCGAGCCCGCGGCGGCGGTGACCATGTTGCGCGTGTACTGCTCATGCCCGGGGGCATCGGCAATGATGAACTTGCGCGTCTTGGTCGCGAAGTAGCGGTAGGCCACGTCGATCGTGATGCCCTGCTCGCGCTCGGCCTCCAGGCCGTCGGTCAGCAGCGACAGGTCGATGGGCCGGCCGGCCGCGCGGCGCTCGAGGGTGTCGAGCTGGTCGGCGAGGATGGCCTGGCCGTCGAACAGCAGGCGGCCGATCAGCGTGGACTTGCCGTCGTCGACCGAGCCCGCGGTCAGGAAACGCAGCGCCTTCATCAGAAATACCCTTCCTTCTTGCGCTTCTCCATCGAAGCTTCACTGGTGCGGTCGTCCATGCGCGTGGCACCCCGCTCGCTGACCGTGACGGTCAGCGTCTCAGCGACGACTTCGGTCGCGTTGGCGGCCGGGCTTTCCACCGGGCAGGTGCAGGTCATGTCGCCCACGGTGCGGAAGCGCACGGTGGCGGTCTCGACCGTCTCGCCGGCCTCGGGGGGCGTGACCTCGGTCAGCGGCACGAGCAGGCCCTTGCGGCGCATCACCTGGCGCTCGTGGGCGTAGTACATGGGCGGCAGCGGGATGTTCTCGCGGGCGATGTAGAGCCACACGTCCAGCTCGGTCCAGTTGCTGATCGGGAAGCAGCGGAAGTGCTCGCCCGGACGGATGCGCGTGTTGAACAGCGTCCACAGCTCGGGCCGTTGCTCCTTGGGCTGCCACTGGCCGAAGCTGTCGCGGTGGCTGAAGATGCGCTCCTTGGCGCGCGCCTTTTCCTCGTCGCGGCGGGCGCCGCCGATCAGCGCGTCGAACTTGTGTTCCTCGATGGTCTCCAGCAGCGTCACGGTCTGGTGGCCGTTGCGGCTTTCCAGCGGGTGGGCCAGGCGGATGGTGCCGCGGGCGATGCTGTCT
>RXJW01000217.1 GCA_003963005.1 Burkholderiales bacterium
AAGCCTCCCGGGTCAGACCCAGCATAGGCGGACCCGTGGGGAAGGTGAAGCCGCTGTTACATAAGTGCGTTCGCAGCTGGCGCAGGTGTGACCTAACGAATAGCGTTTATCCGCCGCCCAGGCGAGGTTGGAAGACGTCTTGGCATGGCAGCGGCGGATAAACCTGTTGGACTGAACCGCCGGCCGGATGTGGGCGTGGGCGGTGCGAGAGGGGAATGTAAGCCTCAACGCCCTGCTCGGCCCGGTGCGGATTCACCCCGGCCGGGCGGGCGAGCGCCATTGACCTGACCAGGCGCCGAACCGAGTCGACACGACGCCTGGCCGGGCGCGCCCACCCGCAGGCGACGCTGGGGTTCGCGGCGGGATCGCAGCCCCGGGCACGGCTTGGCACCGACGCCTTCACCGCGCCTCGTCCCCCCCCAAGCCGGGCCGCGCTGGGTCATGGCGGCCCCCGGCAACTGGCTTGCCGCGTCGGCAGCAGCCCTCGCAGCGCCAGCACATCCGCCCCGCGCTGCTCCACCACGCGCCAGCGGCCCTGGCAGTGGGGACAGGTGTTGATCTCGATGCCAGCCACGCGCTTCATGAAGGCCCGGGCGTCCTCCTGCGCCTGGGGGTTGGCCGCCGGCATGGCCAGCAGTCGCCGCGCTTGGCGCAGCCGCTCGGTCTTGGCACACGGCGCCAGCAGCCCGTAGTGGCGGATGCGCTTGAAGCCGCCGGGCAGCACGTGCTGCAGCAGCCGGCCGATGAACAGTTCGCCGGGCATCGAGATCACGCGCTTGCCACCGTGGTCGTCGGCCCGCACGCGCAGCCGCACGGCGTCGCCCTCGATGTCCACCAGCCGCTCGTTGCCGATGGCCGTGCGGTGGGTGTAGCGGCTGAGGTAGTCCAGCACCGCGGCGGGGCCGGCCAGCGGGGTCTTGGCGTAGACCACCCAGTCATGGCGCCACAGGGCCGCTCGGCGTTCGCGGCGCTCGCGCGCATCGGCCGGGTCGCGCGGCAGTTCGCCCGCTGCTTCAGCCGCTTGCAGCGCCGCCATGAACCTACCCCTGAAGACACGGCTGAGCGCGTGCACCGGGAACAGGAAGCGCTCGCCGCGGGTGGGGGTGACCCAGCTCGACGCGGCATCTTCACCCTGGCGCAGCGCCCCGCAGGCCATCAGCGCGTGCACGTGGATATGGCGGCGCAGGTCCTGCGTCCAGGTGTGCAGCACGAGGGTGAAGGCCGGCGTGCCGCCCAGCCAGCGCGGGTTGGCCGCGAACTCGGTGAGCGTGGTAGCGGCCTCGTGCATGAGCGTGTCGTAGACCCAGCGTGCATGCGTGCCGGCCAGCGGGTTGAGCTCGTGCGGCAGCGTGAAGACGAGGTGGCAGTAGGGAACGGTGAGCAGCTCGCTCAAGCGCGCCGCACGCCAGGCGTCGCAGCTTCGGCTCTGGCACTGCGGGCAGTGGCGGTTGCGGCAGGAGTGCCAGCGCCAGTGCTCGGCGGCGCAGCCGTCGCAGCGCAGCCGCTCGCCGCCGAGTGCCGCGGTGCGGCAAGCGACGATGGCGCGCCAGGCGCGCGCCTGCGCGCTGCTGAGCAGGTGGTGGCGCAGGTACCCGGGCCCGAAGCGGCGCAGCACCTCGGCCAGCGTGGTGGCCATGGTCGGTTCGGCGGGGCGGCGGCCGTCAGTGCAGCGTGGGCAGCGAACTCAGCAGCGCCAGGGGTTGGCGGCGCGCCGCATCGGGGGCGTCCGGGCGGGCCAGGTGAAGGTAGCGCATCGTCGTGCTGATGTGGCTGTGGCCCAGCCACTGCTGCAGGTTGTGCAGGTCCACCCCGGCTTCCAGCAAATGAGTGGCGTAGCAGTGGCGCAGGGTGTGGATGCCGCCGCGCTTGGTGATGCCGGCGTGGGCGCAGGCGCGGCGGTACCAGCGCTGGGCCATGCCGATGTCCAGGGGTTGGTCGGCGTCGCGCAGCGTGCCGAACAGCCACGAGCGAGGGCGCGCGATGAGCCACCAGGCGCGAGCGACGGCCAGCGTATCGGGGCTCAGCGGTACGAGGCGGTCCTTGGCGCCCTTGCCTTGCACGACATGGATGCACATGCGGTCGGCATGGCTGTCGATGTGTTCGACGCGCAGGTGGCACAGCTCCGAGACGCGCAAGCCCGTGCCGTAGGCCAGTTGCAGGAAGCTGCGCGCCTTGGCGTGGCAGGCGCAGTCGAACAGCCGCGCGAGTTCTTCGCGGGCCAGCACCTCGGGCAGCGCTTGCGGCGCGGGGCCCAGCGGAATCTGGAAGACTTCGCCGTCCAGCGCCAGCACCGTGCGGTACAGGAAGCGGAACGCACAGCCGTACAGGTTGAGGCTGGCGCGGGCGAGGTGGCGCTCGCGCAGCAGGTACAGCAGGTAGGCCTGCACCTCGTCAGCGCTGAGCAGTTCAGGGCTGCGGTCGTAGTGCCGTGCCAGGCGGGCCACGGCGTCGATGTAGGTCTCTTGGGTGCGTGGCGCCATGCCGCGCAGTTGCAGCGCATCGAGCATGCGCTGGCGAAGGGCGCTGATCTTGGTCGGGGCGGTAGCAGCCATGACGGCTCTCCTTGATCCGCTCGGGCACATGCCCGCATCAGTCAAGGTACGCCGCTCAAACCTCGCCGGCTTCCCAGCCGGTGATCCACCGCGTCAGCGGTTTAGTTCAACTATCGTTTCACCGGCTCTGGTCGACGATCATCCGCAAGTCGTAGTACCGGCCGCTCCACCGCAACGAGTACAAGAAATACGGGTCCAGGATG
>RXJW01000116.1 GCA_003963005.1 Burkholderiales bacterium
AGATGGGAGGCGGCGCCGTGCGCAGCCCGCTGGATTGCCTGCCAACTACCGAACTGCCGCAAAGCGGACCTTGGTGAACTTCCGCAATCAGCCTGAGGACTAAACCGCTCACGCGGTAGCCGCTCCGGCCACGGTGTGATGGTTCGCTGCAGGGCGGTTTCTGCGAAGTTGATGGGCGAGGCAATCCGCCTCGTTCATCGACGGAGCAGCAACCATGGACTCGACGACTCAATCAGCCTCCCCGCTGCGTCAGCGCATGCTCGACGACATGCGCATGCGCAAGCTGGAGCCCAAGACCCAGCAAGCCTACGTGCGCGCTGTGCGCAAGTTGACCGCCTACCTGCAACGCTCGCCTGACACCACCTCGGCAGAAGACCTGCGCAACTTCCAACTGCACCTGGTCGACAGCGGCGTCTCCCCCATCACGCTCAACGCGACCATCACCGGGCTCAAGTTCTTCTTCGACATCACGTTGTCTCGCCCCGAGCTGATGCTCAAGATGCAGCCCGTGCACGTGCCACGCACGCTGCCCGTGGTGCTCAGCCGCGAGGAGGTCTCCCGCCTGATCGCGGCGGCCTGGAACCTCAAGCACCAGACGGCGCTGTCGCTCGCCTACGGCACCGGGCTGCGTGCCAGCGAGGTGATCTCGCTGAAGGTCGGCGACATCGACAGCCAGCGCATGACGCTGCGCGTGGAGCAAGGCAAGGGTCGCAAGGACCGCTACGCCATGCTGCCGCCGATCCTGCTGGAGCGGCTGCGCGTGTGGTGGCGCGTGGGCCACGCCCAGGGCAAGATCCTGCGCAACGGCTGGCTGTTCCCGGGCATGGATCCGATGGACCCACTGAGCACCCGTCAGCTCAACCGCGCCATCCACGCCGCCGCCGATGCGGCCAAGATCGACAAGCGCGTGTCCATGCACACGCTGCGCCACTCATTTGCGACTCATCTGCTGGAGCAGCGGGTCGACATCCGTGTGATTCAAGTCTTGCTCGGACACGCCAAACTGGAGACGACCAGCATCTACGCCCACGTCGCCACCGATTTGCTGCGCGAAGTGATCAGCCCCCTGGAGAACCTGCCACCGTCGTGAGGCCCACGTCGTGGGGCGGCCCGCCCTGGAGGTCGCCGACATCTTCCGCATCCACGGTCCTGCCTGGCGAGCCTCCCAGCGCGGCCACCTGAGCCTGGGCCAGCTCAAGGTCATGTCGGCCATCGAGCAGTGCCGCAGTGCGGCGCTGGGTGGTCACGTCTTGCGCTGCGAAGGCTGCGGCACCGATCAGGTGAGTTACAACTCCTGCCGCAATCGGCACTGCCCGAAGTGCCAGAGCAACGCGGCGCAGCGCTGGCTCGATGCCCGGCAGGATGATCTGCTGCCGGTCGAGTACTACCACGTGGTCTTCACGCTGCCTGCGCCAATCTCGGACATCGCGTATCAGAACAAGGCTGCGATCTACGGCCTGCTGTTCGACATGGCCGCCGAGGTGCTGCAGGTCATCGCGGCTGATGCCAAGCATCTGGGCGCGCGCATCGGCGCCACGCTGGTGCTGCACACCTGGGGCTCGGCGCTGACGCATCACCCCCATGTGCACGGCATCGTGCCGGGCGGCGGTCTGGCACCCGACGGCAAGAGCTGGGTGGCCTGCCGGCCGGGGTTCTTCCTGCCTGTGCGCGTGCTCTCGCGGCTGTTCCGGCGGCGCTTCCTCGAAGGGCTTGAACAGCTGCATCGCGCCGCGCAGCTGCAGTTCTTCGGCGAGCACGCGGCACTGCAGGACGCCAAGGCCTTCGCCGACTGGCTGGCGCCGATGCGCCGGTGTGAGTGGGTGGTCTATGCCAAGCGGCCGTTTGCCGGGCCGCAGGCGGTGCTGGCCTATCTGTCGCGCTACACACACCGCGTGGCCATCTCCAACAGTCGCCTCGTCGCCGCGGATGCAAGCGGCGTGACCTTCCGCTGGAAGGATTACCGCGCCAAGGGCGATGCCAGGGGGAAGGTGCGCCACAAGACGATGACGCTGGCGCCGCAGGAGTTCATGCGGCGCTTCCTGCTGCATGTGCTGCCCACAGGCTTTCATCGCATCCGGCACTACGGCCTGCTGGCCAACGGCCATCGGCGCGACTGCCTGGCCTTGGCGCGTACCGCGCTGCAGGCCAAGGTCGAAGTGCCCACCGGCGAGCCGGTGGCGCGAGCGCCGGCCTTCGTCTGCCGGCACTGCGGGCAGCCACTGCTCATCGTTGAGATCGTGATGCGCGAACGGCCCTCGATCCGGGCGCCACCCTCATGAGCATTGGCGCGACGACATGGCACCAGCAAGCACCAGCCCTTGTTCATCGCAAGCCTGTGCGGGGCGAGCCTGTGCCGTCTGGTGGTGACCCGCGTACAAGGACGTGGGCGAGCCATGCACCACGGCATACGGGAGTCCATCGCACCCGCTCACACAGTGGCCTTGCGTCATTCGCGGCCGTCGACATGCGCGCAACTGCGCTGCGTCGGCGCAGCCTCAACGCCGAATCGCCATAGCAACGATGCCTCGACAACCGCTGCCACATGCGCCGCGGTTTCCTCCCTAGAGGTTTATCCAACACCTGCCCTCAAGTCGGGTTGATGCGCAGACCTGTCCAGCGCGACGGGCAGGTGTCGGACAAACCTAAACTGGAGCGGACATCAGCAAATACCAAAGCTCGCGGTGTTCGGTCGCTGCGCAGGCAGCGCAACCCGCAGTTTCTTGTCGGATCGCCTCATCGA
>RXJW01000185.1 GCA_003963005.1 Burkholderiales bacterium
TGGCCGGCGTGCCCAGGCGGATGCCGCTGGTCACCATCGGCTTCTGCGGGTCGTTGGGGATGCCGTTCTTGTTGCAGGTCATGTGGGCGGCGCCCAGGATGGCCTCGGCTTCCTTGCCGGTCAGGTTCTTCGGGCGCAGGTCCACGAGCATCACGTGGCTTTCGGTGCCGCCGGAGACGATGCGCAGACCGCGCTGGATCAGCGTCTCGGCCAGCACCTTGGCGTTGGCCACGACCTGCTGCTGGTAGGCCTTGAACTCGGGCGACAGGGCTTCCTTGAAGGCCACGGCCTTGCCGGCAATGACGTGCATCAGCGGGCCACCCTGGATGCCGGGGAAGATCGCCGAGTTGACCTTCTTGGCGATGTCTTCCTTGTTCGTGAGGATGATGCCGCCGCGCGGGCCGCGCAGGCTCTTGTGGGTGGTGGACGTGACGACGTCGGCGTGGGGCAGCGGGTTCGGGTAGACGCCTGCGGCGATCAGGCCCGCGTAGTGGGCCATGTCGACCATGAAGTAGGCGCCGATTTCCTTGGCGATGCGGCCGAAGCGCTCGAAGTCGATGCGCAGCGAGTAGGCCGACGCGCCGGCGATGATCAGCTTGGGCTTCTTCTCGCGGGCCAGCGCTTCCATCGCGTCGTAGTCGATGGCTTCGTGGGCGTCCAGGCCGTAGCTGATCACGTTGAACCACTTGCCGCTCATGTTCAGCGGCATGCCGTGCGTCAGGTGGCCGCCTTCGGCCAGGCTCATGCCCATGATGGTGTCGCCGGGCTGCAGCAGCGCGAAGAACACGCCCTGGTTGGCCTGCGAGCCGGAGTTGGGCTGCACGTTGGCGAACTCGGCGCCGAAGAGCGCCTTCAGGCGGTCGATGGCCAGTTGCTCGACGACGTCAACGTACTCGCAGCCACCGTAGTAGCGCTTGCCGGGATAGCCCTCGGCGTACTTGTTGGTCAGCTGGCTGCCCTGCGCCTGCATGACGGCCGGCGAGGTGTAGTTCTCGCTGGCGATCAGCTCGATGTGGTCTTCCTGGCGGCGGTTCTCGTGCTGGACGGCCGTCCAGAGCTCGGGGTCGACCAGGGCGAGGGTGGAAGTGGTGCGGTCAAACATGGCAGTGTTCCGAAGGTCAGGCGGTGAGTCCCGGCCGCCCGCGCGAAGGCGCGACGGGACCGGGCTGCCCAGGCGAACGGCTGAAAGCGGTGCACACCGCCTCACGCTCCCCGGTGGTGGCCCACCTCAGGTCAGCTCGTGACCCTGATCGCCAGTCGCGTGAGCGTCCAGTGTAGTTCAGCGCAGCAGCGCCACCTGGGCAGTTTCGCCGGCGGGAGACGAAGCGGCCTCTCGCAAGGGGCGAACGGTCGTCGTGGCCGGCACGGGGCGGCCGGCGATCACGGCCTTGAGCAGTTCGTGCTCGGCCAGCACCCGGGCGGTGTAGCCGGTGTCTTCCGACAGGTTGGCGGCACCGACGTAGTAGCGCAGGCCTTCTTCCAGGCTGCCGGCACGCTGGATGCATTCCTTGAGCACCTGCACCCCGACACGCAGGTTCGTCACGGGGTCGAACGCCGCGAGCGTGCCGCCGAAGGCTTCGTACTTGTCGTCGTGGACGCGGGTCATGACCTGCATGAGGCCCTGGGCCCCGACGGCGCTCTGGGCGAACGGGTTGAAGCGCGATTCGATGGCCATGATGGCCAGGATCAGCGTCGGCTCGACCTTGGCGCGCTGGCCGACCGTCCAGGCCTCCTGCACGAGGCGGCTGATCGGCTCCGGCGCCACGCTGTAGCGGCGGGCGAGCCAGTGGGCCACGGCGGCCTGCTGGCGGCTGAGTTCCTTCGGGTCGGTGGCGGTGGCGCGGGCGATGGCGTCCGGTTCGGCGGCGGCCACCAGCGTGTTGCCCTCGGCTTCGGCGCGGGCTTCGTGGCGGGCGCTCAGCCAGCCCAGCGTGGCGGACTCGACTTTCTCGCGCAGGCCGTCCTGGCTCGTGAACACCAGCAGCACCGACACCACGGCCAGCCCGACGAGGGCGAGCGTGTTGTGGCTGACCACGAGCAGGCCGTTGCCGATGTCCTTCACGAACAGCGACGCCGCTTCCCGCGTGTGGCGAGCCAGGCTGATGAGGTCTTGACGTGTCGTCATGCGACTCCTTGTGTCGCGGTCCGCCACAGGCTGCCCCTACAGGACGGTCTGGGTGGAGCGACGGTGATAATTTGCCGGTCGATTGCTCTGGCCTGTGGCATCTCTGTGCCCGGTGGACCTGACCGGATGGGCTTCAGTGGAAACCCGGAGCCTCGAATTTTACGGGTCGAAGATAACCCGTCAAGGCTGTTTGGCCTCTTCAAAACTACTTTTGGTTATGAAATACAGCGACCTGAGGGACTTCATTGTCGGCCTGGACAGGCTCGGCGAGCTCAAGCGGGTGAAGGACAAGGTCTCGCCGGTCCTGGAGATGACGGCCCTCAGCGACCGCGTGTTGCGCGCCGGCGGCCCGGCCCTGCTGTTCGAGGCGCCGGCGGGTCACACGACGCCCGCCTTGACCAATCTTTTCGGGACAACCCGCCGCGTCGCGCTCGGCATGGGGGCTGATTCCTTGGCCGATCTCCGCGACGTCGGCCGGGTGCTGGCCAGCCTCAAGGAGCCGGAGCCGCCCAAGGGCCTGAAGGACGCCGGCAAGCTGCTGCAGATGGCCAAGGCGCTGTGGGACATGAAACCTGCGGTGCAGCGCCGTGCGCCGTGCCAGGAGGAGGTCTTCGAAGGCAGCGACATCGACCTCGGCCGCCTGCCGATCCAGCACTGCTGGCCAGACGATGCGGCCCCCCTGATCACATGGGGCCTCGTCATCACCCGGGGGCCGACACGGACGCGCCAGAACCTCGGCATCTACCGCCAGCAGCTCATAGGGCCGCGCCAGGTCATCATGCGCTGGCTCGCCCACCGCGGCGGGGCGCTCGATTTCCGCGATTTCGCGCTGGCCCACCCGGGGGAGCCCTTCCCGATCGCCGTGGCGCTCGGGGCGGACCCGGCGACCATCCTGGGCGCGGTGACGCCGGTACCGGACACGCTGTCGGAGTACCAGTTCGCCGGCCTGCTGCGCGGCTCACGCACCGAGTTGGTCAACACCGCGGTCGGCCACGGCCAGCCCTTGCAGGCGCCGGCCTCGGCGGAGATCGTGCTCGAAGGCCACATCCCGCCGGCCCCGCCCGGCTTCGCAGGCGTCAGCGAACGCGGCGTGGCGTTGAAGGAAAAGGGCGGCTACCTGCACGCGCTGGAAGGCCCGTTCGGCGACCACACCGGCTACTACAACGAGCAGGACTGGTTCCCGGTCTTCGAGGTCACCCGCCAGACCCAGCGCGGGAACCCGATCTACCACTCCACCTACACCGGCAAGCCGCCTGACGAGCCGGCGATCCTGGGTGTGGCGCTCAACGAGGTGTTCGTGCCCATCCTGCAGAAGCAGTTTCCGGAGATCGTCGACTTCTACCTGCCGCCGGAGGGCTGCAGCTACCGGATGGCGGTCGTGTCCATCAAGAAGGCCTACCCCGGGCATGCGAAGCGGCTGATGTTCGGCATCTGGAGCTTCCTGCGCCAGTTCATGTACACGAAGTTCATCGTCGTGGTGGACGACGACGTGGACACGCGCAACTGGCAGGAGGTGATCTGGGCGATCACGACGCGGATGGACCCGGTGCGGGACACGACGCTCGTGGACAGCACGCCCATCGACTATCTCGACTTCGCGTCGCCGATCAGCGGGCTGGGCGGCAAGATGGGCCTGGACGCTACCAACAAGTGGCCCGGAGAAACCGATCGGGAGTGGGGCCGGACGATCACCTTGCCCGCTGAAGTCCGCCAGCGCACGGACGCGCTCTTCGACGCCTTGTTCTTGAAAACCTGAGCGGCGTCATCTAAGTTTGTCGAGCCTGTTCAGGCACATCCGCTGGCGCAATCTTTGCGCGCCAGGAGCCCCGCGGCAGATGGTCGCGGAGCCCCAAGGTGGCCTCGCCACCCACCCCGCCCGGCCGTCAAGCCCGGCGGGGTTTCTATTTCTGCCGCGGATTTCATGAGGGCTTGCGCCTGCGGCGCGGGTGGGCCAGTCGCGCGCCGCCACAATCCCCGACAGGCTGGCGCCCGAAGCCGGCGTCCCGAGTCATGGCCCGACCTCCGATCACCCAACCCCACCTGGTGCCCGTCACGGGCATCGATGCACATCTGCCGCCCGTGCCCGCGCAGGCGCTCACCGCCTCGCGCCTTCGCGAGCGACTGGCCGCTGCGGCGGGCTGGACGCCGGAGTTCACCGGGGACGGTGGTCGATTCACCGACCGGCCGCCCGCCGGGGCGGCCGTGCTGGTTCCGCTCGTCCAGCGGGGCGACGGGCTGCACCTGCTGCTCACCCGGCGCACCGACCACCTGCGCGACCACGCCGGCCAGATCAGCTTTCCGGGCGGTCGCGTCGAGCCGGAGGACGACGGTCCCGTGGCGACGGCGCTGCGCGAGACCGAGGAGGAGATCGGCCTGGACCGCCGCTTCATCGAGGTGATCGGCCAGTTGCCGGTGTACTCGACCGTCACGGCCTTCCAGGTGACCCCGGTGGTCGGCCTGGTCGAACCCGGCTTCACGTTGACGCCCGACCCGGACGAGGTGGCCGAGGCCTTCGAGGTGCCGCTCGCCTACCTGATGGACCCTTCGCACCATCGGCATCATGTGTTCGAGTTCGCCGGCGTCGAGCGGCGCTTCCTGTCGATGCCCTGGCCGGGCGCGGAACGCGAGTACTTCATCTGGGGCGCCACGGCCGCGATGTTGCGCAACCTCTACCGTCTCCTCAGCAGCGCCTGACGCGCCACTATCATCCCGCCCCATGAATTTCTTCGCGGTGCTGCTGGCGCTGTTGTGCGAGCAACTGAAGCCTCTGAGACATGGCAACCGGGTGCATCAGTCCGTGATCGCCTGGGTGCGCTGGACGGGCCGGAACTTCGACGCGGGCGACGAACATCACGCGGTCATCGTCTGGTGCATCACGGTGCTGGTGCCGGGCCTGGTCGTGGCGCTGGTCTACTTGACGTTGCGCCACTTCAGTGTGCTGCTGGCCCTGGCATTGGACGTGCTGGTGCTGTACCTGACGCTCGGCTTCCGTCAGTTCAGCCACTACTTCACCGACATCCGTGATGCGCTGGACCGCGGCGACGACGCCACCGCGCGGCAGTTGCTCGCCGAGTGGCGCCACCTGGATGCGAGCGAGTTGCCGCGCACCGAGCTGATCCGCCACGTCATCGAGCACTCGCTGCTGGCGGCGCATCGGCATGTGTTCGGCGTGTTCTTCTGGTTCATCGTGTGTTCGACGATCGGCCTGGGCCCCGCGGGCGCCGTGGTCTACCGCATGGCCGAGTTCGCCGGGCGCTACTGGGCCTTCAAGAGCCGCACGCTGGATGCACCCACCAACGAACGGCTGCTGGCCTTGTCTCGCGAGGCCTTCAGCTGGATCGATCACTTGCCCGCGCGGCTGACGGCCACCGGCTTCGCCATCGTCGGCAACTTCGAGGAGGCCGTGAACGGCTGGCGGCGCGACGCAGCGCTGTGGCTGCATGCCAACGAGGGCATCATCCTCGCGTCCGCCGCGGGCGCCGTGGGCCTGCAGCTCGGCGGCGCCGCGGCGCCGGGCATCACGCCCGACCGCAGCAAGACCTTCGATGCCGGCTCCGAGCCGGGTTCCACCGGTGCGGCAGGCTCCACGGCGGGTGCGCCGCCGCAACTCGGGCATCTGCAAAGCGTCGTCGGCCTGGTCTGGCGCTCGGTCGTGCTGTGGATGCTGCTGCTGGCCCTGCTGACTCTGGCCAACCTGCTCGGCTGACCGCCGGCGCTTTCACGATGCTGTTTCCCGACCTGCCGGCCCTGGCCGCGCCTGACCTCGCCGCGCGTGTGCAGCATGCGCTGGATCACAAGACCAAGCCGCTGGGCGCGCTGGGGCGCATCGAGGCGCTGGCGCTGCAGCTCGCGCTGATCCAGGGCGTCGAGCGCCCGCGCCTGATCGACCCGCAGCTCGTGGTGTTCGCGGCCGACCATGGGCTGTCCCGCCAGGGTGTTTCGGCCTATCCCCGCGAGGTGACGCCGCAGATGGTGGCCAACATGCTGGCCGGTGGTGCGGCCGTCTCGGTGCTGGCGCGCCAGCAGGGGCTGGCCCTGACGATTGCCGATTGCGGTGTCGATGCGCCACTGGCGCCCGGCGCCGTCGACCTGCGCATCGCGGCCGGCACGGCGGACGCAAGCCTCGGGCCGGCCATGACACCGGATCAGGCACAGCAGGCCTTGCGCCAGGGCTCGGCGCTGGTCGACCGGCTCCCGGGCAACGCGCTGCTGCTGGGTGAGATGGGCATCGGCAACACCTCCTCGGCCAGCCTGCTGATGCAGCGCCTGACGGGCCTGCCGCTGGTCGACTGCGTCGGCCGCGGCACGGGGCTCGATGACGCCGGGCTGGCGCACAAGCTGGCGGTCCTCGGGCAGGCCCTGCAGCGCCATGCCCAGGCGCAGACACCCGAGGCCGTCGCGGCCGCGCTGGGGGGCTTCGAGATCGTGACGATGGCGGGCAGTGTCATCGCCGCGGCGGCGCAACGGCGTGTCGTGGTGGTCGATGGTTTCATCACCACGGCCGCCGTGGCCCTGGCCGAGGCCTTGCGCCCGGGCGTGCTCGCGGCCTGCGTGTTCGCGCACCGTTCGGCCGAAGGGCCGCATGCACGCTGGCTGCAGCAACTGGGCGTGCGTCCGCTGCTCGACCTGGACCTGCGCCTGGGCGAGGGCAGTGGGGCGGCGCTCGCTTGGCCGCTGCTGACCGCCGCCTGCGCGCTGCTGGCGGACATGGCCAGCTTCGAGAGCGCGGGCGTCAGCAACCGAGGCTGATGCGGTGCGCCTCTTCCTGGTCGCGCTGCAGTTCCTGACCCGTCTGCCGGTCAGGCTGAGCGCCTTCGATCCGGCCTGGCTGAACGATTGCGTGCGGCACTTTCCGCTCGTCGGCATGGGGGTGGGCGGCGCTGGCGCCTTGACACTGCTGGCCGCGGCGCAGGTCTGGCCCGCCTGGGTCGCCGCCGTGCTGGCGCTGGCGGCCACGGTCGCGCTGACCGGCGGCTTCCACGAAGACGGCCTGGCCGACACCTTCGATGCGCTCGGCGGCGTCGTGCCGCGCGAGAAGGCGCTGGCCATCATGAAGGACTCCCGCATCGGCAGCTACGGCGCCTTGGCCCTCGGGCTGTCGCTGCTGATGCGCGCGGCGCTGCTTGCCGTGCTGGCGACCCGGCCGATGCTCGGCGCCGTTGCGGCCCTGCTGGCCAGCCATGCCTTCGGGCGCGCGGCGGCCGTGGGGGTGATGGTGAGCCTGCCCTACGGCGGCGATGCCGACCATGCCAAGGCCAAGCCGCTGGCGCTGGCGGTCGCGCCGCGCAACCTGGTCATCGGCCTGGCCTGGTGTGTGCTGCTGGCGGGCGGCCTGTGGGCCGCGGGTGTTGCACCGGTGCGTCTGGCGCTTGCCGCCATGGCGGCGGCAGGTGTGGCGTGGCTGATGCGCGGCTGGCTGAAGCGGCGGCTGGGCGGCTACACCGGCGACGGCCTGGGCGCGACCGAGCAACTGGCGGAGATTGCCGTGCTGCTGGCCTTCACGGCGTCGTTCTGAGGATGCACTGCACGATCTGGCGCCATCCGAAGCCGCGCGGTGCGAACGGGCGCTGCATCGGCGGCCGGACCGACCTGCCCGTGGACCCGCGCAAGGCCAAGCGGCTGGCACATCGCATCCGCCAGCATGTGCGGCGGCACGGGCTGCCTCACGAGATCGTCACGTCGCCGCTGCGCCGGGCCGCCGACGTGGGGCGCTGGCTTCAGCGCTGGGGTTTTCGCTGGCAGGTGGATGCGGCGCTGGCCGAGATGGACTTCGGCGCCTGGGATGGCCGCGCCTGGGCCGACATCCCGCGGTCCGAGTTCGACCGCTGGATGACCGACTTCGTTGGCTTCGACTTCGACGGCGGGGAGTCGCTGCGCCAACTGCTGGCCCGTGCAGCGGCCTGGCAGCCTCCGTGCGCACTCGCCGTGGGCCATGCCGGCTGGATCAGCGCCTGGAGCTGGCGCGGTGCCGAGCCGACGCCCGCCACCTGGCCGCAATCCTTGCCGTACGGCGGCTCCGTCACCAGCGCGGCGTAGCCGCCGCAGCGCGGGCGCCAGGCTCTGCCGCGCAGACTCTTTGAGGTGTCTGACCCCGAGCACAAGGCGCCCGGTGGGCGGCTTGTGCCTGGCGAAGCGCCGGGCCACTGGCCCGGCGCAGTCTGCAAGACCGGCGAGGCCGGCAGGGGGGCGTCTACTTCAGCACGGTCTGCTGCATGAACAGCACGGTGGCGTAGAACTGGAAGTCCTGGTTGTCCTTCTTCTGGAAGCCATGGCCTTCGTTCTCGGCGCGCAGGTACCAGACCGGTGTGCCGCCCTGGCGCACGGTGGCCACGATCTGCTCGGCCTCGGTGTAGGGCACGCGAGGGTCGTTCTTGCCCTGCACCACGAACAGCGGCTTCTTGATCTTGGCCGCGTTGGTCAGCGGCGAGATTTTCTCCAGGTGCGCCCGCATCGCGGGGTCGCGCTCATCACCGTACTCCACACGACGCAGGTCGCGGCGGTAGCTTTCGGTGTTGTTCAGGAAGGTCACGAAGTGCGAGATGCCCACCACGTCGATCGAGCCGGCGATGCGGTCGGCATAGTTCGTGGACACCGCCAGCGTCATGTAGCCGCCGTAGCTGCCGCCCGTGACGAGCACGCGCGAGGCGTCCAGGTCGGGCTGCGTGGCGATCCAGTCGAGCAGGGCGCCGATGTCCTTGACCGAGTCCTCGCGCTTGAAGCCGTTGTCCAGGGCCAGGAAGGTCTTGCCATAGCCGCTGGAGCCGCGCACGTTGGGCTGGATGACCGCCATGCCGAGTTCCTGCACGAAGTAGGCGCTGCGGCCCAGGAAACCGAAGGTGGCCTGCGCTTCCGGGCCGCCGTGGATGCTGATCAGCACGGGGCGCTTGCCGGTGAACTTCTTGGGCGGCGCGGTCAGCAGGCCGGAGATGGTCAGGCCGTCGAAGCTCTTCCAGCGAATGATCTTCTGCTCGGTGAAGCCCGACGTGTCCATGCCGGGCGCGGCCGAGGCACGCGTCCACTGCTGCACCTTGCCGTCTGCCGCCAGGGCATAGATCTGGCTGGGGCCCTGGGCATTGCTGATCGAGAAGGCCAGGTCACCGCGGCCGTGGTGGTAGGCGGCCGTGCCGACGTTGCCGTTCGGCAGGGCCGCGGGGGCGGGGACTTCCTTGGCGGTTGCCGCGTCGAAGAAGTGCAGTTCGTCGCGGCCGTCCACATTGAACTGGGCCGCGAGGCGCGTGCCGTCGTCGGTGAGGGTCACGCCGCTCACATCCCACGGGATGTGCGCACTGACGCGGTCGATGCGCCCACTGGCCAGATCGAGCTTCATCAGCTCGCGGAATTCGCCGGCGCGGTCGCTGGCCAGCCAGAGGGCCCGGCCATCCGGCGACCAGCCGGCCGGCGAGTAGCTTGCCTTGGGCTCGTTGCTGCCGACGGCGGGCAGGACCTGGCGGGTGGCGCCGCTGGCGACGTCGAGCAGCCAGATCTGCGACTCGTTGGCCGACAGGTAGCGGGTCAACGACACCTGGCGCTCATCGGGTGACGGACGGCTGGCGGACCAGCCGCCACCGTCCAGCTCCGCCAGCTTGCGCCGGCCTTCGGGCTGCAACGGGTCCATCAGCCAGAAGGTGGTGGAGATCTTGCTGCGGGTGCCGCCCTGGGCCGTGCGGTCGATGGGCACCGATGAGTAGATGAGCTGGCCGCTCTTGCGCAGCCACGTGTTGAAAGCATTGCGTTCGTCGGGTTGGGTCAGCAGCACCGGCTGGGCGCCGGCCTGCTTCAACGGCAGGCGGTAGAGCTGACCGACTTCATTGCCGCCGCTGGCGCGCTCGAACACGATGTACGCGCCGGTCCGCGGCTCGTAGGTGGCCCGGGTGACGGGGTCGGCGCCGTCGGTGAGCTGTTCGCCCTCCGTGAGTGGGGCCGTCACGCGGAAGATCTGCGCGGTGTTGGCCCCGGCCTTGCGGTGGCTCACGAGCATCTCGCGCTCGGTGGGGTGCCAATCGGAGAAGGCATGGCCGCGGAAGTCGTTGTAGCGGCCGATCGCGTCGGCCAGGCTCTGCGGCACGGGCGGAATGCCCTGCGCGACGAGGTTCGCGTTGGGCGCGACAACGGCCGCGGGCGGCGTCGGCGTGGGGCTCGCGGCGCAGGCGGCCAGCAGGGCGGTGCCGAGAGCGCAGAGGGACAGTCGAAGTCTCATCATGGGTGAAGGCCTCAAGAGGAAATGGGCGCACGAAGCGCCCATTCTCGGTGGGTGCGGGCTCCGGTCGAACCCGCTGTGCCAGTCGTCATGCCGTTTGTTGGATGCCGGCGATCAACCAGCCTTCGCTGGCCTGGGTCAGGTGCCAGACCTCGTCGAAGTCCACGGCCGCCTGGTCGCTGTGCTCGCGGATCAGGCCCCAGAAGCGGACGGACACGATCTGCTGGCCGTCTTCGGTGGCCACATCGATCACACGCGCATCGAGTTGCAGCACTTCGGTGCGCTGCGCCTGGCTGCCGCGCTCCAGCAGGTCCTGCTGGATGCTGGCGTACATCTGCGGCGTGGTGAAGCGGCGCAGGTCGGCCTGGTCGCCGGCGTCGTTGGCCGCCTGCAGGCGGATGAACACCTGCTTGGCGATCTTCTCGAACCCGGCGGCATCGAAGTCGGCGGGCACCGTGGGCGCGGTGGCGGACACGGCTGCGGCCGCGGCACCACCGGCTGCCACGGGGGCCGGGTTCCAGGCCGGCTCGGCGTCACGGAAGTTGGCGCCGTTGGCACCGGCCAGCTGCGGCTTGGGTGCGGCGAAGCGGCGCATCAGGAAGCGGATCGCGATGAAGGCCAGCAGACCCAGCAGCAGCATCGTCATGAAGTTGGCCAGTTCCGCGCCGAAGCCCAGGTGGCTGGCCAATGCGGCCAGACCCAGCCCGGCAGCGAGGCCGGCGACGGGGCCGAGCCACGAACGCTTGGGGGCCGCGGCAGCCGCCGCGCCGGGGGCTGCGGCAGCTTGCTGCCCAGGCGCGGCCTGCTGCGGCGCCGCGGGCTGGGCCGGCGGTGTCTGCGGGGCGGGTTGCGTGGGCGTGCTGCGCTTCATGCCGCCGCTGGAGAGGCGCTTGGCCTCGGCATCATGCACGGGCAGGGCGACGGCCAGCAGGGTGGCGAGGGTCACAGCAAGGATGCGGTTCACGTGAGTCTCCGGGTGAGGAATCGAACAGCCCGCAGGTGCGGACCTGACTCAGGATTTTCAAGCGTCTCGAATGTCTGAAACCACGGTTTTGCCGAAGTCTGGCCGCAAGAGATGCCGAACTATTGCGGTGGCCGTCGCGTCCGCCGTCTGGAGTTGCCCGGCGTCCTTGAGCCCCTGGAAACGCGCCTGCTCCGTGAAGCGGAGCGGGTCGGCGCCGCGCAGTTGCACCTGCATGTCGGTGTCGATCACGCCCGGCGCGAGGGACTCGATCGACACCCCGGGTTCCTCCAGGGCCAGCGACCGGCTGAGGTGGTCGAGGCCCGCCTTGACGGCGCAGTAGGCGACGCTGCCCGCCATCGGTCGCCGCCCGAGGCCCGAGGAGATGTTCAGAAGGCGGCGTGTGGGCACGCCGGCGGTGCCGGCCAGGAAGGCCCGGCTGAGCAAAGCCGGGGCTTCCAGGCCGACGCGCAGCGCCGCGGAGAGTTCGGCCAGATCGGTCGCGGCGAGCGGGCCGGGCTGGCTCAGCAAGGCGGCGTTGTTGATCAACGTGGCGCTTTGCCACCCGCGGTGCTCGTCCAGCCACGTCTGCAGGCGCTGCGCCGCGGGCAAGGGATCGGCCAGGTCGAGCGCCCATTGCTCGCCCTGCAGGCCAGGGTGGGTGCGGCGGGCGATGCCGATGACGGTGTGCCCGGCCTGCGCGAGTTGTGCGGCCAGCGCGGCGCCGAGGCCGCGTGAGCTGCCGGTGACGATGAAGAGATGCATTCAGAACTCCGGGGCTGAGGTGAAGTGATGGCCGGCAATCTGCAGCTCGCTGGCATGCAGCAGCAGCCGCGGGCTCGCGGTGGCGACGGCCGGTGGCGCGTAGAGCGCGTCGCCCACGATCGGATGGCCGAGCGCGGCCAGGTGCACGCGGAGCTGGTGGCTGCGGCCGGTGATCGGCTCCAGCGCCACGCGCGTGTGCGGCCCGTCGGCCCCCAGTGCCTGCCAGCGCGTCTGCGAGGGCTTGCCGCGCGCGAGGTCTACCTGTTGGCGAGGTCGGTTGGGCCAGTCGGCCGCCAGCGGCAGGTCGATCATGCCGGTCCCGGTGAGCGAACCGGCGACGATCGCGAGGTAGACCTTCGCGACGCGCCGCTCGGCGAAGTCGGCGCTCAACGCGCGCTGGGCCTCGGGTCCGCGTGCGAACACGAGCAGGCCTGAGGTGGCCTGGTCCAGCCGATGGACGATGCGAGCGTCGGGGAAGTCCGCCTGCACCCGCGCGCTGGCGCAGTCGGGTTCGCTGCGGCCCGGCACGCTGAGCAGGCCGGCCGGCTTGTCGATGACGACCAGGCGGTCATCCGCATGGACGATCCGGACAGGTCGTGGGGTCAGCGTCATCACCAGCGGCGTGTGTTGCGAAGGGCTGGCACGATAGCCCACCTTGCAACAGGAGACGCTGAATGACCGAGAAGGCTGTCGTGATCGAGGCGCCGGGCGGTGCCGAGCAGTTGAAGCTGGTGGACGTGACGGTCGGCGAGCCCGGCCCGGGCGAGATCCGCATCCGCCATGCTGCGTGCGGCCTGAACTACATCGACGTCTACCAGCGCAACGGCACCTACGCGTTGCCGCTGCCGGCCCGGCTCGGCATGGAAGGTGCCGGGGTGGTCGAAGCGGTCGGCGAGGGCGTCACGCACCTGAAGCCGGGCGACCGCGCAGCCTATGCCAGCCAACCGCCGGGGGCCTACACGACGGCGCGGGTCATGCCCGCCAAGTGCGTGCTCAAGCTGCCCGATGCGATCAGCTTCGAAACGGGCGCGGCCATGATGCTGAAGGGCCTGACCGTGCAGTACCTGCTGCGCAAGACCTTGCCGCAGGGCGGCCTCCAGGCGGGCGACCACGTGCTGTTCCATGCGGCGGCGGGCGGTGTCGGCCTGATCGCCTGCCAGTGGGCCAAGGCGCTCGGTCTGCAACTGATCGCGACGGCCGGCAGCGACGAGAAATGCCAGCTCGCGCTCGACCACGGCGCCGCCCACGCCATCAACTACCGCCGGGACGACTTTGCCGCCCGGGTGAAGGAGATCACCGGCGGGCGGGGCGTGAAGGTCGTGTACGACTCTGTGGGGGCCGACACCTGGGAGGGATCGCTGAACAGCCTCGCGCCTTTCGGCCTGCTGGCGAGCTTCGGTGGCGCGTCAGGTCCGGTCCCGCCGATTGCCATCGGCACGCTGGCGGCCAAGGGGTCGGTCTACATCACCCGGCCGACGCTGTTCACGCACATCGCGACCCACGAGTCCACCCAGGCCATGGGGGACGACCTGTTCGGCATGGTCGTGAGTGGCCAGGTCAGGACCCACATCGACCGTCGCTACGCGCTCGGCGACGTGGCGGAGGCGCACCGAGATCTGGAGGCTCGAAAGATCACGGGCAGCGCGGTGCTGCTGACCTGAGTCAGAGGATCCGGCGCAGGCCGACCTCGAACGTGAAGCACGAGCCCACGCCGGGTTCGCTCTCCACGCGAACACCGCCGTCCATCAGCGCCACCAGGCGCTGCACGATGGTCAGGCCGAGGCCCGTCCCGCCGTAGCGGCGCGTGATGCTGCCGTCGGCCTGGATGAAGGGGTCGAAGATCTGGCCGATCTGGTCGCGTGTCATGCCGATGCCCGTGTCCGTGACCGCGCAGCGCAGTCGCAGGCAGGCCGGCGGATCGCCGTCGTGGGCATCGGCCAGCGCGATCTCGACGCGCACCTCGCCGTGCTCCGTGAACTTCAAGGCGTTGCCCACGAGGTTGATCAGCACCTGGCGCAGCCGCAGCGCGTCCCCCACCATCCAGGACGGCACGCCGGGTTGCACGCGCGTGTGCAGCTGGATGCCCTTGTCGTGCGCCTGCAGCAGCAGCGGCTGCAGGGCCTCGCCGAGGCAGTCGTGCAGGCTGAAGGGCGCCTCTTCGATGACCACCCGGCCGGCCTCGATCTTGGCGACGTCCAGCAGGTCGTTGATGATGGTCATCAGCCCCTTGGCTGACTGGTGGGCCAGGCTGATGAAGCGCCGCTGGCGGTCATCCAGGTCGGTCTGCAGCACCAGCTCCGTGAGGCCGAGCACGCCGTTCATCGGGGTGCGGATCTCATGGCTCATGTTGGCCAGAAACGCGCTCTTGGCCTGGCTCGCAGCTTCGGCCGCCTCACGGGCAGCCACCAAGGCGGCCTGGCTGGCCTTGAGGTCCGCGATGTCGCGGGCGTTCAGCAGCATCACGGTGTCGCCGGACACCGGGTCGCGCATCGGTCGGGCATCCAGGGCATGCCAGCGCACGCCGGCGAGCGTCAGCAGTTCAACGTCCTGGCGGCAGGTGTCGCCGCGCATCACGCGGTCGAAGATGTTGTCGGCGTCTTGTGCGTGGGCGAAGAGGCGTGAGAACTCGGTGCCGCCTGGCGGCGGGGGCGTGTCGCCGAAGGTGACGGCGGCTGCGGGGTTGCGCATCAGCAACTCACCCTGGCACAAGCCGAACACCGCGATGCGCACGCTGGTGTGCTGCAGGGCCTCCAGGCCGCGCAGCATGGCGAGGTCGGCACCCCCGCCGAGCGAGTCGGCCGCGAAGAGCATCACCTGGCGACGATCCGGCGTGCGGATGCCGCGGGAGACCAGCATCACGGTCGTGGGTTCGCCCTTGGGATAGAGCGTCCAGAGCTCCCGCACGATCTTGCCCTGCGCATGATCGGCCGCCGTGACGGCCAGGCGTTCGCGCACCGCGTCACCGTGCTCCGAGAAGTTGCGCGACAGAAACTCCTCGGCGCTGTCGGCATGCCAGAAGCGCAAGGCCGCCGGGTTGGCCCAGAGGTTGCGTTGTTGTTCGGGGTCGAACACCCACAAGGGGACGTCGAGCCAGTCGTAGTGGCCCAGGCTGGCGAAGTCGAGGAGCATGGCAGGCGGGAAGCGGCGCGCGATTGTCACCGCTTGTCACAACTGCCCCCGTGAACTAGTGCGCTAGTTGCCGGCTGCCGGATCTAGGGCTTGTCGGTAGAGATGCCAGCTGGCGTGACCGAGCCAGGGGCCGACCACGATCAGCCCGATGAAGTACGGCAGCATGGCCGCCACCACCAGTGCTGTGACGATGACGCCCCAGCAGAGCATGACACCCGGCTGGGTCAGGCAGAGCTTCAGGCTGGCCAGCCCGGCCGTCACGGCGTCGGTATCACGGTCCAACAGCAGCGGCATGGCCACTACGCTGATGCCGAAGATCAACCCGGCAAACACGGCGCCCACGGCCAGGTAGGCGGTCACGAAACCGAGGGTGTCGGCGCTCAGCAGCTTCTGGATGGAGCCGGCAAAGTCGGGCATGCCGTCGAAGCTCACCGCGAAGATCACGAGGGCCGCGCGGCCCCACAGCATCTCGAGGATGAGCAGCACGAAGCCGAAGATGGCGATCTGCTTGACGTTGGTCAGCCAGGCGCCGAGGGCGTCGTCGAGCGAGGGCTTGTTGCCGCGTTCCAGGCGCAGGCTCACCTGGTACAGGCCCAGGCACAGCAGCGGGCCCAGCAGCACGAAGCCGGCGCACAGGGCCAGCGTGTAGATCGGGGCGTGCCGGAACACCAGCAGCACCGCCAGACCCATCAGCGCGAAGCAGACGCCGAAGAAGAGCCCGACGCCCGGCGCGCGGCGGAAGTCGCGCCAGCCGAGCTTCAGCCAGCGCAGCGGCGCCGACAGCGGCAGGCGCTGGAGCTTGGGCCCGAGCTCGACGGCCGGCTCGGGCACATAAGGCACATAGCCGGGTGGATAAGGCTCAGGAGCGTCGGACACGTCGGAGTTCATCCAGGATCAGCAGGATGGCTCCGATGGTGATCGCACTGTCGGCGACGTTGAAGGCGGGAAAATACCAGCCGCCGGCATGGACCTGGATGAAGTCCACGACATAGCCGTGGATGGCGCGGTCAATCACATTGCCGAGGGCCCCGCCCAGGATCAGCGTGAGCGCCCAGGCGAACATCTGCTGGTGCCCGTGGCGGCGCAACAGCCAGGTGATGAAACCGGCGGCCGCCAGCCCCAGGCCCAGGAAGAACCAGCGCTGCCAGCCCGAAGCCCCGTGCAGGAAGCTGAACGCAGCGCCGTAGTTGTGCGCGCGCACCAGGTTGAAGAAGCTCGTCACCGGATGCACGTCGCCGAGCTGGAATGCCCCGATGACGAGGATCTTGGTGAACTGGTCGGCCAGGATGATGACGGCCGCGATCAGCAGCCACTGCACCAGGCCGGCGTTGCCTTGCTTGCCCGCCATGGTCAGGCCACCGTGCGGGTTTCGCCCGCACCGTGCAGGTTGCTGTCGCAGCGGCCGCACAGCGTCGGATGGGCCGCGATGTGCCCGACGTCGGCGCGGTAGTGCCAGCAGCGCTCGCACTTGGCATGCGTGCTCGGCGTGACGATCACGCTGAACTCCGGCGCCGACACCAGCTTGACCGCCGAGGTGATGAAGACGAAACGCAGGTCGTCGCCCAGGCTGCGCAGCAGTGCCTCGTCCTGTTCGTTGACCTGGAGCGTCAGCTCCGCCTGCAGCGAGGCGCCGACGGCGCCAGTCGTGCGCACCGCCTCGATGGCCTTGTTGACCTCGTCACGGATGTCGTGGATGCGGGCCCACTTGGCCAGCAGCGCGGCGTCGGTCGCGCCGAAGTCCCAGTAGGTCTCGGTGAAGATCGAATCGCCGGGCTGCTTGCCGGCGAAGACCTGCCAAGCTTCCTCGGCCGTGAAGCTGAGGAAGGGTGCCATCCAACGCAGCATCGCGTTCGTGATCTGCCACAGCGCGGTCTGGGCCGAGCGCCGCGCGAGGCTCTTCGGCGCGGTCGTGTACAGGCGGTCCTTGAGCACGTCCAGGTAGAAGGCGCCGAGGTCTTCCGAGCAGTAGACCTGCAGCTTCGCGACCACCGGGTGGAACTCATAACGCTCGAAGTGAGCGAGGATCTCCGTCTGCAGTTCGGCTGCGCGAGCCAGAGCGTAGCGGTCGACTTCCAGCAGCTGATCGGCCGGCACGGCGTCGGTCGCAGCGTCGAAATCACTGACGTTGGCGAGCAGGAAGCGCAGCGTGTTGCGCACGCGGCGGTAGCTGTCCACCACGCGGGCCAGGATCTTGTCGTCCAGGCCCAGGTCGCCGGAGTAGTCGGTGGCGGCCGTCCACAGGCGCAGGATTTCGGCGCCGTACTTGTCCGACACCGCCTGCGGTGCGACGACATTGCCCTGCGACTTGCTCATCTTGCGGCCCTGGCCGTCCACGACGAAGCCGTGGGTCAGCAAGCCGCGGTAGGGCGCGCGGCCGTAGAGCGCGCAGGCGATCAGCAGCGACGAGTGGAACCAGCCGCGGTGCTGGTCGTGGCCTTCGAGGTAGAGGTCGGCCTCAGGGCCGGTGTCGTGCGCGGCGCCGGCGTGGCTGCCCTTGAGCACGTGCTCGAACGTGGAGCCGGAGTCGAACCACACGTCCAGGATGTCGTTGCCCTTGGTGTACTGCGCGGCCTCGGCGCCGAGCCAGTCGGCCGGGTCGAGCTTGGACCAGGCCTCGATGCCCTGCTGCTCGACGAGCTGCGCGGCGCGCTCGATGAATTCGAGCGTGTTCGGATGTGCCTCGCCGCTGTCCTTGTGCAGGAAGATCGGCAGCGGCACGCCCCAGCTGCGCTGGCGCGAGATGCACCAGTCGGGCCGGCCGGCGATCATGTCGTGCAGGCGCGCGCGGCCGTTCTCGGGGTAAAAGCTCGTCGCTTCGATGGCGGCGAGGGCGATCTGGCGCAGGCTCTGCGGGGCCTTGTCCGTCGTGAACAGGCCGTCGCCCTCGTCCATGCGCACGAACCACTGCGCAGCGGCTCGGTAGATCACGGGCGTCTTGTGGCGCCAGCAGTGCGGGTAGCTGTGGGTGATCTTGCCCTGGGCCATCAGGCGGCCGGCGTCCAGCAAGGTCTGGGTGATGACCGGGTTGGCCTTCCAGATGTGCTGGCCGCCGAACAGCGGCAAGTCGGCCGCGTAGGTGCCGTTGCCCTGGACGGGGTTCAGGATGTCGTCGAAGGCCAGGCCGTGGGCGACACAGCTCTGGAAGTCGTCCAGGCCGTAGGCGGGCGAGGAGTGCACGACGCCGGTGCCGTCGTCGGCCGTGGCGTAGTCGGCCAGGTAGACGGGGCTTTCGCGGTCGTAGCCCGGGTGCACGTGGGCCAGCGGGTGCTTGAATTTCAGCAGCGCCAGCTGGCGCCCCGGCACCGTGGCCACGGCCTGGCCTTCAAGCTGCCAGCGGGCCAGGCACTTCTCGACCAGTGCCTCGGCCACGACGAAGTAGCCGCGCGCCGTGTCGACGAGCGCGTAGGGCAGCTCGGGGTTGAGGTTCAGGGCCTGGTTGGACGGGATGGTCCAGGGCGTCGTCGTCCAGATCACCGTGAAGGCGTCCTTCGTGAACGGCGCGACGCCGAAGGCAGCGGCGAGCTTGTCCGGCTCCGCGCTCAGGAAGGCCACGTCGATCGGCGGGCTCTGCTTGTCGGCGTACTCGATCTCGAACTCGGCCAGCGACGAGCCGCAGTCGAAGCACCAGTAGACGGGCTTCAGGCCGCGGTAGACGAAGCCGCGCTCGAACAGGCGCTTGAGCACCCGGATCTCGCCCGCCTCGTTGGCGAAGTTCATCGTCTTGTAGGGGTTGTCCCATTCGCCCAGCACGCCCAAGCGCTTGAAGTCGATGCGCTGGCCGTCGATCTGCTCGGTGGCGTAGGCGCGGCTCTTCGCCTGCACCTCGTCACGGGGCAGCCCGCGGCCGAAGGTCTTCTCGATCTGGTTCTCGATGGGCAGACCGTGGCAGTCCCAGCCGGGGATGTAGGCGGCATCGAAGCCCGCGAGCTGGCGGGCCTTGACGATCATGTCCTTCAGGATCTTGTTGGCGGCGTGGCCGATGTGGATCTGGCCGTTGGCGTAGGGCGGGCCATCGTGCAGGACGAACTTCGGGGCGCCGCAGCGGGCGTCGCGCAGGCGCTTGTACAGGCCTTGCTCGTCCCAGGCCTTGACCCAGCCCGGTTCGCGCTTGGGCAGGTCGCCGCGCATCGGGAAGGGCGTGTCAGGCAGGTTGAGCGTGGAGCGGTAGTCCGGGGTGGTCATGGCATGCGGCCAGGCAGCGAGCCTGGCGGTCGGGGAGCGGGGAGGGCGGAATGAGAGCGGCGCAGCGCCGCTTCAAATTCGGTCGCGCGTGGTCTGGCGACTCACCTGGGCATGGGTGGCGGCGTGGGTGGCCAGGAAGGCGCGCGCTGCAGCCGTGTCGGCCGCAATGGCGGCCGTGAGCGCTTCCAGCCCGTCGTACTTGGCTTCGTCGCGGAGTTTGTGCAGCAGTTCCACGCGGGCGAGTTTACCGTAGCCCCCCTCGGGACCCAGCGGCCAGTCGAGGCAGTGGACCTCCAGCAGCACGCGGCCGGCGTCTTCCACCGTGGGGCGGTTGCCGAGGCTCGCCACGCCCGGCAGCGGCTCAGGCGTGAGGCCGCGCACCATCACCGCGAAGATGCCGTGCGCGGCAGGCTTGTCGTGCGGGAAGCGCAGATTCAGCGTGCGAAAGCCGTCGGCGGCGCCCGGCACGGTCTCGCCCAGCTGGCGGCCGAGCTTGCGGCCATGCGTGACATGGGCGGAGATGGCGTAGGGCCGGCCGAGCAGGGCGGCAGCACCCGCCATGTCGCCGCGGGCGAGCGCCTCGCGGACGGCCGAGCTGCTCACGCGCAGGCCGTGCACCTCGTAGCTCATCATGCGGGCGACGTCGAAGCCCTGGGCCCGGCCTGCGGCGTCGAGGGTCGCGTAGTCGCCCTGGCGCTTGGCGCCGAAGCGGAAGTCGTCGCCGACCAGCACGTAGCGCGCCCCCAGGCCCTCGAGCAGCACCTGGCGGATGAACTCCGGCGGCGGCAGTGCGGCGAGCGCCTCGTCGAAGCGCAGGATGACGACCTGGTCGACGCCGCAGCGCTCCAGCTCGGCGAGCTTGTCGCGCAGCGGCGCGATGCGCGCCGGCGCCAGTTCCGGCTTGCCCAGCCGGGCCGCGAAGAAATCGCGCGGGTGGGGCTCAAAGGTCATCACACAGGTCGGCAGGCCGCGGTGTCGTGCCTCGGATTGCAGCAGCGCGAGCATCGCCTGGTGGCCACGGTGCACGCCGTCGAAGTTGCCGATGGTCAGCGCGCAGGCCGGGGCAATGCCGGGGTGATGGAAACCTCTGAAGACTCGCATGGCCCTCATTGTCCCCAGACATCGGCCGGGCTGCCGACCCAGCGCCATTGCCCCGGTTCGAGGTCCGCCGGCAGCGTCAGCGCGCCGAACCGGGGGCGGTGCAGCGCCTCGACGCGGTTGCCCACGGCAGCCACCATGCGTTTGACCTGGTGGTACTTGCCTTCCACCAGGGTCAGCCGCAGCAAGGTCTCATCGACGATCTCGGCGTCTTCGGCCTTGCTGGTCTCGGGTGGGCGCTGGAACTTGCCCTCGGGTTCCTTCAACTCGACACCTGCGAGCAGCTGCTCCACCATGGCGGGCGTCAGCGGATGCTTGCAGCGCGCCTCGTAGACCTTGGGCACGTGGTGCTTGGGCGAGGTGAGCTTGTGGATGAGGGCGCCGTCATCCGTGAGCAGCAGCAGCCCGGTGGTGTCTTCGTCGAGCCGCCCGATCGGCTGCACGCCCCGCTCGCGCAGCGGGCCGGGCAGCAGGCTCATCACGCTCGGGTGGTGCTTGGGCTTCTGAGAGCACTCGTAGCCGGACGGCTTGTTCAGCAGGATCAGGGCCTTGTCGACGCAAGGCCACTCGACACCGCCGACCGTGAAGCACAGGCCTGCGGTCTCGTACTCGGCATCCGGGTCATCGACCACCTCGCCGCCGACCGACACCTCGCCATTCCACACCAGCCCCGCGCACAGGCGCCGCGTACCAAACCCCTGGCTGAACAGGATCTGCGAGAGTCGCTGTCTCACTTGGCCGAGGACTTCATCGGCTGGATGTCTCCGCAGCTTGCGCCCAGCCAGCGGCCTTCACCGGTGACCTTCATGGTTTCGGTCTTGCCGTCATGTTGGCGGCGCACCGTCACGTCGTTGGTGAAGCCCTCGTCGCCGCGCAGCGTCACGACGGCGTCACCTTCGGAGGCAGGATCCGTGCACACGAAGTGCGTTTGGATCGTGCTGCCGCTGCGCTTGACGTCCTGGGTGCAGTGGCCGCGATCTTGCACCGGCGCCATGTTGCGCTCGGCCTGTTCCTTGGTGATGCAGGTCTTGACAGTGATGGCACCGCCCGACATCGAGACGCTGACGCCCTTCTGGGCCATCATCTGCTCGATCATCTTGCGCTGATCGGCGGGCATGCTCTCCATGGCCTTCTGCGCCTGGGCCATCTGGGCCTGTCGCGCCGGATCGAGTTGGGGTGTCTGCTTGAACTCCCACAGCCCGGGCTTCATGGTCTGGGCGTGGGCGGTCGCGGCCATCAGGCCGACCAGGAGCAGGGCAGGGGCGAGCTTCATCGAGTGACCTCCGGAGGGGCTGGGCCGGCAGCGCCGACAAGCGCTGCTCAGGCAAACACCCCTGCAGTGTCCAGCATCCGGGCGCTGGTTTCATCCAGATGATGAAGGGTGTCACCCCACTGCATTTCCATGACCGTCAGGCGCTTGAAGTAGTGGCTGCCGGCGTATTCGTTGGTCACGCCGATGCCCCCGTGCATCTGCGTGCACTGCTGCCCGACGAAGCGCATCGACTGCCCCAGTTGCACCTTGGCCTGGGACAGCGCCCGGCGCCGTACGGCCGGGGCGTCGCCCAAGCGCAGCGTGGCGTAATAGCTCATCGAGCGGGCCAGTTCGAGCTGCATCTTCACATCGGCAGCACGGTGGCGCAGCGCCTGGAAGCTGCTGATGGCCACGCCGAATTGCTTGCGGGTGTTCATGTACTCCACCGTCATGGCGAGGTACTTCTCCATGACGCCCACCGCTTCGGCGGCCTGCGCAGCGATGCCAATGTCCGCCGCCAGTTCCAGCAGCGCGAGGCCCTGATCAGGGCCCAAGATCAACTGGGCGGGCGTGTCGTCGAAATGAACCTCGGCGGCGCGGGAGCCGTCGTGCAGCGGGTAGGCACGGGTGTGCACGCCAGGGGCCGTGCGCTCGACGAGATAGAGCGCGATGCCGTCGGATGCATCGTCATGGCCCGAGACGCGAGCTGGCACGATGAAGGCGTCGGCCACGTCGCCCGCCGGCACCAGGCTCTTCACGCCGCTGATGCGGTCACCCACAGCGCGCGTTGTCACGCGGTTGAGCCGGTAGCGCGCCTTGGCCTCCTGATGGGCCAGGACGACCAGCGCCTCGCCACCCGCGATGCGCGGCAGCCAGTCGGCCTGCAGCGACTCGGGCGCGCGGCTGAGCACCGCCGGCGCGATCAGCGCGCCTTGGGCGATGGGTTCGACGACGAGCCCGCGCCCCAGTTCCTCCATGACGACCATCGCCTCGACGGCGCCGAAGCCCAGTCCGCCCTGGGCCTCCGGCACGGCGAGTGCCGTCAGGCCCAGGCCCGCCAGGGCTTCCCAGGTACCGCGGTCGAAGCCGCCGCCGCGCACGATCTGCATGCGTCGATCGAAGCCGTAGTCCTTGTCGACGAAGCGGCGCACCGCGTCGCGCAGGGCTTCCTGGTCTTCCGTGAAATCGAAATCCATAGGGTCTCCTCGCTCAGCCGAGCAGCGTCTGCGCGACGATGTTGCGTTGCACTTCGTTCGAGCCGCCGTAGATGGTGGTCTTGCGCACGTTCAGGTAGTTGCCGGTGAGCGGGATGGCGTGCGAGGCACCGCCGATCCAGGCGCCGCCCAGCCACTGGTCGCCCTGCCAGCCGGCCTCCATGGCCTCCAGCACGTGGGGCAGGGCCAGCGGGCCACCGGCCAGCATCATCAGCTCGGTGTAGCGCTGCTGCAGTTCGCTGCCGCGGATCTTGAGCAGGCCGGCGACGTCCAGCGGCTGCTTGCCGGTGCGTTCGCCGGAGAGCACGCGCAGCACCATCATCTCCAGCGCCACCACGTCGACCTCGCACAGCGCGATCTGGTCGCGGAAGCGCGAGTCGTCCATCAGGCCCTCGGCCGTGGCAATGCGCTTCAGGCGCTCCAGTTCTCGCTTGGCCCGGTTCACGTCGGCGATGTTGGTGCGTTCGTGCGAGAGCAGGTGCTTGGCGTAGGTCCAGCCCTTGTTCTCCTCGCCGATCAGGTTCTCGACGGGCACCTCGACGTTGTCGAACCAGACCTCGTTCACCTCGTGTTCGCCGTCGAGCATGATGATCGGCTTGACGGTCACGCCGGGCGATTTCATGTCGATCAGCAGGAAGCTGATGCCGGTCTGTGGCTTGCCCTCGTTGGAGGTGCGCACCAGGCAGAAGATCCAGTCGCCGAACTGGCCCAACGTGGTCCAGGTCTTCTGGCCGTTGACGATGTAACGATCGCCCTTGCGTTCGGCGCGGCATTTCAGCGAGGCCAGGTCGGAGCCCGAACCGGGTTCGCTGTAGCCCTGGCTCCACCAGACTTCGCCACTCATGATGCCCGGCAGGAAGCGCTGCTGCTGCTCCGGCGTGCCGAAAGCCATGATGACCGGGGCCACCATCACCGGGCCGAACGGCACGATGCGGGGCGCGCAGGCCAGGGCGCATTCCTCCTCGAACAGGTGGCGCTGCACGGCGTTCCAGCCGGGGCCGCCGAACTGCTGGGGCCAGGCCCAGCCGTGCCAGCCCTTGGTGCCCAGGATCCTGGCCCAGCGCTGCATGTCGTCCTTGTGCAGGCGCTGCGCGTGTCGCACCTTCTGGGCGATGTCAGCCGGCAGGTTGGCGCGTACCCAGTCGCGCACCTCGGCGCGGAAGGCGAGCTCCGCATCGGTGAAGTTGAGGTCCATGTCTCGCTTGGGGGTCGTGTCGGGATGCGAGACGTTTTAGCACGGTCGTTCGCATCCTGGCTGTCCGGCCAGAGACAACCGCACGAAGCGGTCCACCAAAAAGAAAAAGGCACTCCGCAGAGTGCCTTTCAGCGCGGCCTGGACTCTGGTCAGGCTTGGCGCTTGACCGACTGGCGGCGGCGCAGGCCGGCAACGCCGATCAGGGCAACGCTGGTCAGGGCCAGCGTGGCCGGCTCAGGCAGCTTGCCGCCGCCGTTGGCGCACTGGCCGTTCACGATCTGCGTGGAGCAGGCCGTGCCAGCCACAGCGAAGATCTTGAAATAGTCGTCGTTGTTCGACAGGGACGTACCCGAGGCCTTGGACGTGCCAGCCAGGCCCGAGTTGTAGGCCATGATCAGCCACCAGCTGGAGGTGAGGCCGCTGGCGTTGATGTTCTGGTTCGGTGCCGCCGGGTTGGTGTCCTGAGCCACGTCGGCATAGTTGCCCACCAGCTGCCAGCCAGCGCCCGTGAGGCCTGCGGCGCTGCCGTCAACAGTGTTCAGGTTGGCCGGTGCCGACGATCCGGTGTAGCGGAACACGGAGATGTCGGCATCGTTCGACACGAAACCGAGGAAGATCTGCTGCAACGCGACCTTGGTCGTGAAGCTCATCAAGATGCCTTCGGTGTTGCCGACGTTGTCGATGGCGTGGTTGGGCGGGTTGGACGCCGGGCAGCTCGTCGGGCTGACGGGGTCGGAGCACATGCCCAGGCCATTGCCGCCGAAGTACAGCGGCGACGAACCGGTGCCGGTGTTGAACTTCGAGCCGTTGGCGACGCCGGAGGCATCGTTGGCCACGTAAACGCCACTGATCGACAGATTGGCATCGGCGCCGGTGTAGACGCCGCTCTTGGCGTATTCCTCGCCAATCGAGTTGTAGGTGCCCGCGCCGGAGAACTGCCAGGTGGAGGCGGCCTGTGCGGTCACCCCCGCGGCGAGCCCGCAGGCCAGGACCACTGCGCGGACCCAGGTCGACTTGATTGCGTTCACGCGAACTCCTCTTTTAGTTTTGGCTTGTGGCCGGATGGTTGGCAGGTGTCAAGCACTTGCCGTGCCAGGGGTCGAAAGCCCTTGAGGATCAAGAACTTGGAAACGCCCCGCGGCTCCCCTGCGAAAAATTGTAAGAAGAACTGACACTCGCAGAAGGGTTTTGCCCCCCTCACTTGAGTGTGGCCAGCAGGGCCTTGGCCGCGACTTGCGACTCGAAGTGCGGATAGTCACGCAAGGCGGTGGTGAGTTCATCCCGCGCCTCGGTCAACTTGCCTTGTTTCACCAACACCGAAGCGAGGTGATATCGGATGTCCGGGTTGGACGGTGCCCGCAGGCGCGCGTCACGCAGCTTGGCCAGGGCCGCATCGGTCTGACCGCCTTCGAAAAGCGCCCAGCCCAGGGTGTCGATGACGATCGGGTTGGTCGGTGCCTTGGACACGGCCTGCTCGGCCGTCGAGATGGCACTGCGCGTGTCCTTCAGCCGCAGGTGTACGTTGGCGAGATTGTTGAGCGCTTCCACGTCGTCGGGTGTTTGCTTGACGACGGCCTCATAGGCCAGCTTGGCCCGGGCAAAGTCGCCGGTGCGGGCCAGCAGGTTCGCCAGGGCGCGCTGGATCTGGCCGTCGGCCGGATTCGCCTTGAGCCAGGCATCGGCGACGTTGCGCGCCTCCTGAACCTGGCCCTGCGCGCCCAGCGAGTTGATCAGTGCCAGCGCCGTGCCGACACTCGGTTCCACCTTGTGGGCCTGACGATACGCGTCGATTGCCGCCGCAGGCTGGCGCCGCGCACTCGCGAGATCGCCCAGCAGGCCGTACCCGGTGCCGAGCTTGGGATATTGGCTGATGATCCGGCGGATGCGTGGTTCGGCCTTGGCGAAATCGCCCTTGCGGGTCTCGATGTTGGCCAGCAACGCCTGCGCCGCGAGGAATTGGGCGTCCGCGGACAGCACCTTTTCCAACGTGTAGCCCGCCCCATCGAGGTCGTTGGCCGCGAGTTGCAGGCGGGCCAGCGAGGTCAATGCGAACGTGCCATAGCCCGCACGGCGCGTGGCGTTGGTCAGGGTCAGCTTCGCGCCTGCGCCATCACCGCTGGCCAGTTGGGCCCGCGCGTAGAGGGTCAGGTAGTTGACGTCCTCCGGGGCCTGCGCGAGCAGGACCTTCGCCGCTTCCAGCGCCTGCACGCCGCGGCCTTGGCGGAGCTGGTATTCGATGATGGCCTCCTGCGCGCGGCTGTCTCCCTTGGGTGAGACGTCGGCCGCACGTCGCAGCAGGTTCAGTGCTTCATCGGCCTGGCCCTTGCGCATCGTGAGCACGGCCAGGTCGTAGATCACCTCGGGATTGCGCTCATCGGCCTTGAGCAAGGTCTTCAGGCGAACTTCGGCCGCATGCAACGCGCCGGTGGCGATGTCGACGCGCGCCAGGCCGAGCTGTGAGGCGGTCAGGGTCTTGTCGATGGCCAGCGCATGCTCGAACGCGCGGCGGGCGCCGCCGAAGTCGCCGGCCTCTGCCTTCGCCACGCCTGCGGTGTTGAGCAGGGCAGGATTGTTGGGCTGGTTGCGCAGCAACTGATTGGCGACCTCCGCCGCCTTTGCGGGTTCGCGTTCCCGCAGGTACAGAGCCATCAGGCCCATGCCGGCCTGAAGCTGCTTCGGGTCTTTCTTGAACGATGCTTCCAGCTCGCTGCGCGCGCCGGTCCCGTCACCGCTTTGCAGCAGGCTCACGCCCAGCACGGTGCGGAGCTCGGGCACGTCCCGGGCGCGCAGCGCCTCCTGCATCAGCTGGGTGGCCCGGGCCGGACGGCCCTTGGCCATCTGTGCTGTGGCCAGCTGGACAAGTGCCTTGCTGTCCCCGGGGATGCCGCGAAGATAGGCTTCAAGCACACCGATGGCGCGGTCCGGGTCCTTGGCTTTGAGGTAGAGCTGTGCCAGGATCTTGCTGACGGGCGTGAGCGGTTGGGCCCGCACGAAGGCTTCGAGCAGCGGGCGGGCCTTCTCGCCCTCGTCCAGGGCGAAGTGACTCAGGCCATTGAGCAGCAGCATCTGGGGCCGGTACTTCACGAAGTCCAGCGGCACCGGGTCGAGCAGGGCCGTGACCTGGCTCAACGCGGCGCGGGCAGCCGGGCGGTCGCCGCTGCGATCGGCGAGCACGGCCTGCAGGTAGGCCGCACGGGGTTCGCGGGGCTGCAGCTTGCGTGCCTCGGCGATGTCGGCCAGGGCTTCGGCATTGCGGTTGGCGTCCAGGTTGAGGCCGGCCCGGGCGAGTCGGGATTCGTAGTGGCCGGGGTCGAGGGACAGGCTGGTGTCGTAGGCCTTCATGGCCTCGGTCACCTGGCCGCGGGCATGGGCCACGCTGCCGCGCTGGTAGTAGGCCTCGGCGGAACGCGGATCGAGCTTGATGGCAGCGTCAGCCGCAGCGTTGGCCTCGTTGAACTGCCGGCCGCGCACGCGGATGCCGACTTCGGCAAGCCAGGTCTCGATGGCAGTCGGGTCGATGGCGCGCGCCTCTTGCACCGACTTCAAGGCCGCCGCCGGGTCGCCGAGGTCCGATTGGGCCGACGCCCGCAGCAGCAGCACCTGCAGCCGCACGCTGTTGGGCAGCCCCGCAGGCGCCATGCGTGCCTGTTCCAGCAGTTGTTCGTGCTTGCCCTGCGCCAGCAAGGCCTGGCCCAGTGTTTGCACCACCTCGGCACGATCGACGCCGAGCCGCAGGGCTTCAGTGATGGCCACTTCCGCAGCCGCGACCTGGCCGTCGGCCATCAAGGCGCGCGCCAGCAGCAACTGCACCGGCAGCAGCGTCTTGTCCGCCTGCAAGGCGTTCTTGAGCTGGATGATGCTGCCCGAGATGTCCTTGCGCTCGAATCGGCTCAACGCGTCTTCGTAGAAGCGTGCGGCCTTGGCCTTGTTGTCTTCAGCTTGGGCGGGCGCTGCGGCGCAGGCCAGCAGGGCAGCGCAGGCCATGCCGGCCAGCAGGCGGTGGCCCAGGCGAGTGTCGGCGGCAGGAGCGGAATGAGGCATGGCGAAGTGGAAGGGCCCGGACGTGGGCGGCGATGATAGGCGCGCGACGGCGCCGGACTCAGTAGCGCAGTTCCAGCGTCATGACGTCGTTCTCACGACGCATCTGGAACCGGTTCAGAAAGCTGTTGCCGAGCAGCACATGCGAGATCGTGCCCGGGATGACGATGGCCTCGATGTCCCGCACCTCGACATCGCCGACGCGGATGGTGGCGAGCTGGATCTGGTAGGCCGGCACGACGCCATTGGCGGTCATCGTGACCAGGCGCTTGCCGTACATGTAGCGCAGGCCCAGCTTCTCGGCTTCGATCTGGCTGATGGTCACGCTGGTGGCGCCGGTGTCCACCAGGAAACTGGTGACCTGGCCGTTGATGGTGCCCATGCTGGTGAAGTGACCGCCCGGGCCCATCGGCAGGGTGACCTGACGCGGCGGCGGCGTCTGCGGCACGATGCGGCCGGGCGCGGCGCCGAGGGCCAAGGTCTGGCGCCGACCACCGAACTCGACCACGGCATGGCCGTCGTCCAGGCTGATCAACTTGACGCCGCGGGTCGATGCGCCCACCTCCACCGTGCGGGGCTCGCCGTCGATGATCAACAGCGCCGAGCGCGCGCCCAGCATGCCGTTGAGCTGCACCTGCCCAGGTGGCAGGCCCTGCGCCACGGCCAGCCCGCAGGCCAGCAGCAGCGGCACAGGGAGGGAGCGAAACATCGTCAGTCCCGGAAGTTGTTGTAGGTCAGCGGGGTGTCGCTGAAGCTCTTCTTGAGGTGCGCGATCGCCGCTTGCAGGTCATCGCGGTTCTTGCCGGTCACCCGCACGGCGTCGCCCTGGATGCTGGCCTGCACCTTGAGCTTGCTCTCCTTGAGCGAGCTGACGATCTTCTTGGCGAGATCCGCGGCGATGCCTTCCTTGATCTTGTAGACCTGGCGCACCTTGTCGCCGCCGAGCTTGTCGATCTTGTCCTGCTTGTCCAGGAAGCTGATGACGACATCCTGCTTGGTCAGCTTGGCGTAGAGCACGGCTTCGATCTGTTCGAGCTGGAACTCGCTGTCGCCAGTGGCGTGGATTTCCTTGTCCTTGAGCTCGACCTTGGCGCCGGTCCCCTTGAAGTCGAAGCGGGTGCCGATTTCCTTGATGGCGTTGTCCACGCCATTGCGAATCTTGACGTGGTCGGGTTCGAGAACGGTGTCGAAGCTGGGCATGGGGTCGGAGGTGGGTTGGTCGTCTGCGAAAATTGGCCGCTCAAGCACGGCGCCAAGCGTCCTACAAATTTTCACATGTCCACTCCTCCCGCCACGACACCGACCCCCTCGAATGAAGCCCCCGGGCTGAAGGTCGAGCTGGACGTGAACCTGAAGCCCTACAACACCTTCGGGCTTCCCGCCGTGGCGCGTCGGCTGGTGCGCATCCGCGAGCCGGCGGACGTTCGTCGAGTGGTGGACCACCCGGAACTGGGCCGCGCACCGAAGTTCGTGCTGGGCGGCGGCAGCAATCTCGTCCTCACGCGGGACGTCGAGGCGGTGGTGCTGAAGGTGGAAATTACCGGCATACGCCTGTTGGAGGCGCGCGACGACGCCTGGATCGTCGAGGCCGGTGCCGGCGTGCCGTGGCACGAGCTCGTCACCTGGACACTGGACCACGGCTACCCAGGTCTCGAGAACATGGCCCTGATCCCCGGCACCGTCGGCGCATCGCCGGTGCAGAACATCGGTGCCTACGGCATCGAGGTGAAGGACCGCCTCGAAGCGGTCGAGGTGATGGACCTGATCACTGGCCGACCCGCACTCCTGCCGGCAGACGTGTGCCGCTTCGGCTACCGCGACAGCGTGTTCAAGCACAGCGACTTCGGCGGCCTGGCGGGCAAGAGCGTGATCACGCGCGTGCGTTTCCGCCTGCCGAGGCCTTGGCAGCCGGTGCTGGGTTACCTTGAGATCGAGCGCAAGATCGCCGAGACCGGCATCACGGCGCCGGATGCGCGCCAGATCTACGACTGGATCTGCGCCGTGCGCCGCGCCAAGCTACCGGACCCGGCCGTCATCGGCAACGCGGGCAGCTTCTTCAAGAACCCGGTGGTGACGGCCGAGCAGTGCCGCGACATCATCGGCCGCGACCCCGGCATCGTCCACTACCCGATGGGGGATGGCAGCGTGAAACTGGCCGCCGGCTGGATGATCGATGCATGCGGTTGGAAGGGCAAGACGGTGGGGGGCGCGGCGGTCTACGAGAAGCAGGCCCTGGTGCTCGTGAACAAGGGCGATGCCCGAGGTGCCGAGGTCGTGACCCTGGCGCGCGCGATCCAGGAGAGCGTCTACGGCCGCTTCGGGATCCGCCTGGAACCGGAGCCGGTCGTGGTGTGACGCTCAGCCGCCGGCTTGCGCTGGCGGTGCTGGGCCTCGCCTGGTGGCCCGCGCGGGCCACCGAGCCGCTGCTGGCCCGCACGGCGCCGCCAGGCGTGGATCCGCAGCCGTATCTCGTCAGTGAGAAGCTCGACGGCGTTCGCGCCCTGTGGGACGGCGCCAGCCTGCGCTTTCGCAGCGGCCGCACTGTCGCAGCGCCTGTGTGGTTCCTGGCGCAGTTGCCGCCGCAGCCGCTGGATGGGGAGTTGTGGATGGGGCGGCGCCGCTTCGACGAGCTGTCCGCCGTCGTGCGCCGTGCCGTGCCGGTGGACGCCGAATGGCGGCAGGTGCGTTACCACGTGTTCGAGCTGCCCGGTGCCGGTGGCCGGTTTGCTGAACGGGCCGCGCAGATGCGAGCCCTGGGCAATGCGGTGATCGTGCCGGTGGAGCAGGCGCCCATGGCGTCCCGCGCGGCGCTGCTGGCCCGGCTGAAGGCCGTGGTGGCTGCCGGCGGCGAGGGCCTCATGCTCCACCGGGCCGACGCGCCGGTCGCGTCGGGGCGCAGCGACCTGCTGCTCAAGCTCAAGCCGTTGGCCGACGCCGAGGCGGTGGTCGTCGGCCATGAGCCGGGCAGAGGGCGCTACGCCGGCCAGATGGGGGCCTTGGAACTGCGCACGCCCGAAGGCATCCGCTTCAAGCTGGGCACCGGCTTCAGCGACGCTCAACGCCGTCAGCCGCCGCCGGTGGGCGCCACGGTCACCTACCGCTACCGCGACCTCACGCCCGGCGGGAAGCCTCGGTTTGCGAGCTTCGTGCGGGTGGCGGACGAGTTCTGAGCCTTCAGAGCCAGCTCAACAGCACTTGCAGCCAACGCGGCAGCGGGCGGTTCGGGATGTAGTTCTGGCGGTATTGGTGATGCATGGTCAGGCTCCACGAAATAGTCTGTGATTTTATACAGCACTACTGGATGCCTGACCAGTGGTTTACTCCAGTTGCGGCAAACCACCGCCCGACAGCAGGCCAGCGCCGGTGTAGACACCCAGCTTGTTGCGGGTGTCACTGATGTCCAGGTTGCGCATGGTCAGCTGGCCGATGCGGTCGGCCGGGCTGAAGGGCGCGTCTTCCACCTTTTCCATGCTCAGGCGTTCGGGTGCATAGGTCAGGTTGGGGCTGCGGGTGTCCAGCAGCGAGTAATCGTTGCCGCGGCGCAGCTCGAGCGTCACCTCGCCGGTGATGGCACGGGCCACCCAGCGCTGGGCGGTCTCGCGCAGCATGATGGCCTGCGGGTCGAACCAGCGGCCCTGGTAGAGCAGGCGGCCGAGCTTGCGGCCGTTGTCACGGTAGAGCTCGATCGTGTCTTCGTTGTGGATGCCGGTGACCAGGCGCTCGTAGGCGATGTGCAGCAACGCCAGCCCCGGCGCCTCGTAGATGCCCCGGCTCTTGGCCTCGATGATGCGGTTCTCGATCTGGTCGCTCATGCCCAGGCCGTGGCGCCCGCCGATCTTGTTGGCCTCGGCCAGCAGGGCGACGGGGTCGCGGTACTCGATGCCGTTGAGCGCCACCGGCAGGCCTTCTTCAAAGCGCACCGTCACTTCCTCGGCCTTGATGGCCACGTCCTCGCGCCAGAAGGCCACGCCCATGATCGGGTTGACGATGCGGATGCCGCTGCTCAGGTGCTCCAGGTCCTTGGCCTCGTGGGTGGCGCCGAGC
>RXJW01000153.1 GCA_003963005.1 Burkholderiales bacterium
GGCGGTCATCTTCGGCATGCTCAACATCATCAACTTCGCCCACGGGGCGCTGTACATGATGGGGGCCTTCTTCGCCTGGATGGGGCTGGAGTACCTGGGGCTGAACTACTGGGTCATGCTCGGCCTGGCGCCGCTGGCGGTGGGCGTGATCGGCATCGTCATCGAGCGGACCATGCTGCAGTGGCTCTACAAGCTCGACCACCTCTACGGCCTGCTGCTGACCTTCGGCATCACGCTCGTCATCGAGGGCGTGTTTCGCAGCTTCTACGGCGTGTCGGGCCAGCCCTACCAGGTGCCGGACCAGCTCACCGGCGCCACCAACCTCGGCTTCATGATCCTGCCCAACTACCGCGCCTGGGTGGTGGTGGCCTCGCTCGTCGTGTGCTTCGCGGTCTGGGCCCTGATCGAGAAGACGTCGCTCGGCGCCAAGCTGCGTGCCGGCACCGAGAACCCCAAGCTCGTGCAGGCCTTCGGCATCAATGTGCCGCGCATGGTGACGCTGACCTACGCCAGCGGCGTGGCGCTGGCGGCCTTTGCGGGCGTGCTCGCCGCGCCCATCCTGCAGGTGTCGGCGCTGATGGGCAGCAACCTGATCATCGTCGTGTTCGCGGTGGTCGTCATCGGCGGCATGGGCTCGATCCTGGGCTCCATCCTGACCGGCCTGGGCCTGGGCATCGTCGAGGGCCTGACCAAGGTGTTCTACCCGGAGGCCTCCAACACCGTCGTCTTTGTGGTGATGGCCATCGTGCTGCTCGTCCGCCCCGCCGGCCTTTTTGGCAAAGAGAAATGAACAAGAAGCTGATCGGCTACGCGGCCCTCTTCATCGGCATCGGCCTGCTGCCGCTGCTTGGCGCCTACCCCGTCTTCGTGATGAAGGTGCTGTGCTACGCGCTGTTTGCCTGCGCCTTCAACCTGCTGGTGGGCTTCACGGGGCTGCTGTCCTTCGGGCACGCGGCCTTTCTGGGCACGGCCGGCTATGTGTGTGGCCATGCGCTGAAGGTCTGGGGCCTGCCCACGCCGGTGGGCCTGCTGCTGGGCATGGGTGGCGCCGGGCTCGTGGGGCTGGTGTTCGGGCTGCTGGCCATCCGGCGCTCGGGCATCTACTTCTCGATGATCACGCTGGCGCTGGCGCAGATGCTGTATTTCTTCTTTCTGCAGGCGCCTTTCACCGGCGGGGAGGACGGCCTGCAGTCGGTGCCGCGCGGCAGCTTCCTGGGCCTGCACCTGGAGCACGACCTGACCTTGTTCTACGTGGTGCTGGCGCTGTTCGTCGCAGCCTTCTGGCTCATCTACCGCATCGTGCACTCGCCCTTCGGCCAGGTGCTGACCTCCATCCGCGAGAACGAGGCCCGCGCCACGTCGCTCGGCTATGACACCGCGCACTTCAAGCTGCTGGCCTTCGTGCTGTCGGCGGCGCTGGCCGGCCTGGCGGGCGCGATGAAGACGCTGGTGCTGGGCTTCGCCACGCTGACCGACGCCATCTGGACCACCTCCGGCCTCGTCATCCTGATGACGCTCGTGGGCGGCATGGGCACGCTGACCGGCCCGATGGTCGGTGCCCTGGTCATCATCTCGCTGGAGAACAAGATCGGCGACTTCGGCACGCTGCTGGCCGACCTGACCGGCGTGGCCTGGTTCAACGGCCTGGGCGAGAGCGTCAGCCTCGTCACCGGGCTGATCTTCATCGTCTGCGTGCTGGCCTTCAGGCGCGGCTTGGTGGGCGAGGCGATGGCGCTGTGGGAGAAGCTGCAGGCGAAGCCCCCGCGGGCTTCCGCTTGAAGACGAGCACATTCCCCGCCATCACGAGCAGCAGGCCTGCCAGGGCGGGTGCCGTCCAGCGGTAGCCCTCGGCCCAGGCTGACACGTTGAGCGCCACCACCGGGAACAACACGGTGCTGTAGGCCGCGCGCTCCGGGCCGAGCCGGCCCACCAGCGTCAGGTAGGCGGTGAAGCCGATCACCGAGCCCGGGATGGCGAGGTACAGCAGCGCGCCGACGTAGCGCGGGCTGGGGTCGAACACCCACGGCACACCCGCCGCCGCGGCATAGCCCAGCAGCAGCGTCGTGCCGACGGCCATGCCCCAGGCATTCGTCTGCACCGGCTTGAGGCCCTGGCCCTGCAGCGCGGCGGACAGCAGGTTGCCGGTCGAGAAGCACAGCGTGCCGCCCAGCGCCCAGGCCAGGCCGGCCAGCGTGGACGCGCCGGCCTGGTGTGCCGTGATCTCCGGCCAGAACAGCAGCAGCAGCCCGCTCAGGCCCAATGCCCCGCCGCCCAGCACCTGCGGCGCGATGGCTCGGCCGTGCACCACCCGGGCCAGCAGCGCATTCCACAGCGCCGAGCTGGAGAACACGACGGCGACCAGGCCGCTGGCGATCAGCCGGCTCGCGTTCAGGAAGCAGACGAAGTTCAGGCAGAACAGGCACAGCCCCTGCGCCAGCACCCAGCCCAGCGCCCGGCCGCGCGGCACGGCCAGTTGCCGCCGCCACACCAGCCACGCGAACAGCACCGCCGCGGCGAGGCCGAAGCGGTAGGCGATGGACAGCGCGATGGGCACATCGCCCAGTTGCCACTTCAGGGCGATCCACGTCGTGCCCCAGATGAGCACGACCAGCACGTACAGCACGGTATTCATGCCGCCAGCATCGCGGCCAACGGTTCGGTGCGATTGCACATTCCTGCGGTTTGCGATCGCGCCGATCACGCCGTGGCGACGCCAGCGCCTAGCATCGCGCCATGCCGCCCCTGACTGCCGGAGCCACCGCCGACCTGCCCGTCTTCGACGTGCTGGGCCGCTCCCGCGCGCACCGGGAGCGCGAGCTGGCCATCGCCGGCGGTCTGCGCCTGGTGCAATGGCGCAACGACGGCGGGCGCATGGACTACGAACGCCCCGGCCACCACACGCTGTCTGTCTACCTGCAGGGCGGCACCGACACCCACCTCGTCGAGACGCCCGGCGAAACCGGCCACCCGGGCTGCCACTGCATCCTGCCGGCCGAGCACGAGTCGCACTGGAACGTGGCCGGGCCGCTGCGCTTCGTGCACCTGTACCTGTCCGACGCCACCTGGGCCGACCGCATCGTGCAGCTCCTGGATGCCGAGCCCCGGGCGATCACGCTGGAGCAGCGCATCTTCGGCCAGGACCCGACGCTGGCCGCCTGGGCCCAGGCCGTCGCCGCGCGCGACTGGCAGGACCCCGCCGAACGCCTGCGCATCGACAGCCTGAGCCAGGCTGCGCTCGACCACCTCGTGCTTCAGGCGGCCCGCCCGCGACAGCGCCAGGCAGCCGAAAGGGCGGCCGGCGGCCTGAGCAGCGCCGCGCGGCGGCGGGTGCTGGCCTTCGTCGACGCGCACTTGGATGGTGCGGACTTGACGCTGCCGCGGCTCGCCGCCGAGGCCCATCTGTCCGAATTCCACTTCGCCCGGATGTTCCGCGTCAGCCTCGGCTGCAGCGTGCACGACTGGGTGGCCGCGCGACGCCTGGACCGTGCTCGGGCCCTGCTGCAGGGCACCGCCCTGCCGCTGGCTGACGTGGCGGCCGCCTGCGGCTACGCGAGCGCCAGCCACCTCAGCCGCCACGTCAAGGCGGCCACGGGCGCCACGCCGGGGCAGTGGCGCGGGGCCCTCGCCGGCGGTTGACCCCCGCAGCGGCAGCCTGCTGCCAAAGCGCCGTCAGCATTTACCAGCGAGTTAGGGGGGGCGCTGGCGGGCAGACAGGCGCACCATCGCGGCATGGCCACGTCAGCCCGCTTCAAGTTCACCGCCACGCTCGTCGTGTCGCTGCTGGCGGGCGTGCTCACCCTGGCGGTCAGTGGCGACAACGACGGCAGCGACAGCCCGATGCGCATCGCCAGCCAGCTTCCACCGCCCCAGCGCTGACGCGCACCGGCCCGCGGCGTGACAAACGCCCCCGCTTCGGCACCCTTGAACGCCGCGTTCGCCCCATTGACACGCGGGGGCGCGATGATGCGCGTCTTTGTCGTTGCCGCTGCGCCTGAAAGATGAACGAGCTGTTGACCTGGTCCCTGGCCGCCGTGGCGGTTGTCGTCGTGCTGCTGCTGCTGGGGCTGGGCTTGCGCCGCCAGCGCCAGGCGCGGGCCGATGCGGATCGCCGCGAGGCGGCGCGGCTCGCCGCCGAGCAGGCCGCGTTTGCCGCGCGCGTCGCGGCTTCGCAGGATGGCGAGCAGGCCGAGGCCGACCAGGCCGCCGTGCGGGACGTGGAGGCCGCGCTGAACCAGCGCCTGGCCGAGCAGCGCGCCGAGGAAGAACGCATCGAGGCGGACCGTGTCCGCGCCGAACTGGAAGAGGCGGCCCGGCTGGCCGCCCAGGCCCAGGCTGCCCGCGAGGAGCAGGCCCGTCGCGAGGCCGAGGCCGCCGCCCAGGCCGAAGCTGACCGCCTGGCCCGCGAGCAGGCCGAGCGTGAAGCCGCCGAAGCCGCCGCTGCTGCCGAGCGTGCGGCCCGCGAAGCAGCCGAACGGGAGGCACAGGCCCGCCTGGAAGCCGAAGCCGCCGCCCGCGCCGAAGCCGAGCGCCTAGCCCGCGAACAGGCCGAGCGCGAAGCCGCCGCTGCCGCTGAACGCGCCGCCCGGGAAGCCGCCGAGCGCGAAGCACAGGCCCGTCGCGAGGCCGAAGCCGCGGCCCAGGCCGAAGCCGAGCGCCTGGCCCGCGAACAGGCCGAGCGCGAAGCGGCCGAAGCCGCCGCCGCCGAGCGCGCCGCCCGTGAAGCCGCCGAGCGCGAAGAACAAGCCCGCCGAGAGGCCGAGGCCGCCGCACAAGCGGAGGCCGAACGCCTGGCCCGCGAACAGGCGGCGCGGGAAGCTGCCGAAGCCGCCGCTCGCGCGCAAGCCGAACGCGCCGAAGCCGAGCGCCGCGCCCGTGAGCAGGCCGAACGCGAAGCCGCAGCCGCTGCTGCCGCCGCAGCGGCCACCCCCACCGCCACGCGCGAACTCCAGGCCAGCGAAACCCTCGTCCTCGTCGCCGACGACTCCAAGATCGTCCGCGTCAAGATCAGCCGCCTGCTCGCCAGCCACAGCTACCGCGTCGCCCTGGCCGAAAGCGGCGAGCAGGCGCTGGAGCTGCTGGCTGCCGAACGGCCGCATGTCGTCATCACCGACGTCGAGATGCCCGGCATCGACGGCTTCGAGCTGACGCGGCAGGTGCGTGCCCACCCCGCGTGGTCCGACCTGCCCGTGCTGATGATCACGTCCTCCGACGACAAGCGCGAGCAGGCCGACGCCGCCGGCGTGACCCAGCTGCTCGGCAAACCCTACTCGGAAGAAGCGCTCATCGCCGCGATCGAGAAGGCCCGCCTGGCCGTGCGCGTGCCGGCCTGAGCGCCCTCGTGCGGCGGGCCACGTGAATCGTCCCGGTTGTCGTGGGCGCCGGCTGCGGGCAGAGTGAGCGCTGTTTCTGCGCGCTGCGTCGCCTGCCATGCCCGTCCCGACCCACCTGGCCCCGTTCTGGTCCGCCTTCACCGCCTCGGTGGCCGGTGTGGACGAGGGCCGCTTCTACGAGGCGTTCAGCTTCGGCGACAGCCAGGCCATGGCCGACGAACTCGCCGACCTCGTGCTGCGTGGCGTGAAGCGGGCCACCACCAGCGCGCTGTGGACCTTCGAGGAACACCGCAAGCCCTTGCCCGAGCCCGGTGACCTGAGCCTCGTCACCCGCGGCTCGGGCGAGCCCGTGTGCGTGATCCGGACGGCGTCGGTCGAGGTCCTGCCCTTTCGGTCGGTGACTGCCGAATTTGCAGCGGCCGAGGGTGAAGGCGACGGCTCTCTCTCGTTCTGGCAGGCCGCGCACCGGGACTACTTCCAGCGCGAGTGCGCACGCGGCGGGCGCGAGTTCAGTGACGACATGCCGGTCGTCTGCGAGCACTTCACCGTGGTCTACCCGCGGGCTGCGGCGGGCTGATCTGCGCGGCAGCCCGCTGCGACGACGTGTTCAACCCGCCCGAGCAGGCGATGCCGCGTCGCATGGGCCGAAGCCACGCGCAGGCCGAGCACCGGCGCCGCCCCGCGCCTGACCCCAACCTCGGGTCGCTCGCGATGCTGGCTGCGCTCGCCCGGCTGTTGCTCGACCGTGACCGATAGGCGTCTGCACCGATCCCGCGTATCGTCCGGTGGCCTCCGAGGACGCCATGGACTTCCAACGCTTCACCGCCCCCGACCCGGCCGCCCACGAGGCTGCCATCGCCGAGCACCGTGCCCGGCTGGCTGCCGCCCAAGGTGACCTGGCGGTCCTCGACGCCACCGCGGATCTCGCCGGCCTGCTCACCACCGCTCGCAGCGAGGCCGAAGCCGTCGCGCTGCTCGAACCGCAGCGCGGGTGCGCTGCGACCCTGAGCCACGAGGAGGCCGCCGGCTGGTTCTGGAACGCCTACGCCACCGCCCTGCAATACCTGGGGCGGCGCGACGAGGGCGAGCCCGTCTTCGCGCAGGCGCTGGCCGTGTCGCGGGCCGGCGGCTGGCGGCGGCTGCAGGCCTTGGTGCTGCAGCACTGGGGCCGCAGCCTGGTGGAGCAGGGGCGCCTGGACGACGCTCGGGCCCGCTTCGAGGAGGCGCTGGCCATCCGCCGCGAACTGGACGACCCGCGCGCCTCCAGCACCGAACGCGCGCTCGCAGGCCTGGCCGAATGGCGCGCCCTGTTGCAAGGCAGCTGCCACTGCGGCGCCGTGCGGCTGACGCTGCCCTGGCGCCCCGACCAGGCCACGCGCTGCAACTGCTCGCTGTGCCGCCGCACTGCCGGCGTGTGGGCCTACTTCCCGGTCGGCAGCGTCCAGGTCCAAGGCCACCCCGAGCACACCACCGCCTACGTCTGGGGCGACAAGACCCTGAGCAACTTCCGCTGCCTGCACTGCGGCAGCGTCACCCACTGGGAGCCGCTGGGCGACGCAGGCACCAAGCAGGGCGTCAACCTGAACAACTTCGACCCCGCGCTGCTCGACGGCATGCGTGTGCGGCGCTTCGATGGCGCACAGACCTGGGAGTTCCTCGACTGAGCGCTGACGCTAGCGCAAGGGCGAGAACGTCAGAGAGAACCGCGCACCGCCGCTCGATGACGGCGTCAGGCTCACCGATGCGGCGTGCAGCTCGGCGATCTCCTTCACGATGGCCAGGCCCAGCCCGGTGCCGGTGTCCTTGGCCGACGCACCGCGCGCAAAGCGTTCGAAGACCCGCTCCCGCTCGTCCGGCGGAACGCCGGGCCCGTCATCATCGACGGTCAGGGTCGGTGGGCTGCAGGCCACGGTGATGCGCACCGCGCCGCCTGCCGGTGTATGGCGCAGCGCGTTGTCGACGAGGTTGCCCAGGGCCTCGCTGACGAGCTCTGCCTGCCCGCGGATGAGCGCCCGCCCCGGGCCGATCTCTCCCATCTCCAGCCGCACGCCGCGGTCGGCGGCCGCGTCCTGGTAGGTCAGGCCCACGCCATGGGCTAGCTCGCCCAGGTCCAGTTCTGCAAATTCCCGGGACTTGTTGAGTTCGGGATCGAGCCGGCTGAGGGCCAGCAGCTGTTGAACGAGGCGGGCCGTGCGCTGGGTCGTCTGGCCGAGCTCGTGCAGCACGGCCCGGGCGGTGGCCAGGTCCGGAGCTTCCAGCGCACGGGCCAGGCCGAGCTGCAGTGCGGTCAGTGGCGTGCGCAGTTGATGCGCGGCCGTGGAGGCGAAGCGTTGCTCGCGTTCGAGCACCTCGCGAACGCGTTGCAGCATGTCGTTCAAGGCGGTGGCGAAGGGCAGCAGCTCGCGCGGCACATCGTCTGTCGGGATGGTGTCCAGCGAGAGATGCGAGCGTTCGTTCCAGCGATCGGCCATCGCCTCCAGCGGCTTCACCGTGCGTTGCACGGCACGCATCACCACATAGGCTGCCAGCACGAGCACCAGGCTCAGCGGCGAGAACACCAGCAGCAGGTCGTGGCGGGCCTGGGTGCGCTTGATCATGGTCTCCGCGACGCCGACCTTGATCGGTCGCGGGCCGACGGCGCCGGCATCGACCCAGGCGATCCGCACCTCGCTGCCTTTGTAGATGGCATCGAAGGCACGCCCCTCGGCGGCATACCAGCGCTGGCGGCTGCCGGTCTGTGGCAGGTCGGCGCGGCCGGCCATGCGTTCGTCGCCGTCCAGCACGGCGAAGTCGATCCGGTCCGCCACGTCGTAGACCAGCATGGTTTCGGCCTGCGGATTCAGCAACAGGTGCCCGCGCCCGTCCTTGGATTCCACCTGCTGCGCGAGCGAGCGCGCCGCGTCCAGCAGCCAGCGGTCGAAGGTGGTCTCGACGAGATAGCTGGCGCCCCAGGCGCTCAGCAGGCCGCCCAGGAGCATGATGAGCACCACCGGCAGGCCGAGCCGCCATTGCAGTTCACGCTGCAGCCAGCGACGAGTGCTCGATCTCATGGCGGCGGCTGATCTGCGAGCACAAGGCGATAACCGAAGCCTCGCACGGTGTCGATCTGCACCGGCCCTTGACCCAGCTTGCGCCGCAGGCGAGACACGTACACCTCGGCCGCGCTGTCGCCGACTTCGATGTTCTTCTCGGCCAGCGCATCGATGATGATCCGCTTGGGCACGAGGCGAGGTGCCCGCCGCAGCAGCAGCCCCAGCACCTCGAACTCGCGGGGATGCAGGTCCAGCTCACTGCCGTTGAGCAGCAGCCGGCCTTCATCCCGCAGCCAGAGCAGCGGGCCGAACTGCAGTCGGGCATCGCGGTCGCGCGATGCGCGGCGCATCAGCGCCTCGATGCGGGCATCGAGTTCGGTGACTGCGAAGGGCTTGACGAGGTAGTCGTCGGCACCCGCCTGCAGGCCGCTGACCCGGTCGGCCACACGATCCCGAGCGGTCAGGATCAGCACCGGCGTGCCCGGGTCCCGCGGTCGCCAGCGCTGCAGCCAGGCCAGGCCATCGCCGTCGGGCAGCTGCAGGTCCAGCACCACGAGGTCGTGGGCAAGGCGGCCGGCGTGCTGGTCCGCCGCCGACAGGGTCTCGCAAGCGGTCACACCCCACCCCAGGGACTGCCAGCGCAGCATCAGTTCGCGGCGGATTTCGGGGTCGTCCTCGACCAGGAGGATCTGCATGGCGGCGGCGTGGCAGGAGGGACTGATAGGAAGTTGCAAGGCGGCATGCCTAGGGTGCCGGCATGCAGATTCATCTGCAGGCATTCTTGCCTGCCTCAGCCTTCGTGAACCCGTCATCCTGGCGCTGGCGCTGGCGCCTGGCCATGCTGGCCGTGCTGGCGAGCGCCGGTCTGTCCGCCGGCTGCACCGACAGTGCCTCCCAACCCCTGGCGCGCGCGCCGACGTCGGACAGCGTGCCCGCCGATGAGCTTCGTTTCGCCGAGGGCTCGCCCCAGCTGACGATGATCCGCAGTGCGCCCGCCGAGGCATTCCCGATGCCGGTGGCGCAGCCGCTGGAGGCGCGGCTGGTGGTTGACGAAGACGTGACATCGCGGCTGTCGGTCCCGGTGTCGGGCCGGGTGACGGCGCTGCTCGCCCGCCCCGGCGACACCGTGCGGCGGGGCCAGCCGCTGCTGGCCCTGGACTCGCCGGACCTGGGCAGCGCACTCGCCGACCTCGAGCGGGCGGAGGCCGACCTGGCCCTCAAGCAGAAAACCGTGGCGCGGCTGCAGGACCTGTCCACCGGCGAGGCCGTGGCGCGCCGCGATCTCGAGCAGGCACAGGCGGATGTCGCCCAGGCCCGGGCCGAGCGCGCAAGGGCCGAGCGCCGCCTGCACAACCTCAACCCGGGTGGCCAGCCGGTGCAGGGGCAGCGCCTCACGCTCGGCAGCCCGCTGGACGGCGTGGTCGTCGAGCGCAATGCCAACCTGGCCATGGAAGCGTCGCCGGCGCTGTCGTCGCCCCTGTTCGTCGTGAGCAGCCTGCGGCAGCTGTGGGTGCTGGCCGATCTGCCGGAGCGGCTGGCCGGGCAGGTGCACGTGGGCGACAAGCTGGTGATCGAGTCCGACGCCGTGCCGCAGGCGCGCCGCGAGGCCCGCGTGCTGCAGGTGGGGCCAGGCGTGGATCCGGCCACGCGGCGTGTGGTGCTGAGGGCCGCCGTGGACAACCGCGACGGCCGGCTGATGCCCGAGATGTTCGTCCGGGCCTGGCTGCAGGCCGGGCCTGGCGCGGCGGCGGTGCGCCTGCCCAACACGGCTGTCGTCGTGCGCGGCGTGCAGAGCTTCGTGTTCGTGGAGACGGCACCGGGCCGCTTTAAGCGGCGTCGGGTCGAGTTGGCCGCCCGGGGGGGTGACGACAGCTTCGTCCGTGAAGGGGTGGCTGCCGGCGAGCGCGTCGTCACGCAGGGTGCCCTGCTGCTGGATGCCGAGATGAGTGCGCCGGCGGACGCCACGCCATGATCGATCGGCTCATCGTCTTCGCGCTGACGCAGCGCGTGTTCGTGTTTGTGCTCGCCGCTGCCCTGATCGGCTTCGGGGCCTACTCGCTGAACAACCTGCCGATCGAGGCCTTTCCTGACGTCCAGGACGTGCAGGTGCGCGTCATCTCGCAGTGGTCCGGGCAGGCACCGCAGGACATGGAACGCGCCGTGACCCTGCCGATCGAACGCGAGGTCTCGGGCATCCCGCGGCTCGTCAACGTGCGCTCGGTGACCATGACCGGGCTGTCGATCATCACGCTGACCTTCGCCGACGACACCGACGACTATTTCGCGCGCCAGCAGGTGCTGGAGAAGCTGTCCACCGTCACGCTGCCGACGGGCGTGCAGCCGCAGCTCGCGCCGCTGTCCACGGCGGTGGGCGAGGTCTACCGCTACAGCGTCGAGGCACCGGGCCTGTCGCCCGTGGAGATCCGCACGCTGCAGGACTGGACCATCCGCCCGGCCTTGCGCATGACCCCCGGGGTGGCTGACATCGTCACCTTTGGCGGTGCCATCCGCGAGTACCAGGTGGACGCCGACCTGCTGGCCCTGCGCAAGTACCAGGTCACGCTCGACCAGCTCAACCAGGCGCTCGCCAACGGCAATGCCAGCACCGGCGGACATGTGCTGCGCCAGGGCGACGCGTCGCTGGTGGTGCGCACGCAGGGTCTCTACGCCAACCTGGACGACATCCGCCGCGTCGTCGTCGCGGCCCGCCAGGGCCGGGCGATCACGGTGGCGGACGTGGCCCAGGTGCATGTCGGCGAACGGCCGCGTTATGGCGTCGTCGGCATCGACGATCGGGACGAGGCGGTCGAAGGCATCGTGTCGATGACCAAGGGCGGCAACCCGGCCAAGATCAATGCGGACCTGCGTGCCCGCATCGAGCAGCTGCGGCCGCACCTGCCCAAGGGCGCGCGCATCGTGCCCATCTACGACCGCACGCAGCTCGTGCACCACACCGTTGCCACGGTCGCCGAGAACCTGCTCGTGGGCGCGATGCTCGTGATCGCGGTGCTCGTGGTGTTCCTGTCGAGCTGGCGGGCCGCACTGGTCGTGGCCACCGTCATCCCGCTGGCGCTGCTGTTCGCCTTCATCCTGATGCACACCCGCGGCGTGTCGGCCAACCTGATCTCGCTCGGTGCGGTCGACTTCGGCATCATCATCGACAGTGCCGTGGTCATCGTCGAGGCCCTGATGGTGCGCCTGGCCGTGCAGCCGGCCGCCAACGAGCCGGGTCAGCGCCTGCACGTGCTGCACCAGACCATGGGCGCGATGTCCCACCCGGTGCTGTTCTCCAAGGCCATCATCATCCTGGCCTTCGTGCCGATCTTCACGTTCCAGCGCGTGGAGGGCAAGATCTTCACGCCGGTCGCGTTGACGCTGAGCTTCGCGCTGCTGGGGGCGGTGCTGCTGACCTTCACCGTGCTGCCGGCGCTGCTGGCCGGCATCCTGCAGCGCCGCAGCCTGCCGGAGACGCACAAGCCCTGGCTCGAAGCCTTGCAGGCGCACTACCGCCGGGCCGTGCTCTGGACGATTGCCCACGGCCGCCTCACGCTGTGTCTGTCAGCGCTGCCCGTCGCCATTGCCCTGGGCCTGGCACCGCGGCTGGGCAGCGAGTTCCTGCCCAAGCTCGACGAGGGCAACATCTGGCTCACGATCACCCTGCCCACGTCGGCCGCGCTGGAGACCACGCAGGCCATCGAAGGCCGGGTCCGCACGGTGCTGCGCAGCTACCCCGAGGTGGCCCATGTCATCTCGCAGACGGGCCGCCCCGACGACGGCTCCGACCCCAAGGGCCCGAACAACCTGGAGATCCTGGTCGACCTGCAGCCGCGCAAGGACTGGCGCTTTGCCGACAAGGACGCGCTGACGGCCGACATGGCGCGCCGGCTTGCCGCCATCCCGGGCCTGTCGACGAACTTCTCGCAGGTGATCCAGGACAACGTCGAAGAGTCGCTGTCCGGTTTCCGGGGCGAGATCGTGGCCAAGATCACCGGCCCCAATCTCGACATCCTGGAGCAGAAGGCCAACCAGGTCGCCCAGACCCTGCGGCGCCTGCCGGGCGCGACCGACGTCGACTACACCCGCGTGGGCGGGCAGGCGGAGGTCGTCGTGACGCCCGACCGTGCGCGACTCGCCCGTCTCGGCCTGGCGATCGCCGATGTCAACAACCTCGTGAACGAGGCCATGGCGGGTGCTGCCGTGTCCAGCTTCTACGACGATGAGCGGCGATTCGACATCGTGCTGCGGGCGGCACCGTCGCAGCGCAACAGTCTCGATGCCATCGGCAATCTGCCCCTGCCCTTGCCGGACAGCAAGACGGGCAATGGCCCGGCCGTCGTGTCGCTGGCCGACGTCGCGCGCATCGAGGTGCGCGAGGGTGCCTCGCGCATCGTGCGCGAGGCGGGCAGCCGGGCGGTCATCGTCAAGGTCAACCTGATCGGCCGCGACCAGGGCAGTTTCGTGACCGAAGCCCAGGCCGCGGTGGCCGACGCCGTCAAGCTGCCCGAAGGCTATGAGCTGCGCTGGGGCGGCCAGTTCGAGAACTCCCAGCGGGCGCTGGCGAGGCTGAGCGTCATCATTCCGCTCACGGCCCTGCTGATCTTCTCGCTGCTGTTCTGGACCTTCCGCTCGGTACGTCTGGCCCTGCTGGTGCTGGCGATGGTGCCGTTCACGCTGGTCGGGGGGCTCGCCGCGCTCGCGCTGGCCGGGCTGCACCTGTCCGTCTCCGCGGCCGTCGGCTTCATTGCCGTGGCGGGCATCTCCGTGCAGAACGGCGTGATCCTGGCCGAGGAGGTGATGTCGCGCATCCGCGCCGGCAGCGGCGTGGCCCGCGCCATCGTCCAGGGCGCGGTGGCGCGTCTGCGTCCCATCGTCATGACGGCGTTGATGGCCGGGCTCGGCCTGTTGCCGGCGGCGCTGTCCCATGGCATCGGCAGCGAGACGCAGCGCCCGTTTGCCTGCGTGATCGTCGGCGGCATCGTGACGGGCACGCTCTTCACGCTGATCGCGCTGCCGGTGGCGCTGCGGCGCTTCGCGAACTTCTCGGAGGTGGAGCATGATCCGCAGCCGGTCTGACTGGCGGCCGCATGCCGCTGGGCTGCTGCTGGCGGCCAGTGCGGCGGGCCTGGTGGCTTGCGCGGTGGGCCCCGACTACACACGCCCCAGCGTGGCGGCAGGCGAATCCTACGGCGAGGCCGCAGCGCCGCAAGTGCTGCGTCCGCGCGACATCCCGGCAGACTGGTGGACCCTGTTCCATCACCCGGCCCTCGACGCTCTGATTGCCGAAGCCCTGCAGCACAGCCCGACGCTGGAAGCCGCACGCCAGGCCGTCCAGGTGGCGCAAGCGTCCCGCGAGGCGCTGGAGGCGAGCTTCTGGCCCCAGCTGCAGGCCAGCTACTCGCCTGCCCGCACCAAGATCGCCGGCAACCTCGGTGGCAATTCGCCCGGTGTTCAGGGCGACGGCAGCGTCATCAGCACCGGGTCCAACACGCCCAAGGCCAACGGCGGCAGCCCGCCGTACAACAGTCCGGCGATCTACAACTTCCACACCGCCCAGGTGTCGGTGAGTTATGCACCGGACGTGTTCGGCGGCAACGGCCGCCAGGTGGAAGCCTCGGCCGCACTGGCCCGGGCGCAGCAGCTGGAGTGGCAGGCTGCACGCATCACGCTGGTCGCCAACTTGGTGTCTGCGGCCATTCTGGAAGGACAGCTGCGTCAGCAGCTGCGGGCAGCCGAAGCGGCGGCTGAAGCGGCGACACAGGCGCTGCGACTCAGCGAGCGCCTGCGGCAGGCGGGCCACATCGCGGCACAGGACGAAGCCGGCCAGCGCCTGGCCGCCCTGGCGGCCGAGCAGCAGCTGCCCCCGCTGCGGCAGCAACTGGCGCAGAACCGCAACCTGATGCGCAACCTGATCGGGGCGGCGCAGGACCGCGAGCTGCCGGCGTTCGAGCTGCAGGATTTCCGTCTGCCGCAGGCCTTGCCGCTGAGCCTGCCTTCGCAACTGCTGGAACAGCGACCGGACGTGCGCGCCGCCGAGGAGCAGCTGCATGCGGCGGTCGCCCAGATCGGCGCCGCCCGGGTGGCGCGGCTGCCACAGTTCGCCATCACGGGCAATGCGGGTGGTGCCGCGGCGCATCTGTCGCAGGCCTTCCTGGCCAGCGGCCGCTTCTTCGACCTCACGGCGACGCTCACCGCGCCGCTTTTCGATGCCGGCGCCGCGCGGCATCGCGAGCAGGCCGCCGCTGCGGCAGCCGCGCAGGCCCAGTCGCAGTACCGCGCCACGGCGCTCGCCGCGGTGCAGAACGTGGCCGACGTGCTGCGGGCCATCGAGTCGGCCGAGGCCTCGGCAATCCTGGCCGAGCAGTCGGTACGGGCGGCGCGGCAGTCCGTCGACCTCGCGCGACGTCGTGTCGCGGCGGGCGACCTGGACCGTGCCTCGGCCCTGGCTGCCGAGATCACCGGCTACCAGGCCGACCTCCAGGCCGCCGGCGCCCAGGCTGCGCGGCTCATCAACGCCGTGGCGCTGTATCAGGCGCTGGGCGGCGGCTGGTGGCACACCGAGCCGGCAGCGAGCGCGCCAGCGACCCATCCCTGATGAAAGGCAGCGTGATGAGACTCAACCCTGCGCACTCTCCCGGGGCCGCGTTGCTCGCAAGTCTGGTGGCTGCCGGCCTGCTCACGGCCTGCGCCACGGCGGAAGAATCCGCGCGCTTCGATGCCGGTTGGCGGCCTGGCGCCGTGCAGGCCGTCGGCACGGCCGCCGAGCTCGGACAGCAGCACGCCCGGCTCGACTGTCGACCCGCGCCGGGAGACGCCGACGCGGCAGCCCGCTACGCCCAGGTGCGCTACGCTCATGGACGGATGCGCCGTACGGTCATCGCACCGGTGCCGGCCGGGCAGGACATCGACATTGCACAGCAGGTCTGGGTCAACAGTCACGAATGCCGGCCGGTGGAGCTGCGCTCTGCGAAGGGTTGAGCCGTGAACTTCATCCGCGACCACCTGACCCCGGAGCCCAGATTTGATCGCCTCTGAACCCCGTCGACATGCCCTCGTGGCCCTCAGCCTGTGCAGCAGCGCGCTGGTCGCCCAGGCGCAGGAGCAGGAGGACTGGAACGCGCATGCCCAGCTGACCTACGTCGGCCAGCGCAAGCCTGCGCTCGGTTCACCGTATGCCGGCCCGAACAGCCTCAGGCGCGAGGCCGAGTCGAGCTATTCGCTGACCGCCACCGCAGCGCTTGGCCTGCGCCTGGGCGGGTCGACCGAGTTCTACCTGAACCCGGAGGTCGCGCAGGGCAAGCCCATCTCGGGGCTGCTGGGCCTGGCGGGTTTCAGCAATGGCGAGCTGGCCAAGACCTCGGGCAGCAACCCGAAGCTCTACCGGGCCCGGCTGTTTCTGCGCCACACCGTCGACCTCGGGGGTGAGTCCGTCAACCTCGAGTCGACTGCCAACCAGCTTGCCGGGCACACCACCAGCCATCGGCTCGTGCTGACGGCCGGTGCGGTGTCGGTGCTGGATATCTTCGACACCAACAACCTCGCCCACGACCCGCGCATGCAATTCATGAACTGGTCGTTCATGACGCACGCCGCCTACGACTATCCCGCCGATTCGCGCGGCTACACCTATGGCGTGGCGGCCGAGTACATCGCTGACGGCTGGGCCTTGCGGGCCGGCCGCTTCAGCGTGCCGCTGCAGCCGAATCAGCTGCAGCTGGACAGCCAGCTGCTGCGTCGCTACGGCGACCAGGTCGAGCTCAGCCGCGACTACCGCGTGGCCGACCAGACCGGCACCGTGCGCCTGCTGGTCTATCGCATGAAGGCCGCGATGGCCGACTATGCAGACACCCTGGCCGCTGCGACGGGTGCCCCCTCGCTGGACACCCCGGCGCGGCAAACGCGCACCAAGAGCGGCGCGGGGGTCAACATCGAGCACCACGTGTCGGCACAGGTGGCCCTGTTCTTGCGCGCCTTCCAGGCCGATGGCAAGACGGAAACCTACGCGTTCACCGAAGCGGACCGCTCGTTCTCGACCGGTGCCCAGTGGGACGGTCTGGCCTGGGGACGGCCCAATGACACGATGGGGCTGGGTCTGGCCGTCAGTGGCTTGTCGACGACGCACCGGGAGTTTCTGCGGCGCGGCGGTGCGACGTTCTTCCTGGGAGACGGCACGCTGCGCTACCGCGGCGAGCAGGACCTGGAGTGGTACTACCGCAGCGAGCTGTCCAAAGGCCTGTTCCTGACCGGCGACGTGCAGCGGGTGCGCAACCCGGGCTACAACGCCGACCGCGGCCCAGCCCTCTTCTATGCCCTGCGTCTGCACTGGGAGCAGTGATGGGTGCGCTCGGCGACGGCCACAAGCTTCTTTACGCAACGCGTGTCGACGCGCGGCAGCCCCAGGCGTTGTGGATTCAGAGCCGACGCTCTTCCCTCCTCACCTCACAGCACAAGGACAAGACCATGCGCAAGATTGCATTCGCGGCCACCCTCCTGACCTTCATCGGCACAGCGGCCTGGGCACAGGCGCCCGTCCCGCCTGCATCGCCGGCATCGCAGGTGGCAGCCGACAACGCCCGCATCCGCCAGGACAACCGAAAGCTGCACGCCGACCGGACCGATCTGTCCGCTGACCGGCAAGACCTGACGCGGGACAAGACCGACCTGGCCAACGACCGCGCCCGCCGCGACCGCCTGCAGCGCGCCGAGGACCGGGCCGTGGCGCAGGGCGATGCAGCCTCCGCCGCGCGCCTGGAGAAGCGCCGCGAAGCCGAGCAGCGCGACATCGGCCATGACAAGCGCGACATCGCCCATGACCGCAAGGACGTCGGTCATGACGAGGCCAAGCTCGCGCACGACCAGGCCAAGAAGAGCCACGACGTTCACAAGCGCAACAAGGACGCCTCCAAGCTCTGACCCGGCCCCGGGCGCAGCAGCCTCAGCGCACCGCTGTCTCGAGCGCGGCCAGCAGGCGGTCGATCTCTTCAGCGGTGTTGTAGTGCGCGATCGACACGCGCACGACGCCACCGTGATCCTGCAGGCCAAGCGCGTCGATGAGGCGCCGGGCGTAGAAGTCGCCGAAGCGGATGCCGATGCGGTGCGCGTCGACCTGACGGACGATGTCCTCCGACCTCTGGCCGTCCACGACGAAGCTCACGGTCGGTACCCGCTCGCCTGCGGTGACCGAGGGCAGGCCGATGATGCGCACGCCGCGACGCTCGCGCAGCCAGCCCAGCAGGCGTTCGGCCAGCGCATCTTCATGGCGCGCGAAGGCATCGAAGGCGGTCTGCATGCGTGAGCGTTCGTCGCCGCCGTCGCCCAGCCAGCGCCCGACGTCCTGCAGGTAGTCGGCGATGCCCGCGCAACCCCAGGACAGCTCGTAGTTCACATTGCCCAGCTGCAGCTTGTAGGGAATGACTTCCTTGCCGATGAAGTGATGGTTCAGGCTGGGCAGGGACAGCAGCAGCTCCCGCCGCACCCAGAGGACCGCATAGTGCGGCCCGAACACCTTGTAGAAACTGAACACGACCGCATCGGCACCGCTGGCCTGGACGTCGACGAGCCGGTGCGGCGCGTAGGCCACCGCGTCCACGCACAGGCGTGCGCCGACCGCGTGAACGCGCCGGGCGACCTCCGCCACCGGGTTGACCGTGCCGAGGATGTTGGAGGCCTGCGTCATCGCGACCCACTTCGTGCGCGGCCCGATCAGGGGCTCCAGGTCCTGCAGACGCAGACCCAGGCTATCGACATCGACCGGCCACACCCGCACGACCACGCCCAGGTCGACCAGCCGTGCCCAGGCGCCGATGTTGGCCTCGTGATCGGACTCGGTCACGACGACCTCATCGCCCGGCCGCAGTCCGGGTCGCAGGGCATGGACGAGGGTGCCGATCAACGCGGTCGTGGACGGGCCCATCACGATCTCATCGTCATGGGCTGCATGCACGAGTCCGGCGACGGCGCGGCGTGCAGCCCCAACCCGCTCTCCCGCATGCTGGGATGCGGCATAGCTCGCACCGAGCTGCACGTTGTCCAGCAGCAGGTAGTCGCGGATCCGGTTGGCGACTCGGGCGAGCACCTGTGAGCCGCCGGCGTTGTCGAGGAAGACGGTGTCGGCGGCGAGGGCCGGGAACTCGGCCCGGACGCGTGCGAGGTCAAGCGCTGCAGATGGCAATGGAGGCTCCTTGGGTTGCGCGAATTGTGGCTGTACGGCGACGATGGCGGTGCTCGTGGCTTGCGCATCCCGCCGTGTCGATGGGGCCTCACTTCGCTCGTCGACCCCGGGGTGAGGCGCAGCCGCCCGGGCGCGCCCACGGACCCACGCCACAGGAGTGCAGCCATGCCTTACATCGACGGCTTCGTCATCGCGGTGCCCACCGCCCGCAAGCAGGCGTTCATCGACCACGCCCGACATTTCGACACCTTGTTCCTCGAACTCGGGGCCACCCGGGTCGTGGAAGCCTGGGGCGACGACGTGCCCGACGGCAAGCTCACCGATTTCCGCCGCGCCGTGCAGGCCACGGCCGAGGAGACGGTCGCCTTCGCCTGGGTGGAGTGGCCCGACAAGGCCACGCGCGAGGCCGGCATGCAGAAGATGCGCGAGGACCCGCGCATGGACCCGGCCACGCCGGGCAATCCGCCGATTCCCTTCGACGGCAAGCGGATGATCTTTGGCGGCTTCGAGCAGGTGCTGGAAGTGAAGCCCTGAGCGGCCGAAGCTACCGCTTCACGGCCGCGATGACCTTGCCGATGAACTCGTCCAGCGCCGGCCCGTTGTCGATCCAGCGCACCACCACCAGCAGGTCGTTGTCCGCGTCGATGTAGATGATGTTCTGCCCGTTGCCGCGGAAGGTGACGCTGCTCTCGGGCGCGGAGGGCAGCGACTTGCGGCCGGTGTTCAGGAACCAGTTGCAGTAGCCGTACTCCGCATTCGCCGGCCCCGGGGTGCGGGCCTTGGCGATCCAGTCACGCGAGATGATCTGCCGGCCGGCCCACTGGCCGTCGCGCAGGAACAGGTAGCCGAAGCGGGCCAGGTCCCAGGCGTCGATGAACATACCGCCGCCCCAGTGGCCGCCGCCGCTGACGCTCTGCATGCGCTGACCGTCGAGCTCGACCCAGCTGTTGTCGTAGCCGTGCCAGCGCCAGCGGCTGGAGGCGCCGATCGGGTCCATCACCCGCTCGCGCAGCACCTCGGGCAGCGGCCGGCGCCAGACCTGCAGCGCGGCCAGCGCCAGCACGTTCACGCGCACGTCGTTGTACTTGTAGTGGCTGCCGGGCTCGTAGACCGGGCGGTGCGGCCAGTCCTCGGGTGTCTTGCCGACGGGGCGGTCGGCCCAGTCGGGCTTGCCCCAGAGCGTGCCCTGCCAGTCGCTCGTCTGGCGCAGCAGGTGCTCCCAGGTGATGGGCGCGTTTTTGGGCGACGTGAACAGGTCAACGCCTGGCGGCATCGCGTCGGCCACGCGGTCGTCGGTGCTGCGGATGAGCCCGTCCTGCCAGGCCAGGCCCACGACGGTGGACAGGAAGGTCTTGGTGATGCTGTGGCTCATGTCCACGCGCCGCGTGTCGCCCCATTCGGCGACCACCTTGCCGCGACGGATGACGAGGCCGTTGATGGCGGCGCGCTCACGCGTCGGGCCGATCTGGCCGCCGAAGTAGGGTTCGCTCTTGCCGAAGGTCTGCGCGAGGGCCAGGGCCTGGTCGCGGGGGGCGGGGTTGTCGTGGGCCTGGGCGTAGGCGACGGCGTCGGCGAGGCGGGTGGGGTCCAGGCCCACAGACGCCGGCGTGGCGCGGGGCCAGTCGCCGCGCGGGGGGAAATCGCCTGGGGCTGGGGCGGCCCGGGTGGGGGCGACGGCGCTGAGGGCGAGGGCGGTCAGGGTGGCGAGGAGGAGGGGGCGGCGGCGTGGGTGCATGGGGCGATTGTGGCGAGGTGGTGGATTGCTGCGCGAAGGGGTGTTTTCGGGTGGTTGGGAGCTCCTGCGGGGCGGACTCCCGGCACGGTGCGCTGAGCTGCAAAGGCTCTCAGCCAAAGCCCCCGCTCCCCAACCGCGCCCCCAACGCCGACTTCCGCCCCACCAGAAACACCCGCAACCGCTCCGAATAATCCGCCGACACCGCCCCCTTCACCGACGCCCGCCCCGCCAACGCCCGCGCCCACGCCCGCACCCTCGGCAGCTCGTCGAACATCCCCTCCTCAGGAATCACCTCGAAGTACCGGAACACCGGCCCGAACGCCGCATCCACGAGCCCGAACCGCACCCCGGCAAACCACGGCCCGGCGTCGGCAAGCACCGCCTCCAGCTGCTCGAACCGCGCCCGCAGCGCCGACCTCGCTGCCGCCAAGGCCACGTCGTCCCCCGCGTTGTAAAGCGCGGCGATGCCGTTCAGCACCGCGGACCCGAACTCCACCCACGCGCGCTCCCGCGCCCGGGCCAGCGCGTCCTCGGGGTGCAGGCGCGGCGGCAGGGTCTCGTCCAGGTAGTCGCAGATGACGGCCGACTCGAACAGCGCCTCGCCGTCGACGCTCAGCACCGGCGTCTTGCCCAGCGGCGACAGCGCCAGGAACCAGGCCGGCTTGGCCGACAGGTCCACGTCCAGGCGCTCGAAGGGCACGCCCTTTTCGGCCAGCACGATGGCCGCGCGCTGCACGTAGGGGCACAGCGCATGGCTGACGAGTTGCAGGCGCTTCATGCCGCACCGCCGGGCACGAAACGCTCGCTGCGGTGCAACGCCGCCGCGCCATCGCCCGCCAGCCAGAGCACGAGCGACACGACCGCCAGGAACACCGGGTACTCCCAGCCACCGCCCGGCGCGGTGAACACCCAGCCGTTGGGCGCATGCACCCACGCGGCACCGAGCAGGACCGGCGTGAGCGCCAAGGCGACCTGGCGGGGGTAGGCGCCCAGCACCAGCATCACGCCGCCAACGGCCTCGGCCGCAAACACGGCATACGCCAGCACGGCGGGCAGTCCCTGGCCGACGAAGAACTGCGCCGTGCCGGGCAGCGTGAAGACGAACAGCTTGAGCCCCGCGTGGGCGAGGTACATGAGGCCGAGCGCGGCGCGCAGCAGCAGCAGGGCGAACGGGAGCGAAGCAGGCATGGCAGGCAATCAGGCGTGATGGATGACGCCAATGTAGGTAGGCATCCTGCGCATGAAAATGCGCATCACCGTCAACTTCGATTGCACCGATGCAATACGACCTGAACCCCGCCGACCTCAGCCTTGTGCTCGCCCTGCACCGCGCCGGCACGCTGGCCGCGGCCGGCGAGCGGCTGGGCGTGAACGCCTCGACCGTGTTCCGCATGCTGCAGCGGCTCGAGCGCGGCCTGGGCCAGGCGCTGTTCGAGCGCAGCCGCCGCGGCTACCGTGCCGGCGAGCTGGCACGCACGCTCGCGGCCCAGGCCGAGCAGGTCGAGGCCGCGCTCGAAGCCGCCCGGGCCGCCGCGCAGGCCGAGCCCGGGCACGCCGAAGGCACCGTGCGCATCACCACCACCGACACCCTGCTGCACGGCCTGCTCGCACCGGCGCTGGCCGGCTTGCGCGCGGCCCAGCCGCGCCTGCAGTTCGAGCTGCACACCGGCAACGAGCTCGCGAGCCTCACCCGGCGCGACGCCGACATCGCGCTGCGCGCCACCGACCGGCCGCCCGGTCACCTCGTGGGCCGGCGGGTGGGGCCGATCCGCGTCGCGGTGTACGCCGCCCGCAGCGGCCCGCTCAAGGCCTGGGATGAAGCCGCCGCGTCCCGCGTGCCCTGGGTCGCCCCCGACGACGGCCTGCCCGAACACCCCTCCGTGCGCTGGCGACAGCGGCACTTCCCGACGCTGCAGCCAGCCTTTCGCACCGGCAGCGTGCAGAGCGTGGCGGAGCTGGTGGCGCAGGGGCTGGGCCTGGGCGTGCTGCCGATGTTCCTCGCCGAGCCCCGCCGCGAGCTGCGCCGGCTGACCGAGCCGCTGGACGAAGCCGAGACGGAGCTCTGGCTGCTGACCCATCCCGAGACCCGTCACCTGCGGCGCGTGCACGCGGTGTGGGCGCACCTGACCGGCGCACTCAGTCTGGCATGAGGGCAGCTGCCGCATGGCGGGCCGCTGAATGCGGTGCCGGGCCGGCTCGCGGAGTTCGGCGCACACTCTGTCTTGTCCATGAAGACAGATCCCACGCGGCGCCCATCGTCCCGACCGAGTTTCGCCATGCCTGCTGCCACTGGCCATTCCGCCATCCTGAGTGATGTCACGCTGCAAGTCAGAGGCATGACCTGCGCGGCCTGCGTGCGCCGCGTCGAGAAGGCGCTCCAGGCCGTCCCCGGCGTGCAGGCCGCCAGCGTCAACCTCGCCACCGAGAAGGCCTCGGTGCACGCCCTGCCCAACGTGCCCGCCGATGCGCTGAAGGCCGCGCTCGACAAGGCCGGCTACCCGGCCACCGTCATCGACGCCGCGGCGCCCCCGCCGCCACAGGCGCCGCGAGGCGCCGACGCCTGGCCCGTCCTGCTGGGCACGGTGCTCACGCTGCCGCTCGTGCTGCCGATGGTCGCGGGCCTGCTTGGCGCCACGCTGACGCTGCCCGGCTGGCTGCAGCTGCTGCTGGCCACGCCGGTGCAGTTCGTGCTCGGCGCGCGCTTCTACCGCGCCGGCTGGCATGCGGTGCGCGCGGGCAGCGGCAACATGGACCTGCTGGTGGCCCTCGGCACGACGGCGGCGTATGGCCTGTCGGTCTATCTGATGGGGCGCCACCCGGGCCACACGCACCTCTACTTCGAAGCCTCGGCCGCCGTCATCACGCTGGTGCTGCTGGGCAAGTTCCTGGAGCAGCGCGCCAAGCGCCAGACGACCGACGCCATCCGTGCGCTCAACGCGCTGCGGCCCGGCACGGCCCGGGTGCTGCGCGGCGAGCAGGTGGTGGAGGTGCCGGTGGCCGAGGTCCGCGTGGGCGACGTGGTGAGCGTGCGCCCCGGCGACCGCATCCCGGTGGACGGCGAGTTGCTGACCGGCCGCAGCCATGTGGACGAGTCCCTGCTCACCGGCGAAAGCCTGCCGGTGGCCAAGGCGCCGGGCGACCGCGTGACCGGCGGCGCGATCAATGCCGAGGGCGCGCTGACCGTGCGCACCACCGCCATCGGCGCGGAGACGGCGCTGGCGCGGATCATCCGCATGGTGGAGTCGACGCAGGCCGCCAAGGCGCCGATCCAGCGCATCGTCGACCGCGTCAGCGCAGTCTTCGTGCCGGTCGTGCTGGTGGCGGCGGCGCTCACCTTCGTCGGCTGGTGGCTGTACAACGGCGACGCCGAAGCCGCCCTCGTCAATGCCGTCTCGGTGCTCGTCATCGCCTGCCCCTGTGCGCTGGGCCTCGCCACCCCCACCACGCTGATGGCGGGCACCGGCGTGGCGGCGCGCCAGGGCATCCTGATCAAGGACGCCGAGGCGCTGGAGCTGGCGCACGGCGTGACCGTGGTCGCCTTCGACAAGACCGGCACGCTCACGGTCGGCCAGCCCACGCTGACCGATCTCGTGCCCGCCCAAGGCCAGACCCGCGACGAGCTGCTGCAGCTCGCCGCCGCGCTGCAGCGCACCAGCAGCCATCCGCTGGCGCAGGCCGTGCTTGCCGCGGCGCAGGGGCTGACGCCGCTGTCCGTGGCGCAGGCCCAAGCCCTGCCGGGGCGTGGCGTCGAGGGCGTGGTGCAAGGCCGGCGCCTCGCACTCGGCGGCGCCCGGCTCGCGCAGGAGCGGGGCCTGGCGAACGGTCCCCTCGCCGCCGAGGCCGCCCGACTGGAGGCGGGCGGGCACACCGTGTCCTGGCTGCTGGCCGAGCACGAGGCCCTCGGCCTGCTCGCCTTCGGTGACCGCATCAAGGACACCGCGGCCGCCGCCGTCGCGCAGCTGCAGTCGCGCGGCATCCGCACCGTCATGCTGACCGGCGACAGCCGCGGCGCAGCGGCGGGCGTCGCGCAGGCACTGGGTATCAGCGAGGTGCATGCCGAGGTGCTGCCGGGCGACAAGGCCGCCACCGTGCAACGGCTGCGCCAGGGCGGCGCCGTGGTGGCCTTCGTCGGCGACGGCATCAACGACGCGCCGGCGCTGGCGGCGGCTTCGGTTGGCTTCGCGATGGCCGGCGGCGCCGACGTGGCCAGCGAGGCCGCCGGCGTCACGCTGATGCGCGGCGACCCGCGGCTGGTGGCCGACGCGCTGGACGTGTCGCGCCGCACCTACGCCAAGATCCGCCAGGGCCTGTTCTGGGCCTTTGCCTACAACGTGGTCGGCATCCCGCTCGCGGCCTTCGGGCTGCTGAACCCGGTGATCGCCGGCGCCGCGATGGCCTTCAGCAGCGTGAGCGTGGTGGGCAATGCCCTCACGCTCAAGCGCTGGCGTGGCAGTGCAACGGCGCACCGCGCCTGACCGTCGGTGCGGCGTACCCGCCGGTAGGCCGCCGGTCAACCGGCGCCGACCCAGGCGCGCTATCGTCGAGTCCTTGCTTCGATTGCCGAGTCACCATGCGCCTCGTCCTCCTCGCCACCCTGGCCCTCGCTGCTGCGGCTGCCCAGGCCGATTCCTTCGTGTCGTCCGCCGCGGGCGCGGGCTCGGCGTCGTCGGGCAGCGTGTCCGACTCGCTGAAGCAGTCCTCCGGCAGCAGCAGCGGCGGTGAGCGCCGTGCCGAGGGCCGCTACCGGGTGACCGAGGTGGCCCAGGCCGACGCCGGCAAGCTGCGCCTGACGATGCGCCGCGAGGGTGCCGAGCCCGTCGAACTCACGTTGCCGCAGCAGGCGCTGGCCGCACGTGCCGTGCAGGTGGGCGACGAGGTGCAGGCCACGCCCCAGCCCTATGGCGTCGCGTTCGCGCATGCCGACACGGGCCGCGCCTTCTTCCTGGTGCTCGACGACGCCTGGCACCGCGAGCTGGCCGCACGCCCCGTCACGCGTTGACGGCGCGCCGCGCCGCCGCAGCGCTGCTGCTGGCCGCGGCGGTGACCGTGGCCCATGCCGGCTCGGTGCCACCGCAGGGTTGCGACCGCCCGATGCAGGTGGACGCCGCTCAGCAGGACCGCCTGCTGCGCTTTGCCGCCGTGGTGCGTGAAGCTCTGGCAGCCTCGGGCACGCCGGCCGCGCTGATCGCCCGCTCGGGCACCGATCTGTCCCGCTTCGGGCTGCGCTACTCGCACGCGGCCGTCGCGTTGGCCGAGGGGCTGGACATGCCCTGGGCCGTGCGCCAGCTCTACTACGACTGCGTGGAGCGCCAACCCCGCCTCTTCGACCAGGGGCTGGCCGGCTTCGTCGTGGGCAGCGACAACCCGCGGATCGGCTTTGTGCGGCTGTTGCTGCTGCCGCCCGAGGCTGCCGCGCCGCTGGCCGCCGCAGCGCTCGACCGGCCGCTCGCGCTCGGCCTGCTGAACGCCCGCTACAGCGCCAACGCCTACCCGTTCAGCACCCTCTACCAGAACTGCAACCAGTGGGTGGCCGAATTGCTCGCGGCCGCCTGGGCCGGGCGGCGCGAACGGGACGAGGCCCAGGCCTGGTTGCGCGCCGAGGGCTATGCACCGGAGCCGGTGCGAGCCGCGCCGTGGCTGATGCTGGCCGGCCGCTTCGTGCCCTGGCTGCATTTCCACGACCATCCCGACGACTTGCTCAACGCCGGCCAGGTGCAGACCAGCCTGCCGGACAGTCTCGATGCCTTCGCGGTGCAGCGCTGGCCCATGGCGCGCCGCATCGAGCTGTGTCACGGCCCGCAGGGCATCGTGCAGCGCGAGGGCGGCGCGCCGCTGGCTGACGGCTGCGTGCCCGGCCCGGGGGATCGGCGGTGGGCCTGGGACTGAAGCCGTTCAGGGGGCGGCCTGCCAGCCCTCGGGTGTCCAGCGCAGCAGCACATCGCTCAGCGGTCCGGGCGAGCGCTTCATCAGGTCGCGCGCCAGCAGGCGCAGGGCTTCGCGCCCGGCGGGGCTGTCGTCGGCGCCGTAGACGAGCAGGTTCTTGGCGGGCAGCGCCACGAGCAGCACGCCCTTCTGCGCGCGGGCCAGCGGCGCCCAGTCCTCGTGCAGCAGCACACGGCCCGATTCGTAGAAATCGCCCTCCAGGGTGCCGAATGCGCCCGGAGTCACCGGCTTGGCGGCCTGGGCCATCGGCCGGAGCTCCCGGCGCAGGTTGGCGCGCCCGAGCGCATAGGCCTCGTCGGCCGTGAGGCCCAGCGTCTGGCAGTCCGCGTCGCTGACGAGGCGTGCGCTGCGCGGCGAGTCGAGCATGAGCAGCGAGAACAGGCCCTCCACCAGCGGCTGGCGCGGGAAGCTGCCCTTGGCCGCGCCGGTGCTGCTGGCACCCTGCACGAAATCCGCGGTGCGCACCACGACCCGCAGCGCCTCGCGCGACGGGGGCAGCGCCGCCTTCTTCTGCATCTCGGCGACGGCCTGCACATAACGATCCACCTCGGCGTCGCAGCCCGCCGCGTTGCCGCGGCAGAAGGCATGGATGCGGTCCAGGTTGGCCTGCAGGTCGCCGATCTTGAGCGTCAGCGGGTCGGCCACGCGCACCGTCTCGGCGCCGAGCTGGGTGCGCAGCCGCGCGGCGACGCGCTCGGTGAAGGCCATCTGCTCCTGCGGGCTGGCGTCCCCGGCGGTCCACTGCACGCTGCTGAACAGACCCTGCAGGCTCTCGTGCTCGGCCAGGGCATCGCCGCGGCCCTCGAAGCTCACGAGCGCCAGCACACCCTGGCGGGACGTCAGCACGTACAGCAGGAAATAGCTGCCGCGCTGCAGCAGCCCGGTGGCCTGGCTGCCGATGAATTGCAGGCGCGTGCCGTCGGGCAGCGTGCGGGCGCTGAGCGGCAGCACCACCGTGCCGGCGCGGGTCGCCTGGTCGGTGACGAGGCGCTCGACCCGCTCGTTCAAGCGGGCCAGCGCCTCGGGGCTGTCGGCGGCGGCCGCCGGGCGCAGCACGGTCACGAGCACCTTGCTGCCGCCCGGCCCGCTCAGCTCGAAGGGGGACTGCGCGGACTTGAGCGTGTAGCCCGCCGGCCAGTCGAGCGACAGCGAGCCGAGCCGGATCTCGGCGGCGCGGGCCAGGCCGCTGCACAACAGGAGCATCGCGAACAGGAAGCGAATCGGCATGGATGGCGCACCGGCAGCAGGGACGTCGCAGTATGCCCACGCCGATTCGACAAAAGTGCGGATGTGTTCCCCGCACCGCCTGCGCACAGTCCAGCCCACAACATCAACCAACCTGTCTCGGGGGCTTTCATGGACGATCTGCTGGAACATGCCGCGCATTCGGCGGCGGAGGACATCTCGCCGGAGGGGGCCGAGCTGCGCGGCTCCTCATTCGACTACCTGACACAACCCGGTGCCGACCTCGCCGCCAAGGCCCAGGCCTTCCACGCCTGGGCCCAGACCCGCGTGAGCCGTGGTGTGTTCCCGTACGCGAAGCGGCTGGGCGGCCGGCCGGGTGCCACGGCCGAGCTCACGCTGCTGGACGGCCAGCGCCATGCGGGGCTGAACTTCTCGTCGCAGGAGTACCTGTCGCTGGCACGTCATCCGCTCGTCTGCGCGGCCGCCCAGGCCGCGATGGAGCGCTACGGCGTGCACAGCGCCGGCTCCACGGCGCTCGCCGGCAACGTCGAAGAGACGGTCGCGCTCGAAGCCGAGCTGGGCGAGCTGCTGCGCATGCCCGAGGTGCTGCTCTTCCCGACCGGCTGGGCGGCAGGCTTCGGGGCCATCAAGGGCCTGGTGCGCGAGACCGACCACATCATCATCGACCAGCTCGCCCACAACTGCCTGCATGAAGGTGCGCGAGCGGCCACGCCCAACATCCACCTGCACCGCCACCTGGACGTGGACCATGCCGAACGCCTGCTCAAGCGGGTGCGCCAGCGTGACCCGCACAACGGCATCCTGATCGTCACCGAGGGCTGCTTCTCGATGGACGCGGATGCACCCGACCTCGCCCGGCTGCAGGCGCTGGCCCGCACGCACGGTGCGCTGCTGCTGGTGGACGTGGCGCACGACCTGGGCAGCCTGGGCGCGGGCGGCGGCGGCCAGCTGGAGCTGCAGGGCCTGCTCGGCCAGGTGGACCTGGTGATGGGCTCGTTCTCCAAGACCTTCGCATCCAACGGCGGCTTCGTGGCCACGCACGACCGGGCCATCAAGGAGTACCTGCGCTTCTACGCGGCGCCGAACACCTTCTCCAACGCGCTGTCGCCGGTGCAGGTGGCCATCGTGCGGGCCTGCCTGAAGCTGGTGCGCTCCGACGAAGGCGCCCACCGCCGCGACCGCCTGATGCAGGCCATCCTGGCGCTGCGCGGCGCCCTCACCGAGCGGGGCATCACGGTGCTGGGCCACCCGTCGCCCATCGTGCCGGTGATGCTGGGGCCGGATGCCCTCGCGCGCATCGCCTGCCGCGAGATGGCGCAAGCCGGGCTGCTGGCCAACCTGGTGGAGTACCCGGCCGTGTCGCTGAACAGCGCGCGGCTGCGCATGCAGGTCATGGCGGACCACACCCCGGCGCTCGCCCGCACGGCCGCGGGCATCGTGGCGGACTCGCTGGCCCGCGCACGCGCCCTGATGGCGGGTTGAGCCGCGCCCTCAGTCGCGGGCGGGAATCTTGAGGCCGCGTTGCACCGCCGGCCGGGCCAGGAAGGCCTGGAGCACGCGGTCCACGTGCTTGAAGTCGTCGTAGCCGACGATCTCGCGCGCGCCGTAGAAGCCAACGAGGTTGTTGACCCACGGGAAGGTGGCGATGTCGGCGATGCCGAACTCGTCACCCACCAGCCAGGCGCGGCCAGCGAGATGCTGGTCAAGCACGTTCAGCAGCCGGCGAGATTCGGCCACATAGCGGTCGCGCGGGCGCTTGTCGTCGTAGTCCTTGCCGGCGAACTTGTGGAAGAAGCCGAGCTGGCCGAACATCGGCCCGACACCGCCCATCTGGAACATCAGCCACTGCAGCGCCTCGTAGCGGCGTGCAGTGTCGGTGGGCAGCAGCTGGCCCGTCTTGCTGGCCAGGTACACGAGGATGGCGCCGCTCTCGAACAGCGCCAGCGGCTGGCCGTCCGGCCCGTGCGGGTCAAGGATGGCCGGGATCTTGTTGTTCGGGTTGAGCGACAGGAACTCGGGGCTCAGCTGGTCGTTCGCATCGAAGCGCACCAGATGCGGTTCGTAAGGCAGGCCGGTTTCCTCCAGCGCGATCGACACCTTCACGCCGTTGGGCGTGGGCAGGGAGTACAGCTGCAGGCGGTCCGGGTGGCGCGCCGGCCACTTGCGGGTGATGGGGAAGGCGCTGAGATCGGTCATGGCAGGGGGATGGAAGTACGGCGCCACTGTAGGCAGCGGCCGTTGCCCCTGCGTGGCGTGGGTCATGGGCGGGTCCGGGCGGGCCCGGGTCGGCCCCAGGCCGCCCTGGGCGCATGATGCACCGGCCCCGGCCCGGCGCGCGTGAAAATACGGTCATGTCCATCACCGCCCCTGCCGCCTCGCCGCCCTCGCGCCTGGCGCTGTACCTGCAGCTCATCCGCTGGGACCGCCCGGCCGGCTGGCTGCTGCTGCTGTGGCCGACGCTGTCGGCGCTGTGGATCGCCGCGGACGGCTTCCCCGGCTGGCATCTGCTGGCGGTGTTCACGCTCGGCACGGTGCTCATGCGCTCGGCGGGCTGCTGCGTCAACGACGTGGCCGACCGCGAGTTCGACCGGCACGTGAAGCGCACCGCCGCGCGGCCGGTCACGACAGGCGCGGTGTCGGTGAAGGAAGCGCTGGCGCTCGGCGCGGGTTTGTCGCTCGTCGCCTTCGGACTCGTGCTGACGACCAACCCGCCGGCCATCCTGCTGAGCTTCGCGGCGCTGGCCGTGGCCATCGCCTACCCGTTCGCCAAGCGCGTGCTGGCGATGCCGCAGGCGGTGCTGGGCGTCGCGTTCTCGTTCGGCATCCCGATGGCCTTCGCGGCGGCGCTGGGGGGCGTGGAATGGCAGCTGTCGTCGGTGCCGCGCACCGCCTGGGCGCTGCTGGCGGCCAATCTCTTCTGGGTGCTCGCCTACGACACCGAGTACGCGATGGTGGACCGCGACGACGACCTGAAGATCGGCGTGCGGTCATCGGCCATTGCGCTCGGCCGCTTCGACGTCGCGGGCATCGTGGCTTTCTATGCGCTCTACCTCGGTCTCTGGACGGTCCTGTGCCTGCGCCTGGGCCTCGGGCGCTGGTTCCTGCTCGGCATGGCGGTGGCAGCCGCGCAGGTGGTGTGGCATGTCGGGCTGATCCGCGGCCGCAGCCGTGACGGTTGCTTCCGGGCCTTCCGCGCGAACCACTGGGTGGGCTTCGCGGTGTTCGCCGGGACCGCGCTGGACCTGGGCTTGCGTTGATGGACAGCCGCCGCCGCTTCCTCGCCAGCAGCAGCCTGCTGCTGCCGGCCTGGGCTGCCGCCCAGCCCGCCACCAGCGGCACGCTGGTGCTGGCCAACACGGTCTACCCGCCGCTCGTGAACCCGGCCGGCCATGCCAGCGGCGAGGGCGTCGACATCGACATCGCCCGTGAAGCGCTCAAGCGCGGCGGCTGGCAGGGCGAGATCGACGTGCAGTGGGTGCCCTGGAAGCGCGTGCTCTTCATGCTCGAGCGGGGCCTGGCGGACTTCACCACCACGGTCAACTACAGCACCGAGCGTGACCGCTTCCTGCGCTGGAGCGTCAGCTACCGGGCCGGCAAGCACTACCACTTCTACACGCGCCGCGGCTCGGGCCTGAAGCTCGAGAAACTGCAGGACCTGCGTGGCCTGCGCCTGGCCGTCGGCTCGGGCTACATCTACCCGCAGCTGGTGCTGGCGCAGGTCGAGGGTCGCGTCGAGCAGGCCCGGGACGTGGGCGCAGCCGTGCAACTGGTGGAGCACGGGCGCGCGGATGTCGTCATCGTTACGGCGCTGGTCGGGCTGTGGGAGATCCGCCAGCTCGGGCTGGCCGACCGGCTGGAGCGCCAGCCGCTGCAGCATTTCAACCCGGAGCCGACCTTCATGGGCTTTGCCAAGGCCAGCCCGCGGGCGCCGGCTGCGCTGGCAGCGATGGATGTGGGCCTGGCGGCCATGTTGCGCGATGGCAGCATCGGCCGCATCGAGAAGCGCTACGTGCGCTGAGCCGACCGGTCAGAAGCGTGCCCGGATCGCGTCCATCCAGCCCAGCAGCGCCAGCGTCTCGGCGTGCGGCATGCGCGGGCTCTCGACGCGGCCGTCCTGGATGCAGGCCTGCGCTTCGGCGATCTCACCCTCGAAGCCGTTGATGACGAACGGCGCCGCCATGCGCTCGGGTGGCGCCTTGCGGGTGACGACCTCCACGGCCTCCGCCTGCCAGAAGTCCGTCGGGAAGCGCAATGCGGCCTTCGAGCCCAGCGCCTCGAAGGCGTTCACCGAAGCAGCGTCGAAACCGCAGCGGAACTGCGAGGTCACGCCGTCGGGGAAGTGCAGCGTCACGTTCACGGCCGCGTCCACGCCGGTCGGCGCGATCTTGACCTGCACGTCCAGGCGCTCGGGCTCGGGGCACACGCCATCGTTCATCTGCTGCAGCACCCAGCGCGTCACGGCGAGGTTGTAGATGCCGATGTCCCACAGGGCGCCGCCCGCCAGCGCCGGGTTCCACTGGCGGTGCTGCGGGTCGTAGACGGACGCGAAGCAGAAGCTAGATTGCATCGCCCGCAGCTCGCCAATCGCGCCTGCTCGCAGCAGCCGTGCGGCGAGGTCG